>JACCYJ010000061.1 GCA_013696555.1 Nocardioidaceae bacterium | reverse complement strand
TATCACCCAGGTCAGAGGCCGTAGGCGCAAGAACGAGTGATGCAGGGCCCGTGGACAACGATGTGACGCGTATCGGAACCGCCCTAGCGTCGCCCTCAAGGCTCGGCCGAGGCGGTGGCGCAGATGGCATTACGACGCGACTACGGCTCCGTCCGACGACTGCGGTCGGGGCGCTGGCAGGCCCGCTACCCCGACGCGGTCGCGATCTGGCGATTTATCCCCGCCGAGCGGACCTTCGCCACAAAGCAGAGGCCGCAGGCTTCCTCGCTGGCGTACGCGGCGACCGGGAGCGCGGCGCCTGGGTCGATCCGGCTGCCGGCACGGTGGCGTTCGGGGCTTAAGTTCAGGGCTGGTCACCTACAACACCGGGCAAGAGCCGCAAAGATCCTCCGCCCTCGGCACAGGGCTTGCCTTACACGATCGAGCTCACGGACGGCGCGTGATGAACACGTACTCGCGGCTGTCATCGTCCAGCTGTGTTCGGTCGAAGCCGCCGTAGAGGGCCTCGATCTCGAGTCCCGCAGTGTCAATGAGTCCCAGCCACTCGTTCTTCGTCGCCCACCAGAGGGAGCTCGTGCCGCCGCCGTCAAGAACGATGTCGATCCGGTTTGCCCCCACGGCGTACCGGATGGTGTGGGGCAACGGCCCGTCCTGAAGTTGCCCGTCCAGGCGTGCCGCGATCCGGTGGTCGAAGGCGAAGGCGTTCCAGGCGAATCGCCCACCCGGCCGCAGCGTCGCGGCGACACGCTCAAAGACCCGGCGACGGTCGGCCCAGGTGGGCAGGTGCAGGAGCGAGCGAGCCGGACAGTAGACCAGCGCGGCAGGCTCTTCGAGCTCGAGGTCGCGCATGTCACCGAGGCGGAGATCGAGTTCCACACCAGCCTCGGCGGCACCGCCCCGCGCCTGTTCGAGCATCGCCGGCGAAGAGTCGATCCCCACGACGCGCCGGCCAGTCTCGCGCGCAACCGGGATCGCGACGCGACCGTTCCCGACCGCCAACTCGACGAGTAGTCCGTCGGCTTGGCACGCGAGCTCAACGTAAAACGGCACATCCTCAGTCATCTGGGCTGACCAGTCCGCGTAACCAACCGCGAACGCTTCAGGCCAGCTCATCCCACGATGCTATGGCAGCCTTCGCCTGCCCTGAAACAAAGAGGACCTGCGAAGGTTGCCTTGACCTGGTCAGATGCGGTGGCCACCGGCGGGCTTCCTGGGCTGGTCATGCGGGTTCGATTCCCGCCACTCCATCCAGCCTTCTCGGCCTCGGATCGGCACCGACTGCCTGAGCTGCCAGACCGCGACCGAGGTGGCTCGGACGTGGGAGGGCTGCGTGCGCGGCGAGCATCTCGAGCACGCGCTTGTGGCGGTCGAGCGGCATCGGGGTGACCTTGCCGAGCGCAGCATCGACATGCAGGTAGAAGAACTCGCCCGTTGCCACCGGGTGCCCGTCCTCATGGAGCAGCTCGGTGTGCAGGTGCATCTTTCGAGCATCGGCGGAGACGAGAATTGTAGAAGCTGTCAAGGCTTCCCCCAAAGCGCACTCGGCGAGATAGCGGATGTGGCTCTCGACGGTGTAGAGGGAGGCACCGGTGGCCTCCCGGTAGTCAGCGCTCAGCCCGAGTCCGGCGAACAGCTCCTCGTTTGCGTCGCTGAGAACGATGCCGTAGCTCGCATCGTGCATGTGTCCGTTGTAGTCGAGCCACTCGCGTCGCACCTTCGACCGATACGTCGAGAACGGGGCCGACACGGACTCACCCATGACGCGGAGGAGTCGGCAAGCGATGTCTGTCTAGCAGAAGCAGGAGATCGACGAGGAACGCGTCGCGCTGTTGTTCCAGCTGGGTCACCGTCCGTCCCGCTGCTTCCTCCTCCGCACCCGCCACCAATCGGTCCCGCAGCGCGGGCGTCAGCTCCGGCGCGTCGAGCCTGGTCCAGGGCTCGAGCAGGGCCGGGCCGAAATGGGCCAGCATATGCGCCATGCCTCCGGGCCCACCGGCCAGGTGAAAGGTGAGAATCGGACCCATCAGCGCCCAACGAAGCCCGGGGCCGTGGACGATCGAGTCGTCCACCTGCTGCACGGTCGCCTGGCCGGAATCGATCATATGCAGTGCCTCGCGCCACAGAGCCTCCTGCAACCGGTTCCCGACGAAACCCGGCACCTCGGAGTCCATTACCAGGCAGACCTTGCCCACAAGGGTGTAGAACTCCCGTGCCCAGGTGACGACGTCGGGATCGGTGGCCACTCCCCCGACGACCTCGACGAGTGGGACGAGGTACGGCGGGTTGAACGGATGCCCGACCACGAACCTGCCGGGTGTGCTGCACTCGACGGCCATCTGGCTC
>JACCYJ010000029.1 GCA_013696555.1 Nocardioidaceae bacterium | reverse complement strand
GCGCAGGTCCCGCTGCAGAGCTGGTTGCTGGACGCGATGGAGGGTCCCACGCCGGTGTCGGCACTCATCCACGCCGCAACGATGGTTACCGCCGGCGTCTACCTCGTGGTGCGGTCCAGCTTCATCTATGAGACCACTGCGGTGGCATCGACGGCGGTGGTCATCGTCGGCCTGGTCACGCTGCTGGTGGGTGCCATGATCGGGTGCGCCAAGGACGACATCAAGAAGGTGCTGGCCGGCTCCACCATGAGCCAGATCGGCTACATGATGCTGGCCGCGGGGATCGGGCCGGCCGGCTACGCGTTCGCCATCTTCCACCTCCTCACGCACGGGTTCTTCAAGGCCAACATGTTCCTCGGGGCCGGTTCGGTCATGCACGCCGTGGACGACGACGTCAACATGCGGCACTACGGCGGGCTGCGCTCGATCATGCCGATCACGTTTCTCACGTTCGCCATGGGTTATCTCGCGATCATCGGGTTCCCCGGCTTCGCGGGCTTCTGGAGCAAGGACAAGATCATCGAGGCGGCGTTCGCCGACAACGCCGTTGTGGGGCTCGGGGCGATGCTGGGCGCCGGCATCACCGCCTTCTACATGACGCGGCTGATGCTGATGACGTTCTTCGGCGAACGGCGTTGGAGCGACGGCGTGCATCCGCACGAGTCGCCGCGGGTGATGACGATCCCGCTTATGGTCCTGGCAGCGGGCAGCGTCGTCGGCGGCATGCTGCTCCTCAACGACTGGATCGTCGACTGGCTGGAGCCGGTGGTCGGTGTCGAGGCAGCACACGAGGAAGGCGTGCAGCCGTGGGTGCTGACGCTGGCGGTGCTCGTCGTCGTCGCTGCCGGAGCCGGCCTGGCATGGTTCCTGTTCGGGAAGCGCGTGCCACGCGCCGCCCCGGCCGGGTCGCCCGTCACCCGGGCCGCGCGCGCCGACCTGTACGGTGACGCGCTCAACGAAGGCGTCTTCATGCGCCCCGGGCAGTATCTGACCCGGTCGCTGGTCTACTTCGACAATCGGGGCGTCGACGGCGCCGTCAACGGCATCGCCGCCCTGGTCGGCGGCACGTCTGGTCGGCTCCGGCGCTTCCAGACCGGCTTCGTGCGGTCGTACGCCTTGGCCATGCTCGGCGGAGCCTTGCTGCTGGTGCTGACGATGCTGGCGGTGAACCTCACATGAGCTCGTTCCCGGAGCTGACGGTGCTGGCCGCGACGCCACTGGTCGGCGCGGTCGTCGTTCTCCTGCTGCCGCGGCGGGGCCGGTCCGTGGTCAAGCCGATGGCGCTCGGCATCTCGGTGCTGACCCTCGCCCTGGCCGGCGTCGTGGCTGCCCGTTACGAGCCTGGCGCCGGATTCCAGTTCAGTGAGGAGCACGACTGGATCTCGGTGTTCGGTGCCCACTATGCGCTGGGAGTCGATGGCATCGGTCTCACCCTCATCCTGCTCACGACGCTACTGACCCCGGTGGTCATGCTCGCGTCGTGGCATGACGGTGAGGGCGGGCGCTGGAGCGTGAACACCTTCTTCGCCTGGATGCTGGGCCTGGAGGGCCTCGCCGTCGGGGTGTTCGCCGCTACCGACGTGTTCCTTTTCTACGTGCTGTTCGAGGCCACCCTCATTCCTATCTACTTCCTGATCGGTGGCTACGGCGGTTCGCAGCGTTCATACGCTGCGGTGAAATTCCTGCTCTACTCGCTGCTGGGCGGCCTGCTGATGCTCGCCTCGGTCGTCGGGTTGTACGTCGTGTCGGCTCGCGTCGGTGAGCCCACGTACCTGCTGTCCGAGCTGCGCGAGATACCGATCAGCGAGTCGACCGGGCGGTGGCTGTTCCTCGGCTTCTTCATCGCGTTCGCGATCAAGGCGCCCATGTGGCCGGTGCATACCTGGCTTCCGGACGCTGCCAGCGAGGCGACGCCGGGGACATCGGTGCTGCTGGTCAGCGTCCTCGACAAGATCGGGACCTTCGGCATGATCCGGTTCTGTCTCCAGCTGTTCCCGGAGGCGTCCCAGTGGGCCAGCCCGGTCGTCATTGCACTCGCGGTGTTCAGTGTCATCTACGGTGCGCTGCTCGCGGTCGGGCAGAACGACATCCGCCGGCTCATCGCCTACACCTCGGTGTCCCACTTCGGCTTCATCGTGATGGGCATCTTCGCCTTCACCACCACGTCGGCGTCCGGGTCGACGCTCTACATGTTCAACCACGGGATCTCAACGGCGGCGCTGTTCCTGGTCACCGGCTTCCTGGTCAGCCGGCACGGGTCGAAGATGATCAGCGACTACGGCGGCGTACAGAAGATCGCGCCTGTGCTCGCCGGTCTGTTCCTGCTGGCGGGGTTGTCCAGCCTGTCATTGCCCGGCCTGTCGACGTTCGTCAGCGAGTTCCTGGTGCTGGCCGGCACTTTCACCCACTCGGTGCCGGCTGCCGTCGTCGCGACCCTGGGCATCGTCTTGGCCGCTCTCTACATCCTGTTGATGTATCAGCGCACGATGACCGGGCCGCTGCGGCCCGACAATGCCGGTATCCGCGACCTCAACCTGCGTGAGGTCGGGGCACTCGCTCCACTGGCGGTCCTCATCCTTGCTCTCGGCTTCTTCCCTCGGCCGCTGCTGGACGTCATCGAACCCACTGTCTCCGAAACCTTGGTCTACGTCGGGGTTACCGACCCCGAACCCGATGTCCCCGTCTCGGCGCTCGATGAGGAGGCGCCGTGACGCTGCCGATGCAACCGGAGTTCACCTCGCCCGTTATCGAGTACTCGAGGCTGTATCCGCTGCTGATCGTCTTCGGTGTGGCAGCGGTCGGGGTGCTGGTCGAGGCCTTCCTCCCGCGGGATCGTCGCTACCTCGTGCAAGTGGTGCTCGCCGTACTCGGGCTCGGTGGCGCGCTTGCCGGGACGATTCTGGTGGCCGCCGACCTCGACGTGGCTGCCGGGGACCTGACGGCACGAGGGCTGGTGGCCGCTGAGGGTGCTGTCAGCATCGACGGTCCGACGGTCTTCATCTGGGGCGTGCTGCTCGCACTCTCCATCCTCAGCGTCCTGCTGTTTGCCGAGCGCCGGCTGGAGGGCGGGATCACCGCGTTCGCGGGCCAGGCTGCCGCCCTGCCCGGCACCGAGGCCGAGCGGCAGGCATCGACCCGCGGCATCGAGCACACCGAGATCTTCCCGCTGGCGATGTTCGCGGTCGGCGGGATGATGTTGTTCCCAGCGGCGAACGACCTGCTGACCATGTTCGTCGCCCTGGAGGTGCTGAGCCTGCCGTTGTACCTGCTGTGCGGCTTGGCCCGTCGCCGCCGCCTGATCAGCCAGGAGGCCGCAGTCAAGTACTTCCTTCTCGGGGCGTTCTCGTCGGCGTTCTTCCTCTACGGCATCGCGCTCGTCTACGGGTACGCCGGGACCTTCACGTTGGCTGGGATCGACCGGGCCGTCACCGACCGGGTCGGGGGCCAGAACCTCCTTCTCGCCGGCATGGGCCTGATGGCCGTCGGCCTGCTGTTCAAGGTCAGCGCGGCGCCGTTCCACGCGTGGACTCCCGACGTCTACCAAGGTGCCCCGACGGCGGTGACAGCGTTCATGGCTTCCTGCACGAAGATCGCCGCGTTCGGTGCGCTGCTGCGGGTGTTCTTCGTGGGTTTCGGCGGTGCCCAGTGGGACTGGCGACCGATGATGTGGATCGTCGCCATCATCACGATGGTAGTCGGCTCGGTCGTCGCGCTGACCCAGACCGACATCAAACGGATGCTGGCGTACTCCTCGATCGCGCACGCCGGCTTCCTGCTGGTGGGCTTCGCCGGCGTCTTCGAGGGCTCGTCCGGCTACACCGGCATCACCAGCCTGCAGAGCATCTTGTTTTACCTCACTGCCTACGGTTTCGCGACGGTGGGTGCGTTCGCGATCGTGACCATGGTCCGGGACGCCGGTGGTGAGGCCACCCATCTGTCCCGCTGGGCCGGACTCGGTAAGCGGTCACCGTTGCTCGCCGGCGTGTTCGCGTTCTTCCTGCTCGCATTCGCCGGGATCCCGATGACCAGTGGCTTCATCGGCAAGTGGTCGGTCTTCAGCGCCGCCTGGTCAGGAGGCGCCTGGCCGTTGGTCGTCGTGGCCGTTGTGATGAGTGTCGTCGCCGCCTTCTTCTACGTCCGGGTCATCGTGTTGATGTTCTTCTCCGACCCGGTGGGTGAGGGACCGACAGTCGCTGTGCCCAGTGCGTTGACGGGCATCGCGGTGGCAGTGACGGTTGCCGCGACTGTGGTGCTCGGCGTGGTCCCGGGGCCGGTGCTCGACCTGGCACAAGAGGCCGGATCCTTCGTCCGCTGATGTCGGTCAATGCGCTAGACATTGCACCGGTTGATCCAGAGCTCGAGGATCGGCTGGGACGTCGGCTGCACGAGGTCGAGAAGGGTCTGGTGGCGGCGGCCGACAGCGAGGCGCCTTTCATCACCGAGGCGGCTCGCCACCTGCTGGAGGCCGGGGGCAAGCGGTTTCGCCCCCTGCTGGTCCTGCTCGGGGCCGAGTTCGGCGATGCCGAAGCACCAGGCGTCGTCCCGGCGGCGCTCGTTGTCGAGCTGACCCACGTCGCCACCCTCCACCACGACGACGTGATGGACGAGGCCGAGCTGCGCCGCGGCGCGCTGAGCGCGAATGCGCGCTGGGACAACTCGGTGGCAATTCTCACCGGTGACTGGTTGTTCGCCCGCGCATCGGACATCGTGGCCGATCTCGGACCCGAGGCGGTACGCATCCAGGCTCGGACGTTCCTGCGGCTGGTCCAGGGACAGATCCGTGAGACGCTCGGTGTCCGTCTCGGCGATGACCCGCTCGAGCACTACTTGTCCGTGGTGGCTGACAAGACGGGGTCGCTGATCGCGACCTCGGCGTTGTTCGGGGCAAAGCTGTCGGGGGCTCCGGAGGCGACGCAGGAGGCGTTGTTCGGGTTCGGGGAGCGGATCGGCACCGCGTTCCAACTGGCTGACGACATCATCGACGTCACCAGTGACACCGGCGAGTCGGGCAAGACGCCCGGGACCGATCTGCGGGAGGGCATCCCGACGCTTCCTGCTTTGTTCGCCTTGCAATCGAGCGACCCTGCCGACGCCCAACTGCAGCAGCTGCTGCGCGCCGACCTCAGCGACGAGGCGCTGCACGCGCAGGCACTGTCGCTGCTGCGCAACCACGTCGCCGTCGACTCGGCCCGGGCGTTCGTCGCCGGACGGGCGGATGAGGCGCGGGCGTACCTGCGCCAGCTGCCCGACATCGCCGCCCGAGATGCGCTGAGCGCCCTGTGCGACCTCGTCGTCACCCGCTCCGGCTGAGCACCTTCGCTAGCTGACGATCCCCGTCCGACAGCCCCGCGCGCGTCGTTTGGCGCCATGTGGTCGGCGATACGCCGATCCCGGCCACCGCAGTCCGCCGAGCGATGAATGCAGCGGCGACGCCCTGCAAACAGAGACTCCCTCGGTGCGATTTCAGGCGCAGGGGAACCACTGTGCGGCGGCGGTGGAACGAGCACGCAGCTCGGTGAAGCGCCGCCGTACTTCGGTTATGGCGTCCTGCAGCGGGAAGATCTCCCGGGATACCAGCTGGTCGTCGTGGTCGGCGCTGACTGGGTGCCAGTAGACCCCGTCAGCGGTGATAGTCACTTCGGGGATCAGCGACTCGAGGGTCAGCTCGATGCCGTGGTCGGCCACCCCGCGGTGCGCGAGGGCGCGGATGACCTGGTCCTCGGGGGCGA
>JACCYJ010000019.1 GCA_013696555.1 Nocardioidaceae bacterium | reverse complement strand
GTGATGCGAGTGGGCGATACTGGGTTCGAACCAGTGACCTCTTCGGTGTGAACGAAGCGCGCTACCACTGCGCCAATCGCCCGAGACACTCGTACCTTATCCCCGTCCGGCGCTCCGACGGTGCAAGAGAGCCAGGTTTTACCGCCGAGAGACGCGGGTAACAGTGGCTCCGAGGGGCAATGAGGTCACGAGCGTTCGCGCTCGGAAAGGTCACGATGGACGAGTCGCCCCGTCGCGTCGTTTGCCCGGCCAGGTTCGAGATCCTGTCGGCAGACGCGCCACCTTCCCCGGTCACCTGCCAATTGTCGTACGATTCGAGCGACCCGTTCGCCGTCACGGCCCACTTCACCCTGGGCGAGAAGTCCGTGGCCTGGACGTTCGCCAGGTCGCTCCTGCGGTGCGGCGTGTACAAGCCCGTCGGTGAGGGCGATATCGAAATCCATCCTGGGTTGGATGACGAGGGTCATGCGACGGTCTACGTCGAGCTCTGCTCACCCCACGGCAGCGCAATGCTGCGAACGCGGTCGGCGGGCATCATCTCGTTCCTCCAGATGACCCATCAGGTGGTCCCGGTCGGAGAAGAGCCGGAGCGCATCGACATGGACGCGATGCTGTCGCGCCTGCTGCACGACGACGCCGCAGCCTGACTTCAGGCCGCCGGCCGATCATGGGTCGAGATCGGCCGCGCTGCGTTCGGCCCAGATCTGCTGCGCCTTGGCGGTCACCGGACCGGGCGCAACGATGTCGCGCTCATCGCAGCGGCGTACCGGTTGGACATCGCGGGTCGTGGAGGCCAAGAAGATCTCGTCGGCGCGCAGCAAGACGTCCATGGGTGCGTCTTGTTCGGATGCGCCACACCAATCCAGCACCAGAGCGCGAGTCACTCCGGCGAGACATCCCGACTCGAGCGTCGGCGTGACCAGCGCCCCGTCGATGACGTAGAAGATGTTCGAGCCGGTGCCCTCGCACAGCAGGCCCTGGGTGTTGGCGAAGATCGCCTCACTAGCCCCGGCACGCTTTGCGTACGCCAGGGCGACGACGTTCTCGGCGTACGACGTGGTCTTCAAGCCGGTGAGAGCTCCGCGCTCATTGCGTGGCCACGGCACCGTCGCAATGGCCGTCGTCTCCTCCCAGCGGTACTCTCCGGTCGCCATCACGAGCAACGTGGGCTCCACGTCACCTCGCTCGGAGCCGAGCGGACCTGGCCCCCCGGTCACCGTGATGCGAACTCTTCCCGTCTCCGAGGAGATCCCGTCAAGAACGGTCGCGACGGCCTCGCGGACTCGCGCCTCGTCCGGCGCGGGCAGTCCGAGACCCTGCGCCGATGTGGCCAGCCGGTTGAGGTGACGAGTCAGCGCGAAGGGTTGACCATCGACAGCCTTGACCGTCTCGAAGACTCCGTCGCCGACCGTGAGGCCATGATCCAGCACACTGAGCGCTGCCTCACCGGCATCATCGAGCATCCGTCCGTTGAGCCAAGCGCGCATGCCCGACACGCTACCCCGACCGCGGGGAGGAGAGCCGGTCGGCAGGGCCGGACAAGTTGGTGGCCGATCCCCGATCAGCTAGGGTTTGGTGGCGCCTGAGCTCACAGGCGGCAGGCGGACGTGGCTCAGCTGGTAGAGCATCACCTTGCCAAGGTGAGGGTCGCGGGTTCGAATCCCGTCGTCCGCTCGGAGCGGGTCACGCAGGCCTGTCCTGGTGGAGTGGCCGAGAGGCTTAGGCAACGGCCTGCAAAGCCGTGTACACGGGTTCGAATCCCGTCTCCACCTCGGTCCCACCACCGGTCCGCAGGGACTCGGGCGATTGGCGCAGTGGTAGCGCGCTTCCTTGACACGGAAGAGGTCACTGGTTCAAACCCAGTATCGCCCACAACCAGACCCGCAGGTCAGAGGCTTATCCCTGGTGATAAAAACCGGGCCGTGCCAGATACGTGCCAGATGCCGCTGGTGTGCCGAGGGACGCTCACCGGCCAAGCACCCCGGTTGTTGAGCTCGTCGATGCCTCTCGAGGCACGGCCCCCGGTTCGCCGCTACACAGGTCTGACGACGAAGCCAAGACTGCCCCGGGCAGAGGTTCCTGGCGGGCACGGCCCCCCGGTCCCTACCGC
>JACCYJ010000269.1 GCA_013696555.1 Nocardioidaceae bacterium | reverse complement strand
TCGGTCATGAGCATCCCTACGCGCTGGAGGACCGGAAAGGTTGCCCGCTGTCAGACTCCTCCTTTCCGCGCCACACCGCCCCATCCTCCCGCTCCACCGACGCCACCGCGCCGACCGGCACCCGCCGCGCGACCACCTGCCGGGGGATGCCGATGACGGCGACGGTGACCACGAACTCAACTGCGTTGTGCACCGGGCCACTGTGCCCTGGGTGTCCACGGCGGGTCGGTTTGCAGCAGCGTCTCACCGGCGAGCGCGGGTCAGGCAACCTCACTCTCCCCAAGGTTTCGACTCTAAGCCGGGGCGTTGTCGATGAGGCCCATTAAGACGGGATTGGCACGTCCATCCTCGGGGTACACCGCTTGGTCGTACTATCGCCCAACTTGAAACCCGGAGGCCCTACCTGTGGCTCGTAATACGCTCTCTCGCTCCCTGCACGATGTTGGCCTAGCCGCCTGGTTCGGCGGCACATTGGCCAACGCCATCGCCTTGAACCCTGCCGCCGCTGAGGCGGGTGATGCGTCTAGTACCGGTAGCGTCGCGAACAAGGGCTGGGATCGTTGGACGCCGGTCAACGCCGCCGCGATTGGTGCTCATCTGATCGGCAGCATCGGTCAACTCGGCGCCAACAGCGACCGGATGAGGGCGCAGCGTGGCGTGGCTGGGATGGTCGTGGCGAAGACGACGCTCACCGCCGCCGCACTCGGTGCTACGGCTTATAGCCGGGTGCTGGGCAAGAAGGTCTCACAACACCGCGACGTCCCCGCGGCGACCGGAACCACACCCATCAGCTCAACTCCAGATGACGTTGCCAAGGCACAACAACAACTGAACATGCTGCAGTGGGCCATTCCTGCTCTTACCGGTGCCCTGGAGGTCATCAGCGCCTTCGCCGGTGAGCAGCAGCGGTACAGCGAAGTCAAGAAGGGCGTCGTAGACCGCATCCTGCACTGACCCGAACCTGCCAGTCCATGTAGACCTGCACGCTGCCGCGGCGAGGGTGACAGTAATCGCCGCGCGTCCCACAAGCGCACCTGACTAGTTCCTTGTTGCACGACAGCCATTGGACCGGGCCAGAAACCGCCTCTGACCTGCGGTGATGTGTGCTCCCGCGACTGGACTCGAACCAGTAACCTGCCGGTTAACAGCCGGACGCTCTGCCAATTGAGCTACGCGGGACCGCGCTCGCTGGCGCGAGCGGCCGCCTCAGATTAGCAAGCCGCTCCGGTGTTCCGCGAAACCTCTACAGGCCCAGCTCGGCCCTGGCCTCGCTCAGCCCACGCTCGGCGGCTTCACGCACAAGAGGGTCGGCGGGGTCGAGGCCCACGTCGAGCCAGAACGACCAGTCCAGCTCACCGTCCCCGGCGGGTGGCCGGCGAGCCACCACCTTGAGCCCTCGGCTTCCCTTCACCGACACATGTCGGCTCAGCAAGACGCTGGCCGTGACGCGTTCCCTTACCACCTCCAGAAAGCGACCGGGCTCCGCGAGGTCGAGGTCGAATCGCGGCTGAGGTTGTCCGAAGTCCGCGACCTCGATGACGGCGAGGAGGTCGGCGTCGCGGTCCCAGCTTGCTCGATCCACCCGCTGCCACGGGATCCGCTGCCAGCCATCATCGACGCCCACATGGAACGCTCGGTCGGTGGCAACGTGCCAGCGACCGCCTCGGTCGGCCACCGCACTCAGCACCCGCTCCCCCGCCGTTAGCTCCAATTGGCCCACCACCTGCGGGGGCACGGTCGGGCGCCTTGTGGGCCAGGGCATGGCGCCATCATCACTCACGCGCACCAGTAGTCGCGCAGGGTCGCGGCGGCCGGAGTTGTACGAAGCTTCCGTAACGCCTGGGTCTCGATGTAGCGAACCCGGTCTCGGCTCAAGTTGAGCTCGGTGGCGACCGCCTGTGCTCCGCGCGCGGCACCAGCGAAACCATATCGTCGGGCGACGATCTCCCGCTCGAGCTCGTCGAGGCACCACAAGGCGTCCCGAAGACGTTGCTCCATGACCGCATCCGCCGCACTGTCGCTGGGGTCGGTCGCGTCGGGGTCGACAACCGTGTCCGCGATCTCGCCGTGCTTGGCTAGCGCGGTATCGAGCGAGACCGGCTCGTTGTCGAGGCGCAGCAGGTGGGTCACGACGTCGACGTCCAGCCCGCAGGCCTGCGCCACTTCGGCATTGGTAGCCGGTCTCCCGAGCCGGTGTAAGAGGTCATGGCGGACCCCCATGCACAGATTGAGCCGGGCCATCACCTGCACCGGGAGCCGAATGTTGCGCGCCGCCTCGGCGATCCCGCGGGTGATGGCCTGCCGGATCCACCACACCGCGTACGTAGAGAACTTGCACCCGCGCCGGTAGTCGAACTTCTCAACGGCCCGCAGCAGCCCCAGATTGCCCTCCTGGATCAAGTCGATCAGTGGAACACCCCGTGATCTGAATCGGCGCGCTACCGCCACCACCAGACGCAGATTGGCCTGCACCATCTGGGTGCGGGCGTGATGCCCAATGACGCCGAGCAGCTGCAGCTCCTCGGCGAGCTGGGTGTCGCTGCAACCAGCATCGAGCCGCTCCGCTGCCAGCACTCCGGCCTCGATCTCGAACGCCAGCCTGACCTCTTCCTCCGCCGTCAACAACGGCACCACGGCGATCTCCTGGAGGTAGCCGTCGATGTGGTCATGGGAGCTCCGGCGCGTCGCCTCGATGAGTGGCTCGATGACGTCGCGCTTGCCCATGACCGCCTCCTCTCGGCTGCATTGTGCTCACGCCGGAGCAGGCGGGGGGTCACCGTGTGCGTATCTGTGGAAGCTGCAGCGTGCCGATTAGCCGAGTCCGCCGCCGATGGCACGATCGCGCAGTGCTCGCCGCTGCTTCTCGAGTGCCACCAGCTCGCCAAACATGCGGTTGTAGTCCGTGGCCTGCTCAATCGGGTTGGTTCGCTGCAGCCGGGACTTGAGTGTCTCGATTCGCCGTGACGTGGTCAGTTCCTGCACGCGGGCCAAGAGCGCGGACACGAGTCGGGTGTCTGGGCTGGTGACGGTACGCAGTGGCTCCACCGCCAGCGCCGCGACCATGCGCCGACCCAGCGGGTCACGCACCCGCTCGGCCACCCGCCCCATCCAGGCCGGATCCGCACCGGTGGGCAGCGGCTCGGACACGATGGCCGACCACAACGCAGCCAGCGTCGGATGGGTGAAGTCACCGGAGTCGATGCCGTGGACCTCGGCGGTTAGATACGGGTACTGCACAAGCGCTTTGATCGCCTCCCACTCGTCGGCGTACCGAGGCTCTCGTACGTTGGGCACGCTCGGCGTCTCGACCGCGCCCTCACCGCTGGGTGTTGCCTCCTGGGGCGGTTGTCGCCCCGGTCGGGTGGTTGAGGCCCGGCGAACCTCGGTGCGCACCTCATCGACGTCGATCCCGACCATGCCCGAGAGTTCCCGGGCGAACGCGTCGACCTTAGACCGATCCCGCACGCTGGCAACCAGGCGGGCACCGTCACGCACCGCATTGACCCGCTGGTCGGCGCGGTCGAGGTCGTAGCGCCCGATGATGTTGCGCAGCACGAAGCGGTACAGCGGCACCCGCCGGGCGATGAGCTCACGCACCGCGGCATCCCCTTTGGCCACCCGCAGGTCGCACGGATCCATGCCGTCTGGCTCCACTGCGACATAGGTCTGGGCGACGAACTGCGAGTCACCGTCGAACGCGCGCATCGCCGCTCGCTGACCGGCGTCGTCACCGTCGAAGGTGAAGATCACCTCGCCGCGGAACTCGTCATGATCGAGCAGCAGGCGACGCAGCATTCGGACGTGGTCGTCCCCGAAGGCGGTGCCGCAGGTCGCCACCGCCGTCTCGACTCCCGCCTCGTGGCAGGCCATCACGTCGGTGTACCCCTCCACGACCACCGCCCGTGAGCTGCTCGAAATGGCCCGCCGAGCCAGGTCGACGCCGTAGAGCACCTGGCTCTTCTTGTACAAGGGGGTTTCCGGGGTGTTGAGGTACTTGGCCTCGATCCGGTCGTCTTCGAACAGTCGGCGGGCACCAAAGCCCACGACGTCGCCGGACAGCTCCCGGATCGGCCACAGCAGCCGGCCCCGGAATCGGTCATACGCACCGCGGTTGCCAGTGGCGACCAGCCCGGCGGTGACAAGCTCGTCATCGCGAAAGCCCTTTTGCCGCAGGTGGCTGAGGATCGCGTCACCGCTCCGTGGGGCGAACCCGACACCGAACCGCTCCGCGGCGTCCTTGTCGAGTTCACGCTCGCTCAGGAACTGGCGACCCGTCGTTGCTTCGGGCAAGTCGGCCAACGCGGAGGCGTAAAATTCGGCCGCGAGGCGGTTGGCCTCGGCAAGCCGGCTCCGCTGTCCTCGTTCGCGAGGGGGACCGGCGCTTCCCTCGGCGTACCGCAGGTCAACCCCGTAGCGTCCCGCGAGCCGCTCGACAGCCTCGGCGAACGACAACCCCTCGATCTGCTGCAGGAACGTGAACACGTCACCGCCGGCCTGGCAGCCGAAGCAGAAGTACGCCCCCCGGCTCGGAGTCACGTTGAACGACGGCGACTTCTCGTCGTGGAACGGGCAGAGACCCTTGAGCGAGCCGCTCCCGGAAGGGCGCAGGGTCACGTGCTGCGCGACGACCTCGTCGATCCGGGCCCGCTCACGGACCGCTGCAATGTCGTCCTCACGGATCCGGCCGGGCATGATCGGCGAGTCTACGCAGCGCCGGGGAACGGTCGAACGTTGTCCACAAGTGCTCAACCCGAGCAAAACCGGTTGTGCCAGGCGACCGCGGAGGCATCGGTCAGCGAGGCGACCTGGTCGATGACCACACGCAACCGGGCGGCGTCGTCCGTTGCGGCCCTGTAATCCTCCTGGAAGACCGGTTCCAACTCTTGCGGAGCCATCGAAGCCAAGGCCGAAACCAGCTCCGCCAGCAGCAAGCGCTGGTCTTCCAGCAGCAACATCCGCTCCTCGATGCGCATCACGAAGTGGGCGGCGATCCCCTTGAGCACCGCAATCTCGGTGAGTACGCCGTCCGGCAGCGCCAGGTGCGCTGCGTACCGGGTCAGCTGTCCGTCGCCATGCAGCAGCCGGGTGGCATCGTCCACGGCGTTGCAGAACCGGCCAATGAGCGCGCTGGTGAGCCCTTTGAGCTGCGCCTGTCCCGCTCGGGTCCCGTCGTACGGGCGTTGGGGCCACTCGGGTAGCGCCGCCAGCCGCTGCAGCGCTCCGTCGAGCAATGCGTCGTCGACCCCGGGCAGGTACCAGTCGTGCACAGCCGCCCACACACCGTCGATGTCGGTGCCCGCAAGGAGGCCGTGCAGATCGAGCTGACCCGCGACGACCGCATCCTCGACATCGTGGACGGAGTAGGCGACGTCGTCGGCGAAGTCCATGACCTGGGCCTCCATGCACCGTTGCGTCGGCGGCGCGCCATCCCGGATCCAGGCAAAGATCGCTAGGTCGTCGGAGTAGACGCCGAACTTGGGCGCCTGCGGCGGCGATCCATCGCCCAACGGCCACGGGTACTTGATGCAGGCGTCCAGCACAGCTCGCGTCAGGTTCAGACCCACGCTCGCCGGCGGCTCCGTGCCGTGGGAGGCAAACGACTTCGCCTCCAGCCGGGTGAGGATGCGCAAGGTCTGCGCGTTGCCTTCGAAGCCACCGATGTCCGCGGCTACGTCGTGCAGGGCACGTTCACCGTTGTGCCCGAAAGGGGGATGGCCGAGGTCGTGCGCCAACGCGGCTGCCTCCACGACGTCGGCGTCGCACCCGAACGCCTTGCCGAGCTCGCGCGCCACCTGCGCTACTTCCAGGGAGTGCGTCAGTCGGTTGCGGACGAAGTCATCGGTGCCGGGCCCTACCACCTGCGTCTTGGCCGACAGGCGGCGAAACGACGCGCTGTGCACCACCCGTGCCCGATCGCGCTCGAACGGAGTACGGGCACTTCGCTTCGCCGGCTCGGGAGCCGACCGGACGACGTCTCGGGAGTCGTACCCCGGGATGGCGGAGACAGAGGTCATCACCGTGGAGGCTAGTCCGTGGGTACGGCGCTTGGGTCCTCGCGTGTTCGTTCGCTCAGATGTCGTGTCGATGTCGGTGTCCGGTTGCGCCTGGTCCAGACGTGTCGGGTCTGCTGGGTTCCATGATGCGACTACGGACACGGACGATCCTGGCCTGCCTCAGCATCGGCCTGACAACGAGCGTGGCTCCACCGGTGGGCGCCGCTGAAGAAACACCTGCGCTGATCACCGCCGACGGCGAGACCAAACCGGTCGGCCACAGCGGTGACGCCGCCGACGACCCCACGCTGTGGGTCCACAGCACCAACCCTGCTGCCTCATTGATCATCGGCAACGACAAGCAAGGGGCCTTGCGGGTCTACAACCTCGACGGCTCGGTGCGGCAGCAGATCACCACCGCCAAATCGTTCTGGGGTAATAGCGACGTTCGTCAGCAGGTGACAATAGCCGGACGCACCCGCGACGTCGTGGCAGCGGTCAATGGTGGCCTGCGGGTGTTCACGGTGACCAACTCGACCCGGATGCTGCGATCGGTAACCGACGGCTCCGGCTCGATAACGACCGGCGGCGGGGAAGGACTGTGTCTCTACCACAGTCAGGCCGGCCAGTTGTCGGCATTCGTCGTCGCCCGATCGGGGCGCGTACGTCAGTTCCAGATCGTTGACAAGGACACCGACGGACTGCTCGAGGGAATCCTTCGCCGGGAGTTCTTCGTCGGCTCGGAGGCTGAGGGCTGCGTCGTCGACGATGTCAGCGGTGAGCTTTACGTCGCGCAAGAAGACGTCGGCCTCTGGCGCTACGGCGCCGACTTCGGCGCGGGAACCAGCCGGGTGTCGGTCGACAAGGTGGGCGCACAAGGTCACCTGGCAGCCGATGTCGAAGGGGTGACGCTCGTGGATCTCGGCAGGGGCACCGGCTACCTCATCGCCTCGGCGCAAAACGTGTCGAATCCGCAGCGGTCGTACTTCACGGCCTACGACCGGAAGACCAACGCGTACGCAGGGTCCTTCCGGGTCGTCGAAGGCGCCAAAGTCGACGGCTGTGAGCGAACCGACGGCATCGCCGCCTACGCGGGCAACCTAGGCCAGCGGTTCCCCGAGGGGATGTTCATTTGCCAGGACAACAACAGCTCGACTGGGACCGGCAACCAGAACTTCAAGCTGGTGCGACTGGAGAAGATCCTGCGGCGGCTCTGAGCAGCATTCCCCGATCGCGGGCACTAGCCGCCGGACATCGCCAGCTCCGCCGAGGGATCAAGGCTGGCGTACCGCTGGTCGTCCAGCCAGCCGTCTGGAAGGCAGACCCGGCGGGGACTGCCCTGGCGCCCTCGCGGGGTGCCCAAGACGATCTCCGGGTACGGCTCGTCTGGGTCCAGGTCGGCGAGCAGCGCATCAAGGTCGCGCAACGTCGACACCATGGCCAACGAGGCCCGCACCTGGCCGCCGGCACGGAAGCCCTTGAGGTACCAGGCGATGTGCTTGCGGAACTCAACGCAACCCCGCTGCTCGCCCTGGTGCAAAGCGAGCAGCTCGGCGTGCCGGCGCATCATCGCGGCAACCTCACCCAGCTTGGGCAGCTCACGCCGTTGTTCACCCGCGAACGCAGCGGCCAAGTCGCGAAACAGCCACGGCCGGCCGAGGCAACCCCGCCCGACCACGACACCTGCGCATCCCGTCTGCGCCACCATCCGAAGGGCGTCCTGCGCCTCCCAGATGTCACCGTTGCCGAGCACCGGGATTTTGACGTGCCCGACCAGGGCGGCGATCGCATCCCAGTTGGCAGCACCCGAGTAGTGCTGAGCAGCGGTACGAGCGTGCAATGCGATTGCCGTGCAGCCGGCATCTTGTGCAACCCGGCCCGCGTCCAGAAAAGTCTGGTGGGTCTCGTCGATGCCCATGCGCGTCTTCATGGTGACCGGAACCTCGTACGCCTGAGCCGCTCTCACGGCTGCGGTGAGGATCTCGCCCAGTAGCCGGCGCTTCCAGGGCAAAGCCGCCCCCCCGCCCTTGCGAGTCACCTTGGCGACCGGGCAGCCGAAATTGAGATCGACATGGCGGACTCCGTAGTCGCCACACAGGATCTCGACGGCCTTGCCGATATAGACCGGGTCGATTCCGTACAACTGCACCGACCGGATCTGCTCCGCCTCGTCGAAGACCAGCATCGACAGGCTGGTCCGGTCGCCCTCGACGATGCCGCGGGAGGTGATCATCTCGCACACGTACAGGCCGGCGCCCTGCTCGCGACACAACCGCCGGAACGCCGCATTAGTGACCCCGGCCATCGGCGCGAGCACCACCGGTGGCGTCACCTCGAGTGCGCCGAGGCGCAGCGTCATCGGGACCGGCATGGCCCCAGTGTCCCAGCCCCGGCTGGCATTGCGCCGACGCCGACCCCTTCTCGGCCGTCATTCCCGACTTGTCGGGCAGCCGTCAGCGCACCGGCCAGGAGATCGGCTCAGCATCGCGGGTGACACGCAACTGGATGGTCTCGAGGGTCGCCTTCGGCGGAACCAGGTAGACCAGGCACGTCCTGACCGCGTCGCCGGGCTCGAACCGACCTGCCAACGGCGCGGCCGTGCACCTCTCGAACGACCCGATCAACGCGTTTGCGGGGAACGCGGTGTCGGTAGAGTCGAAGCCGTACAGCGGCACGGCCGCCTGCGGCAGCGGTCGCGGCCCCTCATTACGCACGGTGGCTGACACGTAAAAGGGCGTCGACGCTCGCTGCTTCGCCGACAACTCAAAGGTCCGGAAATCCCGCGTGGACCCCTTGACCACCTTCGACACGGTCACCCTCAGCACGCTCACTTGCTTCGCGTCGGCGTACGCGGCCCAAGCGGGCTCGCCTACCTTCAGCATGGTGCCGGTTTCGGTGAGCGTGATGCCCTTCGGAACGTTGACGCGAGGCACATCCGCACTCGGGCTGGTCACTGACGGCGTGGCCGGTGGTGAGGTTTCGGCCTCGTCATCGCTGCACGCTGTTACCCCGAGCACCACCACAACAGCGAGCAGGAGGAGGAGCGACACTCAGCAACCGACCAAACGTGCCGCGAGATGAGAGGCGACCTGGGCCAGACCGACTCGCTCCTGCTGCATGCTGTCGCGTTCCCGCAGAGTCACGGCACCGTCGTCGAGGGTGTCGAAGTCGACGGTCACGCAGTACGGCGTGCCGATCTCGTCCTGGCGCCGGTATCGACGCCCGATGGCACCGGCGTCGTCGAAGTCGACGTTCCACGACTTGCGCAGCTCGGTGGCGAGGTCTCGCGCCTTGGGCGACAGATCGGCGTTGCGCGACAACGGCAGCACCGCGACCTTGACCGGCGAAAGACAAGGGGCCAGCTTGAGCAGGACGCGCTTGTCGACCCCGCCCTTGGCGTTCGGCGCCTCGTCCTCGGTGTAGGCGTCGATGAGGAACGCCATCATGGACCGGTTCACTCCCGCCGCTGGCTCGATGACGTACGGCACCCAACGCTCGCCCTTGGCCTGGTCGAAGTACGACAGGTCCTGACCCGAATGCTGCGAATGCGTGGTCAGGTCGAAGTCCCCACGGTTGGCGATGCCCTCGAGCTCCCCCCACTGGGAGCCGGTGAACCGGAACCGGTACTCGATGTCGACGGTGCGCTTTGAGTAGTGGGAGCGTTTCTCCTCCGGATGTTCGTACAGTCGCAAATTCTCCGGGTTTATACCCAGATCCACGTACCACTGCATCCGCGCGTCGATCCAGTGCTCGTGCCACTCCTCGTCAGTTCCCGGTTCGACGAAGTACTCCATCTCCATCTGCTCGAACTCGCGGGTTCGGAAGATGAAGTTTCCCGGCGTGATCTCGTTGCGGAAGCTCTTTCCGATCTGTCCGATGCCGAACGGCGGCTTGCGCCGCGCCGACGTCATGACGTTGAGGAAGTTGGTGAAGATGCCCTGGGCCGTCTCCGGACGCAGGTAATGCAACCCCTCGTCGGATTCGACCGGACCGAGATAGGTCTTGAGCAGGCCGTTGAACATGCGTGGCTCGGACCAGGCGTTCTTCGTCCCGCAGTGCGGACAAGGCACGTCGGCAAGCTCGACACTGTCGGGGTCGTCGAGCCCCTTGCGCTCCGCGTACGCCTCTTGCACGTGATCGGCACGGAAGCGCTTGTGGCACGACTCGCACTCGATCAGCGGGTCGACGAACGCATCGAGGTGTCCCGATGCCTTCCACACCTGGGGTGGCAGGATGACCGAGGAGTCCAGGCCGACCACGTCGCCGCGACCGGTCACCATGGCTCGCCACCACGCCCGTTTGACGTTCTCCTTGAGCTCGACGCCAAGCGGCCCGTAGTCCCAGGCGGAGCGGGTGCCACCGTAGATCTCCCCGCAGGGGTATACGAATCCCCGTCGCTTGCACAGGCTGACCACGGTGTCCACGGAATCGGCGGGCACGATCTCTCCATCCGGCTGGGTGTCGGTGAGCGGATTCGTAAGCGCCCTACGTTAGTAGGTCTCGAGCACCTCGTACGCACTCGGTTCGGGGATCGCCCGAGACAGCAGCGGTACGGCGCTCACCTTGCCGTCATAGCTGGACAGGGCCCGGCGGTACGAGCCCACGTCCCGCCATCGCGTGGTCAGCGTCCACAGCCCCGGATCGTCAACGTTGCGCCCGATGACTCCGTCGAGGTAGCCGGTGCAATGGGACAAGATTGCGAGAGCCGAGGCAGCATCGCGGCGGAACACCTCGCCGCCCGACCCCTCGACTCGATACCGCGTCACGACCAACACCGGGCTCACCCTAGGTCGACGGCACGCCAGTGCGGTTGACAGCCCGCTCCTCGGGAATGAGAATCGTTGTCATGAAGATCCGGCTCGCCCGGCTGACGGCAACCGCGCTGTGGGTGACGGCGGTGGGTGCCGGTCTCGGCGGCTGCTCCAACAGCGGGGCTTCGACGGTTCCGCAGGTCGTGGCCGCCGCCTACCCGTTCACGTTCGTGGCCGAGCAGGTCGGGCGGGACTTCATCGAGGTTCGCAACCTGACGTCGCCGGGCGTGGAGCCGCATGACGTCGAGCTGCCTCCGCAGCAGCTGGCCGACCTCTCCGACGCCGACCTGATCATCGTCGAGGGCGGCTTCCAGCCCGCGGTCGACGACGGTCTCGAGCAGATCGCGCCGACCGGTGAGGTCATCGACGTCGCCGAGATCGTGACGCTGCAGAACGCGGTGTCGAACACCGACACGTTGGACCCGCACATCTGGCTCGATCCGCAGCGCATGGCCGTGGTCACCGAGGTGGTCGCCGACCGGGTGGCGTCCCTGACTCCGGAGCACGTCGGTGAGATCCGAGCCAATGCTCGGCGGCTGATCGAGGCGCTTGAACAGCTGGACGCCGCGTACACCACCGGCCTCGCCGAGTGCGCCCGCAGGACGTTCGTCACCAGCCACGCGGCCTTCGGCTACCTCGCCTCGCGCTACAACCTGGAGATGGTCTCGGTCTCTGGGCTCGACCCGACTCTGGAGCCCTCCCCCGCCGAGCAGGCCGCGATCGCTGACACGGTGACGCGCGAGGGGGTCACCACGATCTTCACCGAGACCCTCGTGAGCCCGGCCGTCGCCGAGACGATCGCCGACGAGACCGGAGCGCGGGTACGCACGCTCGACCCCATCGAGGGACTGACCGAGGAGTCCTCCGACGAGACGTACCTGACTCTGATGCGCGACAACCTGGCGGCGTTGCGGGAAGCGAACGGTTGCTCATGACGGCTCTCGCGCTGGACGCTGCCAACGTCAGCGTCACCCTCGCCGGCCGCCCCGTGATCCGGCGGGTCGACCTCAGCGTCGCCGTGGGCGAGTTCGTCACGCTGCTCGGCACCAACGGCTCTGGGAAGTCGACCCTGGTACGCGCCTGCGTCGGCCTGCTGCCGTTGGTCTCCGGGACGGTCACCGTCTTCGGCACCCCGGTCGGCGCCCTGCGCGACCGGCGGCGTATCGGGTACGTCCCCCAGCGGGCTACCGCGTCGTCCGGCGTACCAGCCACCGTCGGTGAGGTGGTCATGACCGGTCGGCTGGCCTACCGGCGGCTCGCCGGATGGTCGACCCGGTCCGACCGCGATGCGGTGGCCGTGGCACTGCGTCAGGTCGACCTGACCGAGCGAGTCGGCGACTCGGTTGCGCGGCTGTCCGGGGGACAGCAACAGCGCGTGCTGATCGCCCGCGCCCTCGCGGGTGGCGCGGACCTGCTCGTCCTGGACGAGCCCACGGCCGGTGTGGATGCGGGGACGCAGGCGGTGCTGGCGAGGGTCCTGGAGGAGCTGGTGGCGCACGGCGTCACGGTGCTGCTGGTCGCGCACGAACTCGGGCCGTTGGCGCCGCTGGTGGATCGCGCGGTGGTGCTGCGGGGCGGTCGAGTCCAGTTCGACGGCCCGGTACCCGAAGTGCCGTCCGGACCGGCGTCGCTGGCTCACGACCACCCTCACAGCGGCCAGCCGACAAGAGCCGGTGGGCTGCACGGCGAAGGGATGTGGCGCTGATGGTCGAGCTGCTCGTCTACGACTTCATGCGCCGAGCGTTGCTGGCCGCCTTGCTGACCGGGCTGGCCGCGCCGGCGATCGGCACCTACCTGGTCCAACGTCGGCTGGCGTTGCTCGGGGACGGCATCGGGCACATCGCCTTGACCGGTGTGGCACTCGGACTACTGACCGGACGCGCCCCGTTGCTGACTGCTGTCATCGTGGCGGCACTCGGCGCGGCGATCATCGAGCTGCTACGGGCCTACGGGCGGACCAGCGGCGACGTCGCCCTCGCGCTGCTCTTCTATGGCGGTATCGCCGGGGGCGTGGTCATCACCGGACTCGCCGGTGAGTCGGCCGCGACCTTGAACTCCTACCTGTTCGGCGCCATCACCACGGTCTCCGACTCCGACCTGCGCATCGTCGTCGCCCTCGCGGTCGTGGTGCTCACTCTCGCGGTCGGCCTCGCGCCGCAGCTGTTCGCCGTCTGCCAGGACGAGGAGCACGCCGAGGTGTCAGGTGTCCCGGTACGGGCGTACGGCCTGTTGATCGCCGTGCTGGCAGCGGTCACCGTCACCGTGTCGATGCGGACTGTGGGTCTGCTGTTGGTCAGCGCACTGATGGTGGTGCCGGTCGCGACCGCCCAGCAAGTCACGCGCAGCTTCCGCAGCACCTTCGCGCTGGCGATGGCGATCGGCGTCGGCGCCTCGGTCAGCGGTGTCGTCACCAGCTTCCATGTCGACACCGCGCCCGGCCCGACGATCGTCCTGATCGCGCTCGCCGGGTTCGTAGTCGCAGCAGCCCTCGGTGCCTTCGTCTCTCGGCACCGACACCGCAGCGAGCCGTTCGAGCCGGACGAGACACCGGTCGACACACACGACTTGAGCGAAAGCCATCCGCATGAGCACGGTCCAGGGTGCGGGCACGTCGCGGTGTCACACGGCGACCACATCGACTACGTCCACGGCGGGCATCGCCACGCTGCCCACGGGAGTCACTATGACGAGCACTGACCGGCCGGTTTCCGCCCGTACCACGAGGCAACGCCGGGCGGTGAGCGCCGCCCTGGTCGATATCACCGGCTTCTGCAGCGCCCAAGAGATCCACGAGATCGTCAAGCGACGAGGGGACGCTGTCGGGTTGTCGACGGTTTACCGCACGCTGCAGGCGATGGCCGACGCGGACGAGGTGGACGTGCTGCGCACCGACGAGGGTGAGGCGTTGTACCGACGGTGCAGCTCCGGGCACCACCATCACCTGGTATGCCGCGACTGCGGCCGTACCGTCGAGGTCGAAGGTCCCACGGTCGAACGCTGGGCCGACCGGGTGGCTGCCGACCACGGCTTCGCCGATGTCTCGCACACGCTGGAGATCTTCGGCCGGTGCGAGTCGTGCGGCTGACGGCTTCTTGTCGTCAGGCGTGCCGAAGGCCGGCTCAAACCGGTCGTCCGAGCGCGACCGCCTGGCTCGCCGCGAACGCTGCAACCTCGACCGACACTGCCATGAGCGCAAGTGAGAGGGCGTCAAGGACGCATAGCCCAGTCAGCACACAGTGGGCCGCGTCCAGTCGGAGTGAGAGCTGGCCGAGCGTTCGCCCATCCCTGCGCAGAAAGCTACACCGCCTGAATGTGAAGGGGTTTGTGCTGCTCGGACAACAGCAACCCCTAACCATTTGTGACGCTGTGGCGTGACACCATGCGGGGCATGCGCGGACGTGCCGATGAGTCGCCAGATCTTGACCGCTGGTCCAGGCATGATTGGTGGGGCGTGGTGCTGGACGCACCCGACGCTCCGGCACTGGCGCACTTCTACGCGGACCTACTCGGGTGGAAAATCGCCGACGAGGACGCCGAAGGCGCGGCCACGGGGCCGGCCGAGGGAGTCGCGTACCTGTCAATCCAGACGAACCCGGACTACGTACGTCCGGTGTGGCCAGCTGCCGGCGGCTCCCAGCAGATGATGATGCACCTTGACTTCGAGGTGAGCGACCTGGAAGCCGCGGTCGCCCACGCGCTTGAGTTGGGTGCCGATCTCGCTGAACACCAGCCTCAGGACAATGTCCGGGTCCTCCTTGATCCGGCGGGCCACCCGTTTTGCCTCTATCAATGACGTGTAGTTGGTGTTCCCGCAGGGCTGCGCTGCCACGGCGGCAGCACCAGCAGCGCGACGACACCGGCCAGAACCAGCACCGAGACGAAGATGGCGGCGAGGTGCACCCGCAGTGAGCCACCGTCGTACATGGTGATCCCTACTGCTACCAGCGCGAGCGCAATCATGACCAGCGCAACCGGGTGCTGGCGGCGGAGCCCGAGCAGCACCAGCACGGCGGGCACGACGTACCAGATGATGCTCGCGGTGCCGAGTGCGCGGATGTCGTTGATCACCGGGTCGGCGCCGGGGAGGGGCTCAACCATGCGAGAGAAGAACATGGCGCCGCAGTGCAATGCCAGCCCGACCGCGCCGACAGCGAAGACAATCGCATCAGTGACCGTGACGCGCATCGTGAATCTATGCAGCGGGAGGACGGCGAACGCGAGTCGGGCACCGAAGAGGACAGTGACTGCGACCAGGAGGCCCACGAGGTACGAGGTGGACATCAGGCCAGGCTACGGCGGAAAGGGAATGAGCGGCGCCCCGCCATGGTCTTGGGGCGGCAACGCGCACAGCTGGCTGGGCACGGCATCAGCAGCACGCCGGTCGGCTGACGCGCTCAAAGAGCCGCTGGTCGGCGGCCGATGAACAGCTCACGTGGTGACCGGTGTTCGGTGGTTTCCTCGAGGATGATGGCCGGTTCGAAGCCCGCGTCGGACAGAAGGCGCAGCCAGACGTCGCGACCGAACACCCCGAGGCGGTGCGTCTCATGCACGACCCGAACCGAGCCGTCCGGGTCACGAAGCAGGAACGCGTACTCGGTGAGCGTCCAGGAGTCCGCAGGTTCGGGGTCCCACTCCCAGCCCAAGAAGCGCACCCCCTCACCGTTCGCGCCATCGCTGCCGCCTAGGTGGCTGCTCGGCGCAAAGGTCTCCGCGGTGTTGTCCGGTACAAAGACGGCAACGCCGCCGGATCGGCAGTGGACGAAGGCGGTCTCGATGGCTTGCCGGAGGTCATCCTCGGTGGTCATGTAGTCCACAGCGTCGTGAACGAACACCGCATCAAAGGTGCGCCCCAGCCGCACCGTGCGCATGTCCGCGCGATGGTGCGCGCACTCGGGATTGAGCCGCCGCGACACCGCGAGCATGTCCTCGGAGAGATCGATCAGGGTCAGAGCGAACTGCGCCTTCAAGTAGACGGCATTGCTCCCGCCACCGCTGCCCAGCTCCAAGACCTCGCGCACCCGCCCCGATCCTGAGTTGAGAACCGTCGCCGCGAAGGCCGCCTCCTCCGCGTACTCCTCGACGGGCGAGATCAACGGCCACCACCTCGCCAGCTCGCCATACAACCGGTGTTCGGTCGGCATGGCGCCCATCACACCGTCCTCGCCGCTGACCCGACAAGTCGTGGTCCCAACGTTCGGCGCGTTCCGACGGCGACACGCCGACGCCATCGGGCCGGAAGGCGCCATTCGACGAAGCGTGGCGGCGGTGTGTCTGCGCGGCGTTGTACCGCCCTACGCCGAGCCCCACCGGCGGCTGCGTCGGGCGTACTCCTCGATGGCTGCCCACAGCTGCCGGCGGTCCACATCGGGCCAGGCGACGTCGCTGAACACCAGCTCGGCGTACGCCGACTGCCACAGCAAGAAGTTGCTGATCCGCTGCTCGCCGGAGGTACGCCAGAACAGGTCCACGTCGGGTAGGTCCGGCTCGTCGAGGTAGCGGGCGAACGTGCGGCTGTCGACCCGGTCGGCGTCGACCCGCCCGGACGCCACATCGCGTGCCAGGGCGGCCGCGGCGTCGGCGATCTCCGCCCGGCCGCCGTAGTTGACGCACATGGTCAGCGTCAGCAAATCGTTGTCACGAGTGAGCTCTTCGGCCGCCTCGAGCTCCCTGATGACGCTGCGCCACAGGCGTGGCCGCCGCCCGGCCCACCGCACCCGGACCCCCAGCGCGTGCATCGAGTCCCGCCGGCGCCGGATCACGTCGCGGTTGAACCCCATCAGGAACCGCACCTCCTCCGGGGAGCGTTTCCAGTTCTCGGTCGAGAACGCGTACGCCGAGACGCACTGCACGCCGACCTCGATCGCGCCCTCGACGACATCGAACAGCGCCGCCTCACCGGCCTCGTGGCCAGCGGTACGTGGCAGTCCCCGCTGCCTCGCCCACCGGCCGTTGCCGTCCATGACGATCGCGACGTGCTTCGGGACCACGTCTCGCGGCAGGTCCGGCGGCACGGCGCCCGAGGAGTGAGGCGTCGGCGCGGCGTACCGCGAGCCTGCCATCGGCTCAGCGGTCCACGTGCGAAAGCGAACGCAGCCCGCGCTCCAGGTGCCAGGACAGGAAGGCCGCAACCAATCCGCTGGTCTCGCGCCGCGACCGCGGCTCGCTTGTCGAGGCCCGCGCCCAGTCACCGGTCAGCAGTGCGCTGAGCAGCGCGACCGTGTCGGGTGAGGGGTGGGCGGAGCCGGGCGGGCTGCAGCGGGGGCAGAGCATGCCGCCCGAGGCCGGGGCAAAGCTCCGGTGCGGCCCGGGCGCTCCGCAGCGGGCGCACTCGTCGAACGACGGCGCGTACCCCGACACCGCGAGCGAGCGCAACAGGAACGAGTCGAGGATCAGCCC
>JACCYJ010000261.1 GCA_013696555.1 Nocardioidaceae bacterium | reverse complement strand
TGACGTTTCCGACGGTGGGTGCGGCCATCGCCAGCCGCGAGACAGGGAACGCGATCGGGTGGTTGTTCCTCGGCGCTGGCCTCGGCGCGGCGCTGGAGGACAGCCTGCTGGGGTACGCCGCGTACGGGCTTGTGGTGGAGCCCGGAGCACTGCCGGGGGGTGAGGTTGCGGCCCTGTTGGCAGACGCCGTGTGGCTGCCAGCCCTGGGTGCAGCATCGCTGTTGCTGTTCGTGCTGTTCCCCACTGGTAGCCCGGTCTCGCCGCGCTGGCGCTGGTTCGTCTGGCTGCTCAGCGTTGACCTTGCGGTGTATTTCGTGGCGACCCTGCTCAACCCCGGACCGCTCTATTTCTTTCCTGAGCTGGCCAACCCGTGGGGTCTGGAGCGGACGGGACCCCTCTACCAATGGGCGGTCGACATCACCAGCCCGGTGTTGTTCGGCTCGCTGCTCATCGGGCTCATCGCGCTGGCCGTCCGGTTCCGTCGGACCGCTGGCGTCGAACGTCTACAGATGAAGTGGCTGGTCTGGTCCGCCGCCGTGTGGGTGGCGGCCACGCCTGGACTGATCGTGCTTGGCGAACGGGGTGACGGTCGAGTCGCCGGTGTCCTGGTCGGCGATTTGATCTTCTCACTCCTGATCGTGTTGATCCCACTCGCGGTGGGGGTCGCCATACTGCGTCACCGGCTCTACGACATCGACGTCGTTATCAACCGCACCCTGGTCTACGGGTCGCTGACCACGGCTCTGGCGGCGACGTATCTGGGCATGGTGCTGCTGCTCCGGCTGGTGCTCGATCCGCTGACGGGGCAGTCGGATATCGCGGTGGCCGGCTCGACGCTGGTGGTGGCGGCGCTGGTCCGTCCACTGCGATCACGCATACAGGCGGTGGTGGACCGCCGGTTCTACCGGGCGCGCTTTGACGCCACGCGCACCCTCGAAGGGTTCGCCGTACGGCTTCGCGACGAGCTGGATCTGGAAACCTTGGGTGACGACCTGCGCCGGGTAGTGCACGAGACCGTGCAACCGGCGCACGTGTCCGTGTGGCTGCGGGGCTGGACGTGAGTGGGCGGACGGCGCGGGTCCTTGCCTGGGGCACCTGGGCGCTGTTCGTGTTGCTCGCGGGCGCGACGGTTGCTCTCGTTGTGGCGGGTAGCGGAGACGGTGACCAGGCGTTCGTCTTGATGGCGATCGGCTTCGCCACGGTGGGCGCACTGATCGCCTCCCGCGAGCCAGCGAACACGGTCGGGTGGCTGCTGCTAGCGATTGCGGTTTCGTTCGCGTTTCAGGGTCTGGCAGATGCCTACTTAGGGCGTGCCGGACATCCGGGTGAAGTGGCCGTCGCCTGGTTCGCGAACTGGGCTTGGTACGTGTGGCTCTACGCCGCCGGTCTGCTGTTGCCGCTGGTGTTCCCTGACGGTCGGCTGCTCTCGCCGAGGTGGCGGCCGGTTCTCTGGATGGGCGTGGGAGCGCTCGGCTTGGCCATCATCACCGAGGGGCTCGGGCCTGGCCGACTCGACGTCGAATCGCCAGAGGACATACAGAACCCGCTCGGTATTGGCGGGCTCCTGGGGGACGTCCTCGGGGCAGGCAACGCTCTCAGCAACGTGTTGGCGGCCACCGGATTCGTCCTCGGCGCCTTCTCGCTCGTGCTGCGGCTGCGCCGGTCGCGGGGTCGCGAGCGGCAGCAGCTGAAGCTATTCGCGTACGTGGGCGGGCTGGCGCTTGCGGGTCTCGTCGTCGCCATGGGTGAAGTCTTCGCCGGCCCCTCCGCCCCGATGTGGGTCCGCAACATGGGCGGCGTCGGCTGGCTGACTGCCCTGATGCTGATCCTCGTCGGGCTGCCGGTGGCCGTCGGCATCGCGATCCTGCGGCACCGGCTGTACGACATCGACGTCGTCATCAACCGCACCCTGGTCTATGGCGCGCTCACCATCCTGCTCGCGGCGTCGTACCTCGGGATGGTGCTCCTCTTCCAACTCGTGCTGAATCCGATCACAAGTGAGTCCGACCTGGCCGTCGCGGCGTCGACCCTAGCCGTGGCGGCTCTCTTCCGCCCGTTGCG
>JACCYJ010000240.1 GCA_013696555.1 Nocardioidaceae bacterium | reverse complement strand
CTGCGGGCACGCGGCGTACGTCTGAGGTGGCTCGTCGTCGGTCCCCCCGATCCGGCCAAGTCCGACGGTGTCGACGAGGCGAGCCGAGGCGATGCCGAACGCGATGGAATCGCGTTCCTCGGGTTTCGTAACGACATGCCGGTGATCTATGCCGCATCCGACTTCTTCGTGCTTGCCTCGCACCGGGAGGGGTTCCCCCGCGCAGCGATGGAGGCGGCGGCCATGGGGCTGCCCATCGTCGCCACGGACGTCCGGGGTTGTCGCCAGGTCGTGCAGCACGGCGTCACCGGCCTGCTCGTACCGGCACGTGACCCGGATGCACTGGTGCAGGCGATCTCGACCCTCACCGCTGCATCGCCGGACAGACAGGCGACGATGCGCGAGTCGGCACGGGCCAAGGCGCGCCGCGAGTTCGACCAGCGGCAGGTCATCGAGACGACGCTGTCGGTCTACCAGCGTCTGCTGGCTGAGCACGCTTGTGCCTGATATCACCATCGCACCCGGCGCAGCACGCGATGTCGACGCGGTCGCACGGCTGCACGCCCAGCTCCTCGCCGACTCCTTCCTCGCCACGCTCGGCGAACGATTCCTGCGAGTTCTCTACCGGCGAATCGCGCGGGACCGAGCCTCGACGCTGCTGGTCGCTCGCCGCGGTCCTGACGTCATCGGTTTCATCGCGGGAACCGAGAACACGAAACAGCTCTACCGCGACTTCATCAGGCGCGACGCCGTCCGCGCCGTGGCGGCAGCGGGTCCGGGCCTCGTTCGGAATCCACGCGCCACCTTGGAAACGTTGCGCTACGACGCCGTGGCGGGTTCTTCTTCCGACCTGCCGGCAGCGGAGCTGTTGGCGCTAGCGGTGCGGCCGTCGGCACGGGGTCGCGGGGTCGGAGCCCGCTTGGTGGCTGCCCTGCAGGAGGACTTCGGCGCGCGCCGGGTGTCGCGCGCCCGCGTTACCGTGGCGGCCGACAATACGGCCGCTCTCGCGGTCTATGTCCGATGCGGCTACGTACGGGCGGCCCGCATCGAGGTGCATCGCGGCCGAGCTTCAGAGGTACTGGTGTGGGGCTGAGTTCTGCCGGTGCCGGCATCGTCGCAGCCGTCGTCACGGTGCTGGCGACGCCTCTCGTCATGTTGTTGGCGCGCCGCGCCGGTGTACTGGACTGGCCCGGTCCGCTCAAGCCGCATGCTGCACCCGTTCCATACCTCGGTGGGCTTGCGATCTTCTGCGGGGTCGCGGTGTCACTGGTCGGGACGCCGCGTCCCCTGGTGCTCGTGCCGCTCGCGGGTGCGCTGGTCCTCGGCCTGCTGGACGACATCACATCGCTCCCGGTGCTCCCGAGGTTGCTCGCGGAGGTGGGCATAGGAGCCAGCGTCGCGTGGAGTGTAGGCCTGGATCTGTCGGTGGCAGGCGCGGTGGTGGTCGTCGCGACCGTCGTACTGGTCAACGCGGTGAACTTCGTCGACGGTATCGACGCGTTGGCGACTGGCGCCTGTGTGGTGACCTTTCTCGGCTTCACCGTGGTGCTTGACCTCGGACGTGCCCCGGTCGCGGCGGCGTTCGCCGGTGCCGCTGCCGGATTCTTGGTGTTCAACCGGCCACCTGCCCGGATCTATCTGGGCGACGCCGGGTCGTACCTGCTGGGTACATCGCTAGCCCTCCTGGCCGCGGCCCATGTGGGCGACCGTCACGACACTTGGACAGGATCGGGACTGGACCTCGCGGTCACGATCGCGCTGGTCGGCTATCCGATCGTCGAAGTGGTGAGCACGGTCGCTCGCCGGTTGATCAGCCGGCGACCGTTGTTCGCCGGCGACCGCGACCACGTGTATGACCGCATGGTCCGGCGCGGGTTCTCCACCCGAGGCGCGGTTGCGCTTCTTCTCGGTGCGCAGTCGGTCGTCGTCGCGCTTGCAGTTGCCGCCGATGCGCTCGCGGAACTGGTGGCTGGCGTCGCCGTGGCTTCGCTCGTCGCCGCCACGACCGTCCTTGCCTCGTTGCGCTCACTCACCGGGCCTCGACAATGACGAGGACTCGCGAGTCCCCGGTCGTCGAACCGGGCTGCGCAGCGCTCTGACTCGGCGTCGTGGCTCCCGCGGCGCCGCGAGCCTGGAGAGCTCCTCGACCCATCGTGCGGTGCAGGCGTCAAGGGAGAACAGGCGTTCGCACCGCACCCGCGCTGACGCGCCCATCGCGGCCCGAAGGACGGGGGCGCGCAGCAACTCCTCGACCGCGTCGGCAAGCCCCGCGACGTCATCGACCTGAACGACGCGGCCGGTCTCCCCGTCCACGATGACATCGCGGACACCCGGAACGTCGGTGGCGACCACCGGCACGCCGGCTAGTCCTGCTTCGATCAGCACGCCGGGCATCCCCTCACCTTCAGCGATGCTGGGAAACACAAACACGTCGGCCGCGGTCAAGAACGATGCCACGTCGCTGCGACGCCCCATCAGGGCCACGCCGGCCGCCACCGCCGGCCGAGCGAGCGCGTCCTCGAGCGGGCCGTCACCCACCATGACGGCATCGACGGGACAGCCCCGCCTGCGAAGCATCGACACCACCTCTACGAACACCTCGGGCCGTTTGGTCGCGGTCAGGTGGCCGACGAAGAGGAGTCCTGGAGCCGCGTCGGTGGGCGCGTGCAGGGTCGCTGCGAAGGCGCTCGGCTCACGTCCGTTGGGGATCACCTGCAGGCGATCCCCACCGACCCCGAACAGGTCGTGGAGCTGCTGCGCGACCGCGTTCGATACTGCGATCACCAGATCAGCTCGTCGGAGCAAAGCCCTGTGCAGCGCGTGGCTGGCCCCCTGCTGGGCCTTCGGGGAGACGACGCCGATCGAGTGGCACACGACCTGCCGGTTGCGGCCCCGCGCGAACACGGCGTACTTCAGCGACTCGGCGCCGTGAGCCACGACGACATCTGGCCGGGTTCTGCGGACGAGCCGCCAGAGTCGCCACACCGCCCGAGGGTCGAGGCCCGCGGTGTGCAGCCGTCCGGATGTCACGCCCAGCTCGTGCTCGGCGAACACCGCCACCCGCTGGCCCGCGAACAGCACCGCGATCTCGTGCTCGTCGCCGGCGACACGGTTCGCGCTGTCGACCAGGGCACGCGCGTAGACCTGAGCGCCACGAGCCAAGTCGGTGGGTACGACATGAAGTACGTGCAGCGCGATCTCCTCGACAACTCGGCCGGATGGAGCCGGTTCGTTCCCGCTGATCGTGACCGGATGCGGAAGCACTCTCCCATGGCAGACTCTGAGCCGGGCGCGCACTGCCAGCGGACAGGGGGCTGCATGTCGATCAACCTGGGGCCGCAACTGATCGGCACGTCACCGGCCCACGCTGCCTTGATCGCGGGGCTGCTCGTGGCGGTGACGGTTCCACTCGCGCTACGCGCCGGTCAACGGGAAGCCCAGCCATGGCTGCCCGCTCTCCTTATGGGCAGCCTGCTGCTGCACTTCTTCGGCTCGGTGCTTCAGATCGTGGTCGTCAGGGTCGCCTACGACAACGTGGCCGACTTCAACGGGTACAACCGGCGAGGGGCTGACCTCGCGGCCGCCTGGGACAACGGAACGTTCGATCTGTCCGGTCTGCTGATACCAGGCACCGGCACGATAGACGTCATCACCGGTGTCATCTTCACCGTGGTCGGCGTGGACCAGCTCGGCGCGTTCTTCGTCTTCTCCTGGCTCGCCTTCCTCGGGCTCATGGCCTTTTACCGTGCGTTCCGGATCGCGATGCCGACGGCACAGCACGGCCGCTATGCGGCTGCCATCTTCTTGCTGCCCTCCTTGTTCTACTGGCCGTCGGCGACGGGCAAGGAAGCGGTGATGATGCTCGCCCTCGGCTTGATGGTGCTCGGTGCGGCCCTTGTGTTCAACAGTCGCTGGTCAGGCGTGCTTCCCCTGGCTGCGGGGACCGTGCTCGGGGGTCTGATCCGCCCGCACGAGGTAGCCCTGCTCTTCGGGGCGTTCGGGGCAGCGATCCTCACGCGGCGGGCGGTGCGTCACTCGCTCATCACACCGGTTCGCTGGGTCGTCACGCTCGTCGTCGTCGGCTTGTTCGGCGTAGTGCTCGCGAGGGTCACCGCCGACTTCCTCGGGCTGACGACGATCAGCGCGTCTGCGCTCGTCGAGACGATCAACGATACAAATGAGGCTCTTCAGGGCGAGGGGACGGGTTTCGAGTCCAGCTACGCGACGTGGAACGCCTCGCCGTTGTACTTTCCGTACGACGTGTACTTGGTGCTCTTCAAACCGCTGCCCTTCGAGGTTCGATCGGGGACGCAGGCGTTCGCGGCGGTCGAGAACCTCACCATCATGGCGCTAATCGCCGCGTCATGGCGAAGCCTCGCCGCGGTTCCGAGACAGCTGCGTCAGTCGCCCTTTCTGGTCATGTGCCTGCTCTACTCCGTCGGTTTCCTGTATGTCTTCTCTGCGCTCGGCAACGTCGGGCTGCTCGCGCGTGAGCGCACGCTCCTCTTTCCCTTGCTCTTCGTGCTGTTCACGCTGTCCACGACGACCGTCCGGACAAACTCCCTGGGGGGCCATTCGACCGGCGGGCGCAGCTGGAGCGTCCCAGCAGTGCTGACCTCACCGCCCTTCCCGCGCTCGACCTACGAATCCGTCGACGCGGTCTCACCACCGAGGGGGTAGCCCCACGCATGCCCGAGCGCGAGCAGTTCGGGTGAGGAGACGGCGGTCGTGGGGAGCTGCCGCGGCTCATGGATGCGTCCCGATCGGATTCGCTCGCCCCAGTCGCCCAGACCGGCGCGCATCGCACCATGGTCGAACCGTCCGTACTCCAGCATGGGCGGCTCCCACGCGATACCGAGATACCTGCACAGATCGCGGAGCACGACCGCTGGCGACGCCACGAGACTTTCGTACCGGACGAGGTGTGTCGTTAGCTGTTTGCGCGCTGTCTCGACCGC
>JACCYJ010000234.1 GCA_013696555.1 Nocardioidaceae bacterium | reverse complement strand
GTCCGCCCTCGTCCAGCGTTCTCCCACCTGGCACTTGCCGCGGAAACCGGGAACTCGGCCCACCGGGCGGTTTCCCGCAAAGGACGGGTTCTCCGGCCAGATGCCAGAGTCGAGTACGCCGACGACGATGCCCTTGCCCGCCTTCTTTGGCCCTCCGTGTTGTGCCCACACACCGTTGCGCCCGCTCATTCCGAGGAAGTCGGGTGAATCCACGGTGTCGAGCTTCACCAGTCGGTCCCGACGAACGCTCAGCACGTTCGGTAGCTGCCGCAACGTGCGTACCTGGTTCGGGCGCAGGTACGCGGCGAAGCCGTTGAGGGCCGTGGTGTAGCGGTACAAGGTCGAGGGGTTACCGATCCGGCTCAGTGTCTGGTCTTGCTGACCGCGGAGGTAACTGCGGTACTGCCGCACGGCAGTGCCGGTTGCGTCGAATCGCTGACCGGCAAGCGGTCGGGTAGCGGGAAAGCCGGTTACCCGACCGTCGTAGCTGGTTTCCGGCAGGTCTGTCAGGACTACGATGTAGTTACCCGGTCGAGGCACCCTCTTTTGGGGTACGTCGATGTCCACGGACGGAGTAGCAGAACCTTGCGGTGCCAGACTCCCGTTGGCTGGCGCAGAGATGGTCGTCAGGCTGGCGGTGACCGCGATGGCGGCTGCGGCAGAGAGGGCGGAAACCCGCCGACGCGATGTACTGGGCACAGTGGGAGCCTTCCGGTGGGGGCACGTGGAGGTAACACTCCCCGCCCGGGACCCGCCGGTCAATAGAACCACGCAAAGGGGACGTTCTAACACTTCGCGTGCTCCGGGCCGCATTCACACGGGTGGTGGCTGTGGCGAGGGCGCCTGTACCCCGACCTGACGTACGACCGTGACGCGGAACGGAGTCCCTGCGCAGGGTGCTCGAACGGTGTGGAGAGCCCGGCCGCGCACGGCCACGATGGCCCCCGGTAGGAGGGGATCGGAGACGCCCAGCAGCGCGTACCGCCCACCGGATGTCTGTAACTCCACGCAACCGGCTTGCTGGGCGACGACAGCGCCGCGAAGGTTGACCCGCTCGGGCTGATTGGCGGGTGTCGTCGGCGGAACACCCTGGCTCGGCTCCGCGGCCGATGCGGTCGGGCCCGCAGTGGGCTCCGATCCAGGGTCGGCGCCCGTGCAGGCAGCCACGATGGCGACCAAGCCTGCAATCAGCATTCTGCTCGGGGTCGCCTGCACGAGATATCAGACGTTGGCCGAGGCCACCCGGTTCCGACCTCGTAGCGCGGTCGGACCGACGTACTTCCAATGGCTGAGAGTCACTTCCAATGGGTTCGAACCCAATGGAAGTGTCCCCATCCCAGGTTAACGTGGGATAGGGACGAGCCAGCCGTGGACGGTGGTGACGGCGGTGTCCACGGGCAGCTCGCCGTCGATGGTGACGCCGCACTCGTCGGGCTCGAGCGGTTCGAGCGTCGCCAGCTGAGAGTCGAGCAGCGACACCGGCATGAAATGCCCGCCCCGGTCCCGCATCCGCTGGCGCAGCACCGCCTCGGGCACTCGCAACTGGACGAAGACAACGGCCGTTGCCGCCGCCCGCAGCCGGTCCCGGTGCGCGCGGCAAAGGGCCGAGCAGCTCGCCACCGCGCCGACCCGCGTCCGGTCGCCCAACCAGGCCCCGATCGCCGCCAGCCACGGCTCCCGGTCAGCCTCCGACAGCGGCTCACCGGCCCGCATCTTCACGATGTTCGCCGGCGGATGGAAGTCGTCCGCGTCGCCGTACTGGACACCAAGCCGTCGAGCCAGCTCGCCTCCGACCGTGGTCTTGCCCGAGCCCGACACCCCCGTCACCACGACCTGCGCCGGAGCAGTCACCAGTGGCCCCGGTGCACGATCTCGTCGATCCCGCGCCGGCGCCGGGTCGCGGCCGAGCCCGCCACGCCGCCCGGCCCGGGATGGCCGATCGCCACCGCACCGATCGGTTCCTGATCGCCCGGTATCCCGAACGCGTCGCGCAACGCGTCCGTGCGATCCGGTGGGATACCGAAGAAACACGCACCGAGTCCCTCGTCGACGGCGGTGAGCAGCATCAACAGGGACGCCATCCCGGTGTCGATGAGCCAGTACGGCATCGGCCACCGGCTCTCGTCGCGATCGGTCCAACCCTTGTCGGCCTCGGCATACCTGGACAGATACGCCTCTTTGTCCGCCAGCGGTACGACGACCACCGGTGCCCGGCGCATGCCGGCGAACCAGCTGTCCTCACCCTCATCCGGTGCGGTCGTCGCCGCCCAGAACGCCGTCACCGTCGAAGGGTCGTCGAGCAGCAGGAACGCCCAGCCCTGGCTGAATCCGGCGCTCGGCGCCCGCACGGCATGCGCCAGGATGCGTTCGACGGCCGCCGGGTCGACCGGCTCGTCGGTGTAACTGCGCACCATGCGGCGCCGCCGCACCACGTCAGCGAAATCCACGGCGCCAGCCTGGCACGCTGGACGCGGTGGAAGGAGAGCAGTGGGTTTCGAGTCGATGTGGCAGGCGCTGGCGCCGGTCGGGCTCGACGCGAAGACGGGCGGCTATAACCGGTTCGCCTGGGACGACGCCGACCTCGCCTGCCGCGAGTGGTTCGGTTCGGCGGCGAAGGACAGGTCGATGAGCGTCGTCGAGGACGGGAACGGCAACCTGTTCGCCTGGTGGGGTGACCCGGACGCAGGGGACGCCGTGGTCACCGGCTCCCACCTCGACTCGGTCCCCGACGGCGGCGCGTACGACGGTCCACTGGGTGTTGTGTCGGCGTTCGCCGCCGTGGACATGTTGCGCACCCGGGGAGTGCAACCCCGGCGGCCGATCGCGGTGGCCTGCTTCGCCGATGAGGAGGGGACACGCTTCGGGGTCGCCTGCGCCGGGTCCCGACTCTTGACGGGAGCGCTGCCCCCTGACCAGGCGCTGCTGATGCACGACCGCGGGGGGCTGAGCCTGGCGGAGGTGTTGCACACACGGGCGCGCGACCCTCGGCGCCTCGGCCCGGATCCCGAGCTGCTCGGCGGCATCGGCTGCTTCGTCGAGCTGCACATCGAGCAGGGCAGGAGCCTCGTGCACTCCGGGGTCGCGATCGGCGTCGCCACCCAGATCTGGCCGCACGGGCGGTGGCGGTTCGAGTTCCGTGGCCGCGCCGATCACGCCGGAACCACCGCGATGGCGGATCGATGCGATCCGATGCTGACGTACGCGATGACCGCGTTGGCGGCCAACAAACAGGCCCGGCTCAGCGATGCCCGAGCCACCTTTGGCCGGGTTGAGGTGTCGCCGAACGGCACCAACGCGATCCCGTCCCGGGTGCAGGCCTGGCTCGATGCCCGCGGCCGAGACGAACATGTGGTCAGCGACCTCGTTGGTGCCATACACCGGCAGGCCGCCGCCCGGGCCCGCCGCGACGGGACGCAGGTCTCCCTCAGCGCAGAGTCGGTCACCGGTGCGGTCGCCTTTGACGTCGCGCTGAGAGATCGGATCGTGACCGCGTTGGGCGGCGTGCCCGTGCTGGACACCGGGGCCGGGCACGACGCCGGGGTCCTCCAGGCAGCCGGTGTCCCGGCGGCGATGCTGTTCGTCCGCAACCCCACCGGCGTCTCGCACTCACCGGAGGAGTTCGCCGAGCCGGCGGACTGCCTTGCAGGGATCGAGGCGCTGGCCGCGGTGCTCACCGAGCTGGCGGCATGACCACCTATTGGTGCCGCCAGGCTTGGCTCGGTGCGGCCACCGACGTCGCCGACGGGGTCGTGCTCGACGTCGAGGACGGCCGGTTCGCCGCCGTGAGCACGGGGCTTCCCCCGCCCAAGGGTGCGGTGCTCTTGGACGGTCTCGTCGTCCCGGGTTACGCCAACTGCCACAGTCACGTCTTCCACCGGGCACTGCGTGGCCGCGCACAGCGCGGTGGCGGAAGCTTCTGGACCTGGCGGGAGCAGATGTACGCCCTCGCCGAACGGCTCAACCCGGACACGTTCCAGCGCCTGGCCGCCGGAACGTACGTCGAGATGGTCGGCGCCGGGATGACGGCAGTGGGTGAGTTTCACTACCTGCATCACCAGCCTGGCGGCCGCCCGTACGGCGACCCGAACGTGATGGCGCACGCCGCGATCGCGGCGGCGCGGGAGGCCGGCCTGCGCATCACGCTGCTCGACACCTGCTATCTCGGAGCTGGCTTCGGCCGACCGGTCGAGGGCGT
>JACCYJ010000182.1 GCA_013696555.1 Nocardioidaceae bacterium | reverse complement strand
GGTCGACGTACTCCGCTGGGCAGCGCACCCCGAACTCGACGAGCTGGTAACCGTTCCTTCTCAACGCGGCGTGATTCTCGAGTGCCTGCAGGAGCTCGTCCGGCACCGGCAGGTCGATGACGCGATGATTTTCGACCATGCCCACGCCGAAGCCGGGCCCGGCTCGCGAAGAGCGAGCCCGCCGAGCCGCCCTGCACAACGTCCAGCGGCTCGACCACCTCGGCCAGCACTGTGGTGCGGTCGTGGTCACTGGCATAACCCTGAGCCACACGGAGCAGGGCAGTCCCGATGCCGCGACGTCGGTGCGAGGGCGGCACCCGGATGCCAAGGTCGAGCAGGTGCCGGTTGTCGATCGTCGGGAGGTGGCAGACCATCATCCCCACCACGTCGTGGCCGGCCCGGACCCAGAAGGCGGCGCCCGGCCATGACGGATCGTTGAAGGACGCATACCAGTCGTCAAACATCATGGGCATCGCCACCGCCCGGTGATCGTCGGCGGCGGGCTCGAACGCTCTGAACCACCGCCGTGCTGCCGCCACGTCACCGATGGCATCGACGCGCTCGACTCTCATGCCGGAACCGGCCCCTGCCACTCCCCCACGAACTCGACCGGCCGATAGCCCAACGCGTCGTTGACGGCGACCATCGGCGGGTTGTCCGCGGCGTTCCAGGTGTGCGCCCGCAGCCGGTCGGGATGGTCGAACTGCACGGCGACGTGGTTGGCCACCTTCAAGGTGATGCCCAGCCGGTGCCCACGGTGCTCGGGCAGCACGAGCGTGTCCCACTGGAAGAGCTGCTCCGGGTCGTGGCGCGGGACGACGATCTCGGTATGGCCCACCATGTTGCCGTCGGGCGCCACCGCGACCTGCACGTACATCGTGCGACCCATCGCGACCAGCTCCGCCTCCCGCTCGCGGAGCCGGGCCTCGCCCCACACCTCGGTTTCGAACTCGAGATCACCCATCGGGACCTGTTCGAGTAACGCGGCTTTGAGCAGGCAGTACGCATCGACATGCTCGGCCGGGCAGCTGTCGACCCACGAGACAAGCCGGTAGCCGGCGGACGCCACAGCCGCCTGTTCGGCGAGTTGGCGGAGCCGCTGATCGGAGAGCGGCAATGCCAGCACGCGATGGATGTTGACAAGCCGGTTTGTCAGACCGAGCCGCGTTGCGAACGCCTCGCCTGGTGACCGGCTCGTCGCTTCCACCCCGCCCTCGGTGATCTGAGCACCACTGATGAACGCTTGCACGACGCGGCGACCCTCCGCGCGCAGCCGGTGAGCGATGTGCTCCGCCAGCGCCGTCCCCACGCCACGACGACCGAACCGCGCTGGCACGTAGATCGAGACATCGGCCACGTGGGTGTTGTCGAGGAGGGGCAGCTCGATCTCTGCAACGCCTTGCACCTCGTCGCCGGTCACGTAGAGCCAGCCCTCGTAGTGCTGCGTGGTCGACGGCATCAGCCACGCCGCGCGCCGCTCCGGCAGCGGCCATGGGGTTGCATACGGCCGACCCTCTCGACTGGCGTCGAGGTAGACGCGATCGAAGGCGGCGAGCTGACCCTCGTCATGCAGGTCGAGACGTTGGATGTCGGGCACAGCCGAACGCTACGCGTCAGCGGCCCAGATGCTCACGTACTTTCTCGGCAAGCTGATCCGCGACCTGCTGCGCCTCGGCTTGCGAGGTCGCCTCGACCATCACCCGGACGAGCGGCTCGGTGCCCGAAGGACGCAGCAGCACCCGGCCGCTGCCACCGAGCCGCGCCTCGGCATCCGCCACCGCCGCCGCTACCCGCGGGTCAGTCGAGGCCCGGTCCCGGTTGACGTCGGGGACGTTGACCATCACCTGCGGCAGCCGGGTCATCGCGGCAGCCAGCTCTTGGATCGAGCACCGGGTCGTCGCCATCCGTTCGGCGATGTGCAATGCGGTGAGCACGCCGTCCCCCGTGGTGGCGTAGTCGGACATGATCACGTGCCCCGACTGCTCACCACCGAGTGTGAACGCCCCGGCCTTCATCGCCTCGAGAACGTAGCGGTCGCCGACGGCGGTCTGCTGCAGCGTGATGGATTCTCGTTGCAAGGCCTGCACGAAGCCGAGGTTGCTCATGATCGTCGCCACGACCGTGTCGGCTTCGAGCGTCCCCGCCTCCCGCATGGCCAATGCGAGCACCAGCAGGATCTGGTCACCGTCGACGAGCTCACCGGCGGCGTCGACGGCGAGGCAACGGTCGGCGTCACCGTCGAATGCGAAGCCGATATCGGCCCGGGAGTCAACCACCGCAGCCTGCAGGTCGCCCATGTGCGTGGACCCACACTCATCGTTGATGTTCAGACCATCCGGTGCGTCGTGAATGGTCACCACCTTCGCTCCGGCGGCGGCGAGTGCCATCGGCGCGACCTCACTGGCCGCGCCGTTGGCGCAGTCGAGGACCACCCGTACATCTCGCAGTGGATGTCCGATCGTGGACACCAGGTGGTCGACATAGCTCCGGACCATGTCCGTTCGAGCCCGGACCCGGCCAACTGCCGTACCCACCGGTCGCTGCCATGGCTCACGCAGCCGTGACTCGATGGCGTCCTCGATGACGTCGTCGAGCTTGTGCCCGCCCTTGGCGAAGAACTTGATGCCGTTGTCCGGCATCGGATTGTGGCTGGCGGAGATCATCACGGCGAGGTCGGCACCCAAATACCCGGTGAGGTGGGCGACTCCGGGGGTCGGCAGCACCCCCAGGGTCCACACGTCGACGCCTGCCGACGCGAGTCCGGCCACCATTGCGGCCTCAAGGAACTCACCCGACGCACGGGTGTCGCGACCGACGAGAGCGACCGGTCGGTGCCCCGCAAAAGCCCCGGCCTCGCCAAGGACGTGAGCCGCCGCGACCGACAGGTCGAGCGCCAGCTCAGCGGTCAGGTCACGGTTGGCGACCCCACGGACGCCGTCGGTGCCGAAGATGCGCCCCACGGACGGTGTCCCGCCGGGTCAGCGCTTGCTGTACTGCGGCGCCTTGCGGGCCTTCTTGAGTCCCGCCTTCTTGCGCTCCTTGATGCGGGCGTCCCGAGTCAGCAGGCCGGCACGCTTCAGCAGCGGTCGATTGACCTCGGCGTCGAGGGCGTTGAGCGCCCGCGAGACACCGAGTCGCAGGGCGCCCGCCTGGCCGGTCGTGCCGCCGCCCTGGAGGCGGGCGATCACATCGAAGCGGTCCACCAAATCGGTGAGGACGAACGGCTCGCCAACCAACTGCTGATGGACCTTGTTGGGAAAGTACGTCGCCAAGTCTCGACCGTTGATGGACCACTGGCCGGAGCCAGGTACGAGACGAACCCGGGCGATAGCCTCCTTGCGGCGGCCGGTGGCACCGGAGGGAGCGATGGTCGCCGGTCGCGCCGGTGCATCCGGCGACGGTGAGCTCTCCGAGCTGTAGGCGACGGCGCTCGACTCGATGTCGGCGGCTTCGGCGGTGGTTTCGGTCACAGGTGTCCTTACTGCGCAATCTGGGTGATCTGGAACGGCTGCGGCTGCTGCGCCTTGTGCGGGTGCTCGGGTCCGGCGTAGACCTTCAGTTTCTTGAGCATGGCACGCCCGAGGCGGTTCTTGGGCAGCATGCCCCACACCGCCTTCTCGACCGCCTTGCGCGGATCCTTGTCCAACAGCTCGCCGTACGGCACCGAGCTCAATCCGCCGGGGTAACCGGAGTGCCGGTAAGCCATCTTGGTGTCGCGCTTGCTGCCAGTCAGCGCCACCTTCCCGGCATTCACGATGATCACGAAGTCACCGGTGTCGACATGCGGGGCAAACGTTGGCTTGTGCTTGCCACGCAGCAGCGTTGCTGTCTGGACTGCCAACCTGCCCAGCACGATGTCGGTTGCGTCGATGAGGTGCCACTGACGCTGGACATCGCGGGCCTTCGGGCTGAACGTACGCACAGCGGTTGACCTTCGTTCCTTTGGTGATCGAATCGGCTCCCCTGCAGGGGCGGCGTGCCACGTGCGCACAACGACCGCCCAGAATACTCGGCGGCCGCGGGCGGGGTCAAAACACGCGATATGGGTCAGCGGGTTGGGTCGGTTTCGACATACGACGGCTTCGGCATAGGTTGGTCTGCGCCGATCCCACCCGGCCCACTGCCCGAGGAGTGCCGACGTGTCCGACGAGCGCGCCAACACCCCCAGCACCGACGACCCCACTTTGTCCGTGTGCGACAACCGCACCGGGCGCACCTACGAGCTGCCACTCACCGATGGCACCATCCGGGCAGCAGATCTGGCGAAGATCAAGGTGGCCGACGAGCCCGGCCTGGCCGTCTACGACCCCGGCTTCGTCAACACGGCATCATGCCGAAGCTCGATCACCTACATCGATGGCGATAGGGGCATCCTCGAGTACCGCGGGTACCCGATCGAGCAGCTGGCCGAGGGATCCACGTACCTCGAGGTCGCGTACCTGCTCATCCATGGCGCGCTGCCGACGCAGACCGAGTACGAGAAGTGGGTTCACGAGATCACCTACCACACGTTCGTGCACGAGAACGTCAAGGCGTTCATGGAGGGTTTTCGCTACGACGCGCACCCGATGGGGATGCTGCTGGCATCGGTGGGGGCGCTGTCGACGTTCTACCCGGAGTCGCGCACCATCTCCGATCCAGCGAACCGGCACATGCAGATCGTCCGCATGATCGCCAAGATGCCGACGCTGGGCGCCTGGTCGTTCCGGCACGCGCAGGGCAAGCCGTACGTGTACCCCGACAACGAGCTGTCCTACTGCGAGAACTTCCTCGGCATGCTGTTCAAGATGAGTGAGCACAACTTCCGCGCCGACGAGCGGCTCGTCAAGGCGCTCGAGGTTCTGTTCATCCTGCACGCCGACCACGAGCAGAACTGCTCCACGAACGCTGTGCGCTCAGTGGGGTCCAGCCAGGTCGATCCGTACTCCGCGATAGCAGCCGGCATTGCGGCGCTCTACGGCCCGCTGCACGGTGGTGCCAACGAGGCGGTGCTGAAGATGCTGCGCCGCATCGGCTCGATTGACAAAGTGCCCGACTTCATCGACGGGGTGAAGAGCGGCAAGGAGCGCCTCATGGGCTTCGGGCACCGCGTCTACAAGAACTACGACCCGCGGGCGACCATCATCAAGAAGGCATGCGACGACGTCTTCGCGGTGACCGGGTTCAACCCACTGCTGAAGATCGCCGTCGAGCTGGAGCAGATCGCGCTCGAGGACGAGTACTTCGTTCAGCGCAAGCTGTATCCCAACGTTGACTTCTACTCCGGTCTCATCTACGAGGCGTTGTCATTCCCGCCGGAGATGTTCACGGTGCTGTTCGCTATCCCACGCACGGCCGGGTGGCTGGCTCAGTGGCTGGAGCTGGTCGACGACACGGAGCAGAAAATCGCGCGCCCCAAGCAGATCTACACCGGTGACCGGACGCTGGACTTCGTCCCCCGCCAGCAACGCTGGACCTAAGCCGGCGGGCACCGCTAACTCCTATACCAGGTTAACCTGGTATCGCCGCACTTCACCCGGCGTGTACGCCGGGTGAAGTGACGCTTGGCCAGGTGAAGTATGGGGGCGCGAGTACACGGTGTCAGCCGCTCAACTCGCGATGCAGGGGTGTCGGAAAGCTCGGCCGTACCGATACGCCGCCCAGCCACTCGCTGAGTCGGCTTGCCTCGGAGTCGACCTGAGCGATCTTCTCGGTGCCGATGTCGTCCAGCAACCGCACGACGACCTGGCCGTCGGAACGCTGCCCCCATCCGCCGACCACCCGGCCATCGCTCCAGATGGTCGGTCCCGCGTTGCCATATGGATCGAACAGCAGTCGTCGATGTGACCCGAGATACCAATCGCGGTTCTTCCAACCCATGGTCGTCGGGTCGAGCGACGGCAGAAGAGCTACCCACGGGCTGACCGGTTGCGTTGGCTCGTGATCATCGTTTAGCACGACTGCATCTCGCCCGTCGTCCAACAACACCTCGACCACCCCGGCATCGCTGAGCGCCGCCTTGGTCTGCGTCACCGTCCAACCAGTCCACCATTTTAGGTCGTCTCGTGTGGCTGGCCCGAACGCCCGCAGCCAGTGCCGGGCCAGCTCCACACGGGCACCCGGCGCCTCGAGCCGCGGCCGTTGGGTGCACATCGGGCACCAGTCGCGCATGAGAACCCACCGCGGCTGGCGGTCGTGCCAGGCACCACCGGCACGTGCTCGGGTGACCTGGCCGGAGGCAGACAGCACCGTCATGACTCGGGTGACGACTCCGACGGTCTGCGCCTTGTCACCTTCGCCGTAGCGGAGCTTGGCCTGCAGCGCCGGCACCAGGCTCGTCAATGACCGACCGGAGGTCGGACCCAATTCCGCGAGCGCCGCCACGGTGGCCGCCTCGGCCTCCGCCACCCAGCGTTCACCGTCGTCTGTCAGCCCAGCTCTGACGACGTCGCGCGAGAGATTGCGGCGCTGGACGCGGGCAACGTCGTCGCTCGCCGCCGCTTGGACGACCGGCATCAGCTCGGTCGCCACAGCCCACACCGTACGGCGCATCGCAAGGTGCTTTACGACGGTGCGGTCCTCGTACAGCGCGCGGTCGACGTCTGCGTGCGTCAGGCCGCGGACGCGAGCCCAAGCCGAGAGGTACACCGACGCCGGGTCGGTGGAGTGCAGACCAATCAACGATCGTGCCGCGCCGCCGACGTCAGGGGCGGCCGCGCCGGGCGCAAGATGGTGGCGGCGAGCCAACCTGGCCCTGCGCTCCGCCAAGCTGACGGGATCGCCGCTCGTCACCCGAACATTGTCGCCGTCGTCACGCCGCCGGCGGCCGCCAGCTCGGGTCGCGGCCGGTGAGGCCGAGCAGCCGATCCAGAGCCGGCGCGTCCTCAGGCACCGGGACGACTGCGGCGAACAGTCCCTCTTGCGGCCCGTCGCCCTCCGAGGCGCGGACGCCTTCTACGAACTCCAGCGCACCGGTGACCGAGCGTTCGTCGGGTTCGTACGGCTGATCGCTGGCGCGGGCGATGTCCCAGCCGTGGACGACGAGCTCGTCCAGCGCCACCCTGCCGACCACCTCCCCAGGCATGTCGCGCCCCCCGGCCTGGGTCATCCCCTCCCACGCCTGCGGCGAATCCCAGGCGGCTGCCAGCGTCTGCAGCCGGTCGGCGATACTGGTTCGCCAGTCGCCGCTCAGCCGGGTGCCGTCCGGTGCCGGTGGTGGCCCCGTCGCCTCGCCGGCTTCCTTGCCCGCTGATTGGATGAACGCGGCAGACAACGAGTCGACATGATCGACCATGTCACCGACGCTGGTCCCCTCGCAGGGCGTTGATGCGCTGAGATGGTCGTCGCTCAGCCCAGCCAGCAGGGCACTCAACCGCTGCGCCGCCGGGCCGAGGTTGTACGTGTCTGACATGTTCCCGCTTCCCTATTCGAATCCTGTCGAATGACTGCACAGGCAACCGGAACTCATCGCAGTCGCGCAACGCGTCCCTCGTCCCAGACCGGCTCGTCGGACTCGTACACCGACCCGTCGGCGCCGAAGACGAAGTACCGGTCGAAGCCCCGGGCGAACCAGCGATCGTGCGTCACCCCGATCACGGTGCCTTCGAAGCGCTCGAGCCCTTCCTCGAGTGCCTCCGCGGACTGGACGTCGAGGTTGTCGGTCGGCTCGTCGAGCAGCAACAACGTGGCGCCCGAGAGCTCCAGCAGCAGGATCTGGAACCGAGCCTGCTGACCGCCTGACAGCGAGTCGAAGCGCTGCTCGGCGGCGATCGCGAGCTCATATCGGTCCAATGCCCGGGACGCCTCCTCGCGCGGCATGCCGCTGCGGTGGGCGTCCCCGCGGTGCAGCACCTCGAGCAGCGTGCGCCCCGTCAGCTCCGGGTGCTCATGCGTCTGCACGAACCAGCCTGGTCGCACCCGCGCCCCGAGTCGCGCCCTGCCGGTGTGCCGTACCGGCGGGACCACCACGTCCTCGACCGGCCGGTGCCCGACGTCGGGGTCGCTGCCACCGGCTGCCAGCAACCGGAGGAAGTGCGACTTCCCCGAACCGTTGGAGCCCAGCACCGCAACGCGTTCGCCGTACCACACCTCCAGGTCGAAAGGCTTCATCAGGTCGGTCAGCTCCAGCTGCTCACAGATCACCGCGCGCTTGCCGGTACGCCCACCGCGCAGCCGCATGTTCACGTTTTGCTCACGCGGCACGGTCTCCGGTGGCCCGGCGTCCTCGAACCGGCGCAGCCGGGTCTGCGCCGCCTGGTAACGGGCTGCCATGTCGGAGTTGTAGGCCGCCTTCTGCTTGTACATCAACACCAGCGCCTTGAGCTTGGCGCGATCCTCGTCCCAGCGCCGGCGCAACTCCTCCAGCCGCTCGAACCGGGCGCGTCGGGCTTCGTGGTACGACGCGAAGCCACCAGGATGCATCCAGGCACCGTTGCCGCCGGCTCGCAGCTCGATCGTGACCACCCGGGTGGCGGTGTTCGCGAGCAGCTCGCGGTCGTGACTTACGTACAGGATGGTCTTGAGGCTTGTGGCCAGGCGCTCCTCGAGCCACCGCTTGCCGGGGACGTCGAGGAAGTTATCCGGCTCGTCGAGCAGCAGCACAGAGTCAGGGCCGCGAAGCAACGCCTCCAGCACGAGCCGCTTCTGCTCACCGCCGGACAGCGTGGTCAGGGAGCGCCACTTCGCCTTGTCGTACGGGACACCGAGGGACTCGGTGCAACAGGCATCCCAGACCACCTCGATGTCATAGCCACCGGCGTCGGCGAAGTCCGCCAGGGCGGTGGCATAGCGCAGCTGCGTCTTCTCGTCGTCGCGCTCCATCAGCGCCAGTTCAACCGCGTCGACAGCGGCGGTCACCTCACGGACTCGCGGTGGGGCCACTGAAAGCAACAGGTCTCGGACCGACCAGGCGTTGTGCCCTTGGCTCACCATCTGGCGCATCACGCCGAGGCCGCCGCTCCGGGTCACGCTGCCGGCGTGCGGCGCAAGCTCGCCGGTCACGATGCGCAGCAGGGTGGTCTTGCCCGCCCCGTTGGCACCCACCAAAGCGACCTTGGCGCCGTCACCGACTCGGAACGAGACGTCGTCGAGCAAGACTCGGCCATCAGGTAGCTCGAATCGGATGCCGGCTAGGTCAACGTGGCCCACAAGGATCCAGTGTGCGGCAGTGTGCGGCGCCGGCGCGACCGGGTTTCAATGCCCCCGTCCTTATCCCATGTTCACCTGGGATAAGGACCCTTCCAACGGGTTCGAACCTAATGGAAGTGTCCCTCAGCCATTGGAAGTACGGGGAAAACCTCAGCTGCGCATGCCCGGGAGCGGGAGCCACTCCTCGCTGCCAAAGGTCACCGCGTTGGCATCGCCGAGGAACGGTTCGACGGACCTTGGCGTAAGTGACCGAAGCCGCACTCCATCGTCGAAGCCATTCTGTCCGCACAGGGAGCAGTAGTAGTGCATGTAGACCAGGTGCTCGCCCTGGTCGCGGCGATCCGCAGTACGACTCCGGATGTGTTCGACCCGTAGTCCACGGAGCATGTGGCTCGATTCCATCCACGGCGCACCGGCGCTGCCACCACCCTGCGAATGGCCGCAGCTGCGTCAGCACCCGTCAACAGGACCGAGCCCACCAGAGCCGCCTCATTCTGCTCGACAACACGGCGAGACTCCGCCAGCTCGTACTGGCACGCCGAGACAGTCGTGACGCCGCTGAGCTGGGCGACATCGACGGGATCCGGAGGTCGTCTCGCTGGATCCATGCTGATCGGATCGGTCACCGGACAGCCTGCGTAGTCGGTGTCGATCCGATGAACGGTCCCCAGGATCCGCTCCTGCAGCGGCTTCCGTGCCTGCAGCTGCAGTGCGACGTCGCCGATGATCCAGACCTCCCGATCGCCGCCCTCACGCAGCGGGACCGGATCTCCATTTCCGAAGGTAGCGCCAGAGAACCACAGGAACGTGACGTTTTTGGCGTTGGTGTCCTCGCAACTGAGCAGGTCACCCACGCCGGGCCTGCCGACGGTCCGATCGGTCAGGTCTTCAAGACATTTCGCGTTACCCGTCGTCCCCCATCCCCAGTCGCCCGGGACGCCGACCTGCACGTCGCGGTACGACTCCCAGCGCCATCCCTTGGGCAGCGGGTGCTCCTGTGACGCGACGGATGCCTCCGGCCGCGTCGGCCTTGGCTCCGGCGACGCGGACGGTCCATCGGAGCAGCCGGCGGTGCTCGCGAGCACGATCGCAGCCAGTGTTCCGACGGCCACCCGGCCGATTGCCATGCCAAAGTATGGGCGCCGTTGGCCGGTACGCCGCCGCCGCCTAGTCAGTCGTTACCGAATAGCGGCGGAACTCTCAGGACGTTTCGAATGACGAGCTGACGTTGGTGCGACGGCGTTGGCACCAACAGTTTCTCATCACTCGCAGGAAGCCGTAAGGCGTTGCCACTGGTCAATCGTTATCGAGCTGCACCCAAAACGCGCAGGACCCGGAAACCCTTGGCGGAGCCGACCCGGTCGCAGTCGTACCCCTGTGCGTCGAGCCAGCGTTGCAGCGAGTCGGCCCCGAGGTTCTTGCTCACCACGAGCATTGCCTCCCCGCCGTCAGCCAGCCGCGGCAGCCAGGCGAGCAGCAGCGAGTGCAGCGCGACCTTGCCGATCCGGATCGGTGGGTTGGACCAGATGCCGTCGAACCGCACCGACGACGGCACCTCATCCGGCTGCGCCACGTGCACCCGCGAGGCAAGGCCAAGCCGCTCAGCGTTGCGGCGCGTCAGCTCCAGGGCGCGTTCGTTCACATCGACCGCCCAAACGGTGGCGTCAGCTCGGGTGGTGGCCAGCGCACAGCCGAGAACGCCGTAGCCGCAGCCGAGGTCGAGGAACGTACGCCCGGACACCGGTGGCCGAGTCGCGCGCAGCAACACGGATGTTCCGAGGTCCAGCCGACCGTGCGAGAAGACCCCACGAGCCGACGTCAGCTGCATTTGCGTACCCCAGGCTGAGACGGCGACCTCAGCCGTCTCGTACGCAGACTTCGGATCGCTAGAGAAGTAGTGCTCGCTCATCCAGATACCCGACCTCCTCCAGGGTGAGGCCGTGCGGAGGCATCACCATGATTCGGGAGTTCCGGACCCCGGCCGCAAGCACCTGCTCCGGCACTTCCGGCGCCAGTCGCCCTTCTCCGACACCCACCGCGGCACCGACCAGCGAACGCACCATCGAGTGACAGAACGCGTCGGCCACGACGCGCGCCTCCAGCCGCCGGTCATCGTCTCGCGACCACGTCAGCTCCCGCAGCGTGCGTACCGTGCTCGCTCCCGGACGCCGGCGGCAGTACGCGGCGAAGTCGTGCTCACCGAGCAGCGGGCTGCAGGCGTCGTTCATCGCCTCAACGTCCAAGGGACGCTTCCAGGCCACGACGTGATGCCGCTGCAGCGGGTCACAGGCTGCGGGGTCGTCACAGATCCGGTACGAGTAGCGCCGCCACCGGGCTGAGAAACGGGCGTCGAAGCCATCCGGTGCCGCCGCGATGGCATGGACACGCACGTCGTCTGCCAGCGCGCCCGCTAGCCGACGGCGCAACACCTCAGTGTCGGATGCGGCCGGTACGTCGACGTGGCAGACCTGCCCGCGCGCGTGGACACCCGCGTCGGTACGCCCCGCGCACGTCAGTGCCACCGCGTCGAGGCGCAGCACGACCGCCAGAGCGCGCTCGATCTCTCCCTGTACGGTCCGCCGTCCCGGTTGCGCAGCCCATCCGGAAAAGTTGGCACCGTCATAGCCGACGGCAAGCCGAAGCCGCACCACTGACGCCGTCGCCGGCTCAGGTCGGCGACTTCTCCTCGTCCGGCTCCACAGGCGGCGTGTCGTCCGCCTCAGGCTCCGGCTCCACCTGCGGCGTTACCTCCTCGGACTCCTCCGAAGCCGGGTTGGGGCTGGGCGTCTCGTCACCGGGTTCAGGCTGGGCGTCATCACTTTCCGCCGCGTGAGCGTCGGTCGCGATAGCGGCGCCAGCCGCGGAAGCGACCGATGCGGAAGCGGCGGAGGCGGTGTCAGCCGAGGTATCGGTCCGAGGCGCGAACTCGCGAGCCTCGACCAGCTCGATCACCGCCATCGGCGCGTTGTCGCCCTTGCGCGGGCCTACCTTGGTGATCCGGGTGTACCCGCCGGGCCGGGTCGCGTACCGCGGCCCGATCTCGGTGAAGAGCGTGTGCACGATGCCCTTGTCCCTGATGACCGTGAGCACCTGACGACGGTGATGCAGGTCGTCGCGCTTGGCCTTGGTGATCAAGCGCTCAGCGAACGGCCGCAACCGCCGCGCCTTTGCCTCGGTGGTGGTGATCCGGCCGTACTCGAACAGGTTGGTCGCCAGGTTGGCCAGGATCAACCGCTGATGGGCCGGGCTGCCGCCGAGGCGTGGCCCCTTCGTGGGCGTGGGCATCGTGTCTGTCTCCTCCGTGCTGCGTGCTCAGTACTGCTCGTCCTCGACGAAACTCTGGTCGTCGTCGTACGCATCCAACACCGCCCGGGGGTCGAAGCCCGGGGCGCTGTCTTTGAGCGACAGACCCATCTCGATCAGCTTGCCCTTGACCTCGTCGATCGACTTGGAGCCGAAGTTGCGGATGTCCAGCAGGTCCTGCTCGCTTCGCGAGATCAGCTCACCGACCGTGTGGATCCCCTCGCGCTTGAGGCAGTTGTACGAGCGCACCGTCAGCTGCAGATCCTCGACCGGCAACGCGAGATCGGCCGCCAGCGCCTCGTCCACCGGTGAGGGCCCGATGTCGATGCCTTCGGCTTCGATGTTGAGCTCCCGGGCGAGCCCGAACAACTCGACCAGGGTCTTACCGGCGCTGGCGAGGGCGTCGCGAGGGCGTATCGACTGCTTGGTCTCCACGTCGATGATCAGCCGGTCGAAGTCGGTCCGCTGCTCGACCCGGGTCGCCTCGACCTTGTAGGTCACCTTCAGCACCGGTGAGTAGATGGAGTCGACCGGCATCCGGCCGATCTCCAGATCGCCCGCCTTGTTCTGCACCGCTGAGACGTAGCCACGACCGCGTTCGACCACAAGCTCCATCTCCAGCTTGCCGGAGTTGTTGAGCCTGGCAAGCTCCAGCTCAGGGTTGTGGACCTCGACACCGGCCGGCGGCGCGATGTCCGCGGCGCTGACCGTCCCAGGCCCCTGCTTGCGCAGGTACATGGTGACCGGCTCGTCGTGCTCGGAGGAGACGACTAGCTCCTTGAGGTTGAGGATGATCTCGGTGAGATCTTCGGTCACCCCAGGGATGGTGGAGAACTCGTGCAGCACGCCGTCGACTCGGATCGTGGTGACCGAGGCACCAGGGATCGACGACAACAGGGTGCGGCGCAATGAGTTCCCGAGCGTATAGCCGAAACCGGGCTCGAGAGGTTCGATGACGAAGCGCGAGCGGTGGTCGCCCACCACGTCCTCGGTCAGGGTCGGACGCTGAGCAATGAGCACAATGACTTCCTTTCCGCGCCGCCCACCATTTGACGGTCACGAAC
>JACCYJ010000175.1 GCA_013696555.1 Nocardioidaceae bacterium | reverse complement strand
ATTCGTGATGGCCGTGCTGTCCGAGGTCTGGACCTGCCAAGACGACGGCCCGCCTGCCGGTCGACCCCTCGATGTCGCCGTCCAGCTGCTACCCCGCGTGCATTGAGCGGCGTTCCCCCCTGCGTCTGGGCGTAGTGGGAGTGACGGTCGACAGGCTCGACTGGGCGACCCGGTGGGACACGGTGCTGCAATGGGATGCGCCGTTCGCGAAGTGGATCGGCGAGCCCCCCGGGCGACGTGGTCACCGCTGACGGCGCCTACGAGCTGCTCGAAGCGGGCGGATATCGTGACTCAATGAGATCGGCGGAGAGAGCCTGCAGACTGCGCCTCTAGGCGGGTTGGCGTTGTCGTCGTTGTCGGCGGAGGTCGCGCGCTTGGCGGGCTTGGCGACGGCGGGTGTCGTCGCGGTCGCGGCGCAGGGCCACGTCTTCGCGCGCGTAGGTCCGGTCGAGCCGTCGTGAGCGGCGTTGGCCGCGACGCTGTTCAGAGATGCCGAGGGGGCGGCGACGTTTCCGGGCTCGAATGGGTCGTTGCTCGACACGGCGGGTGAGTTCCCGGATCAGCTCGGCCACCGACTCCGGCTCCCGGCATACCGGCGGGCGTGTCAGGGTCGACGTGGGGCGGCTGCCTTCACCCAACGCTGGGGGCGGCGGCAGCCGGTAGGTGTGCCCGGTCGGCATCGTCCAGGCCACGGTCGCCGAGTTCGCCCGCAGGGCGTCGAGACCGTCACCAACCGGCTGCGTGATTTCGGCTCGGACGCTGATATGCGGATGGTCCTTGATCACATGCGGGTTCTTGGCCAACCCTTCGCCGTTGCCAGCACTGGTCGGGCCACCATCTTGGACCTCGTCGATGTGGTCGATGTCGACGATCCGGCCACCAGTAACCCGGCAGCGTTGGTCGCGGAAGATGCTGAACTGGCGCAACGGGCCGATGTAGGGGCGGGCCGAGGAGTCCATGGCCACCAACCGGCCGTCGACCGGGTCGCAGAACAGTCCCCGCAACGTTGTCGACGTGGCGGTGTCGGCGATCTCGCGGCGACGTCGACCGGGATCGCCCCGTAACCACGGAGCAGGGCGGGTGCGTCCTCCAACCCGAGCAGGGCCGCAGCCGACATCACCACCTGCACTTCGACCTTCATCAGCAACCGCCGTGGCGAGGGTGGTGAGCTGCCGTCGACCGAACCACACGGTGCTTGCCAGGACGGCGGGAACGGGTCCGGGACGCCCGGGTCCCAAGGATCCGGATCCGGGTCCGGTGGCTCCGTGCCCACCATCACCGGGTCGGGGGGCACCGCTGCCCCGTCCACCCGTCTCATCGGGCGGCCGGTGACGTCTTCGATGAGGAGGTCGCACATCAAGTTGGTGAGCGAGCGTTCGTCGCCGTCGGCGCGCATCCCGCGGGCCCGGGCATCCAGGCTGCTGTGGACGGCGAGGGCTTCCTCGGCGCGCAACCGGGCGAACAGCACTCCGGTCCCCTCGAGTGGGTTGTAGATGACAGAGACGCGCCGGTCCTGACGAGCCGCCGCAGCCCGTTTCACCGCAGCGTCGGGGTCGACGGCCAGCACCCGTCGGGTCGCGGCGCGCTCCAACATCCCCGGGGTCAAGCGGTCCGCCACCACGTCTTCGGCCAGCTGGGCGTCCACGGTGTTTCGCTGGTGCGGGTCGAGTACGTCGGAAGCCTTGATTGCCAACCGCAGACCGCTCATCGAGACCCGCCCGGTGCCCAGCAGGGCCAACAACTTCGGGTGGTGATCCATAGCAGTGATCGCGGTCGTCACCCGTACCCCCGCGGTCAGCGGGGCAACACCCAACGCGAGACCCAGCTCGGTAGAGATCGTGCGGCCCTGCATGGAATCGGGAGCACCCAACTCCTTGTCCGCGGCAATCCGGGCGTCGGCGAACGCCGCCATATCCCTGGCCTGCTCCGCCTGCAACGCATGCACGAGCTTCTCGATTGCCGCGATCCGGTCTATCAGCTGTGCCGGGGTCAACGCCGCCGACGGCAACGAACCCGTTCCCGGGGTGTCCGCGCATCCGCCATCGCACGCGCGCACCTCGTGAAGCAGATCAACGGCTAACTCGAACATACGTTCACTGAATCACCATCCACTGACAGAACCCGGCTGTATCTGGCCCTCGTGCACAAAGTTCGAAAGTTTCTTGCGCGCCGGCTGGTGTCCTAAGAGGCATCGGCGGCTGCCAGGGGGTCGCGCTCAGGCGCCGCACTCCCTACCATCTCCGACCATGACCTGACCCATCGAGCCGGCGAGGTGAACCCAGTGGCTGAGAAAGTATCCCCAGCGCAGCACGCT
>JACCYJ010000167.1 GCA_013696555.1 Nocardioidaceae bacterium | reverse complement strand
GGTACGCCGCGAACTCACCGGCGCTGCGGCGGAACAGCGTGTTCGACAGCGAGCAGTCGCCCCAGAAGAAGCCCGTGAGGTGCAGCCTCACCAGCAAGACGACCAGTGCGTCGACGACCCGGTCGAGCGTGTCGTCCTGCAACCGGTAGGAGAACAGCGCCCGGTACGGCAACGAGTGCGCCAGATGCTTGGTGATCAGGGCGGGCTCGATTGGTTCATCGTCGTCGGTCTCGCGGCCGGTGACGATCCCGACCGGCTCGACGACCGGCAACCCGAGCCGGCGCAGGTTGCGCAACATGCCGTACTCGCGGTCTGCCCACGCCTGGCGGGTCTCTTTCACCGCGTACACGTCCTGCTCGACTCGGACAAACCGCACGATGTGACGTGACAGGCCGCGTGCGAGCGGCACGTCAAGCTCGCTCGGCCACTCGGAGAGGGTCAGGTGCCAGGGCAGCCGCAGCAGTGCCGGGTGAGTGCGGGTGGCAAGGAAACGCAGCGGCATCGCAACAGCGTTTCACAGCCGCGGTGCGCGCCCGCTGACGATCAGCCGTCGAACGACACTTCCGTGCGCCACTCCTGGGCGCCGGCATCGAAGGCGTCTACCAAGCCGGCGAAAGAGGCAGCGATTGCATCGGGGTCGAAGGCAGTTCCCGGCTCAATGGTGCCCTTGACGGTCAGGGACACAGCTCGTACGCCCCGTTCGCGCAGGTCGAGGTCGATCGCCCGGACCAGATTGCGCAGCGCCGCCTTCTGCACGCCGAGGCTGGCCATCCCCCGCATCGGTCGGTTTGCGGAGCCGCCACCCGTGGCCAGGATGAGACCGCCGTCGCGCATGTGCGGTAGGGCAGCCTGGGTGGCGCTGAGCAGACTGGCGGTGCCGATCATCAGATCGTCGATCAGGTCCCGCGCGGCCAACGACGACGCTGGTTCCGCCCGGGGCGCCACCGCGTTGTAGTGCAGCACATCGAGGCGACCGGTGTGCGTGCCGAAGCGGTCCACTGCAGCAGCCAGCGAGTCGGGGTCCGCCACGTCGACCGGTATCCAACCGGCGGTGATGCCTTCTGCCTGCAACGTCTCGCCGAGCTGCCGCAGCCGCTGCTCGTCGCGTGCAATGAGAGCGATGTCGAGGCCCTTGCGGCCAAGAGCGCGGGCCACCGCGGCACCCAGCCCTGGTCCGGCGCCCATGATGAGGGCAACTCTGTTCACGGGAGAATCCTCGCAGCGTGTCTCGCCAGCAGGTACGGTGCGGTTTTATGCCGTCGCGACTCGGGTGGGTTGCGGTCGCGGCCGCTGCAGTTGCCGCACTCGCCCTTCCTACCGTCACGCCTGCAGGGGCGGCGTTCGCTCCTGAGCCCGCCGGTGAGGATGGCGCCGCTCGAACCGTCCGGGTCGTCGCAGCGGGTGACATCGCCTGCCCGGCGTCCGAGGCGCCGACCGATGACACCTGTCGCCAGGCCGCGACGGCACGGCTGGTGGCGAGGGCGGAGCCCGAGGCGGTCCTCGCCCTGGGTGACTCGCAGTACGAGTCTGGGCGCTTCCGCGAGTACCGAGCTTCGTACGCCCGGTCCTGGGGCGTCCTGCGGCCCCGGACATACCCGGTGCCCGGGAATCATGAGCACCGCACCGACGGTGCGGCCGGGTACTACCGATACTTTCGGAACCGTCAGCCCGGGCCACCGGGGTACTACTCGTACCGCCTGGGGTCGTGGCGGATGTACGCACTCAACTCCGAGTGCAAGGACGTCGACTGCGACGCCCAGCGGCGATGGCTCCGCCGGAAGCTCGAAGCACGTCCGAGCTCGTGCGCACTGATGTACATGCACCGGCCGCGGTTCTCCTCCGGGTCAAGTCACGGCAACGCCCGGTTCGTTGAGGGCTTCTGGCAGGTGGCGTACCAGCATCACGTGGATGTTGCCCTGGCTGGGCACGAGCACAACTACGAGCGCTTTCGGCGGCTCGACGCTGCCGGGAACCCATCAGCCGACGGGATCATGTCCTTCGTCATCGGCACCGGGGGGCGAAGCCTCTACCCCTTCGGATCCCCGGAGCCCGGCTCGGTGTCCCGCTACAGCGACGACTTCGGAGTGCTGGCACTCCGGCTGCGGGATGGGTCGTACCGCTGGAGGTTCTCGACCATCCACGGCGAGGTCCTCGATCGCGGGACCCGCCTCTGTACCTAACCGGCTGGTTAGCATGACTGCGCAGATCCGGCCGGCGTGGCGCAATTGGCAGCGCATCCGACTTGTAATCGGAAGGTTCGGGGTTCGAGTCCCCGCGCCGGCTC
>JACCYJ010000142.1 GCA_013696555.1 Nocardioidaceae bacterium | reverse complement strand
TTCGGCATCGTGTGGATGGTGGCCCAGGCATTGATGCCGGCCTTCATCGGGCGGGCGATCGATGAGGGGGTCGCCGCCAACGACACGGGGCGACTCACGTTCTGGGCCATGATGCTCTTGGCCGCTGGTGTGATCCAGGCGGTGACCGGAATATTTCGTCATCGCTTCTCGGTCAGCCTCTGGCTGAACGCCGCGTACCGTACGGTGCAGCTCGTCAACCGCAAGGCGAGCCAGCTCGGCGCGACCCTGCCCAAGCGGGTGGCGACCGGAGAGGTCGTCAGCGTTGGCGCCAATGACGTTGCGCACATCGGCAACAGCGTCGACGCCCTCGGCCGGGCAGCCGGAGCCGTCGTCTCATTCCTCGTGGTGGCCGCGATCATGCTGTGGACCTCGCGGCCGCTCGGGCTCATCGTCTTGATCGGGGTCCCTGTCCTGCTGATTGCCATCGGACCCTTGCTCAAGCCGCTGCAGCAGCGCAATCTCGCGGCCCGCGAGATGCAAGGCGAGCTCAACAACCTGGCCAGCGACATCGTTGGTGGCCTGCGCGTCCTGCGTGGGATCGGTGGTGAGGAGGTCTTCCACCAGCGTTACGTGGTCGAGTCGCAGCGGGTGCGGGCAGCGGGCGTCCGAGTCGCCCGCCTGCAATCTGTGCTCGACGCCTTCCAGATCCTGCTGCCCGGCATTTTCGTGGTCTTCGTGGTCTGGCTGGGCGCCCGGTTTGCCGCTGAGGGAGACATCAGCCCGGGTGAGTTGGTCGCGTTTTACGGGTACGCCGCGTTCCTCATGCTGCCGTTGCGCACGGCAACTGAATTCGCCAACAAGCTGATCCGCGCGCGGGTGGCCGCCGGTCGGGTGATCGCCGTCCTGCGGCTCGAGCCGGAGATCACCGACCCGGCCACGCCGGTAGCAGCGCCGCGCGGAAACACTCTGGTCGATTCCCAATCTGGTTTCGTCGCCCGCGAGGGCAGCATCACCGCGCTGGTGTGCGACGAGCCCGCCGACAGCGCTGCCATCGCGGACCGGTTGGGGCGCTTCGTCCCCGGTGACGTGGAGTTGGACGGTGTACCGCTGGCAGACATGTCGGTAGACACCGTGCGTCGCCGCGTCATGGTGTCCGACACCGCGAGCACGCTGTTCTCCGGCACGCTTCGCGATGAGCTGGACATGACCGACTCCGGTGACACCGCAGTCCTGACCCGCGCGATTCATACCGCCTCGGCGCAAGACGCGTTGGAGGCGCTCCCGGACGGCATCGACGCGCGGGTCGAGGAACGCGGTCGTTCATTTTCTGGTGGGCAGCGCCAGCGGCTCGTGTTGGCCCGCGCGCTGGTGGCCAACCCGGAGGTACTGATCCTGGTCGAGCCGACCTCGGCAGTGGACGCGCACACCGAGGCGCGGATCGCCGAGAGACTGCGCGATCACCGGGCCGGTCGGACGACAGTGGTGGTCACGGGAAGTCCGCTGCTGCTCGACCGGGTCGACATCGTGGCGTTCGTGGCCAGCGGTCGCGTCGTTGCCGAGGGCAGCCACCGCGAGCTGCTTGCCACCGTTCCGGCGTACCGCCGGACCGTTACCCGTGGAGAGGAGGACGAGTCATGAGGGAGATCCTGCCCGTCGCCGACGCACGAGACGTGCGCCGCTACGCCCGCCGGCTGGCGCGGACGTACCCGCGCGACCTCGCGGTCTCCCTCTCGTTGCACGCGCTCGCTGCGATCTCCGGGTTGGCCGCTCCTCGGCTCCTGGGCAACCTCGTCGAGGACGTCGAGCAGGGCACGACGCGGGGGCAGATCGACGACATCGCCCTGGTGATCGCCGTCTTCTTGTTGGCTCAGACGATCCTGACGCGCTTCGCCCGCTACCTTTCGTTCAAGCTCGGTGAGAAGGTGCTGGCCGACCTGCGTGAGGACTTCGTACAGAACGCGCTGGCGCTTCCGATAGGGACGGTGGAGCGTGCCGGCACCGGCGACCTGCTGACTCGCACGTCTCGCGACGTCGATGCTTTGGGGTGGTCGGTGCGGTTCGCGGTACCCGAGACGCTGATCGCGATCGTAACAGCACTCTTCACCGTCGTGGCTGTGCTGTTGGTCGGGGCATGGGTGAGCGTTCCACTGCTTCTCGGTGTTCCGATCCTGTGGGCCGGTACGCGCTGGTACCTCGCTCGCGCCAAGGCAGGCTACCTCCGTGAGAACGCCTCGTACGCCGAGATCAACTCCACCCTCGCTGAGACCGTCGAGGGTGCACGTACCGTTGATGCGCTGCGGCTCGCCGAGCGCCGCCGGCAGCGCATCGACGCCGACATCCACGAATCGTTCGAGGCGGAGAAGTACACGCTCTTCCTGCGCACGGTGTGGTTCCCGATCGTCGAGACGGGCTACCTGATCCCCACCGTGGCCACACTGCTGGTCGGCGGCTGGCTTCACAGCAACGGGCAAGCGTCGCTCGGCGATGTCACCGCTGCCACGTTGTACGTACAGCAGCTGATCGATCCGGTGGACCGCATCATCTCTTGGCTCGACGAGCTGCAGGTTGGAGGCGCCTCGCTGGCCCGACTGCTGGGTGTGGCTCAGGTGCCCGACGACCGGGCCGCCACCGGGCGGCAGCCCGTGCACGAGGAGATCCGGGCCGATGACGTCCGCTTCTCTTACCTGCAGGGCCGCGACGTCCTGCATGGTGTCGACCTCGAGCTGCGACCGGGTGAACGACTGGCAATGGTGGGTCCGTCGGGAGCGGGGAAGTCGACATTGGGGCGACTGCTCGCCGGAATCCACCCGCCGCGGACCGGAGAGGTCACCGTCGGCGAGGTGGGGCTGACGGAGCTGCCGCTGGATGACCTGCGCGGGCACGTGGCGCTGGTGACCCAAGAGCATCACGTCTTCGTCGGGAGCGTGCGGGAGAATCTCGCACTGGCCATCGACGACATCGCCAGTGATGAGCGGCTCCGGGCGGCGCTGCAAGCTGTCGACGCCTGGGAATGGGTCGAGGCGCTGCCCGCCGGACTCGACACCAGAGTCGGGTCCGGTGGTCACGCGCTGACTCCGGCGCAGGCCCAGCAGCTGGCGTTGGCGCGGCTGGTGCTGGCCGACCCGCACACGCTGGTCCTCGACGAGGCCACATCGCTGATCGACCCGCGGGCCGCCCGCCATCTGGAGCGCTCGCTCGGTGCGGTCCTGTCCGGGCGCACCGTCGTCGCGATTGCGCACCGCCTGCACACGGCGCATGACGCCGACCGGGTGGCGGTCGTCGAAGACGGCAAGGTCAGCGAGATCGGCAGCCACGACGAGCTCGTCGCAGCCGATGGTTCGTACTCGGCGCTGTGGCAGTCCTGGCACGGCGACGGCGTCGGCTCGCGTACCTGAGCCGGCCAGTCCGCGGCCAGACCCCCATCGCTTGGCGGAGCGGTCGCCAACACGCCGACACGCTTGACCGCTTCGCGCCGAACGACGCTGCCCGGCGCCAGTGGGCTCATATCAGCGCCGTCTCACCGCCGCTCGAGCTTCCGATGGCTGAGGGTTACTTCCAATGGGTTCGAACCCATTGGAAGTGACCCTTTCCCACGTGAACGTGGTATGGGGACAGCGGTGGTACGC
>JACCYJ010000066.1 GCA_013696555.1 Nocardioidaceae bacterium | reverse complement strand
CTGCTCATCTGGGCGCCGAGCGTGCCTTGCCCGGCGGTCCTGGTGCGGCCCGTAGGCATCCTCGCAAGCGCCTCGCTCTACATCTATCTGACGCACTGGCAGGTCTATCCCTATCTGGAGGACGACTACCCACTGGCCGCCCTGCTCGCGTCACTTGCAATCGGCATCGCCTACTGGCTCGCCTACGGGCGCGTCGTCGCCTGGCTACGCCGATCGGAGACTCCATGATCACCCGTCTCACCTCCGTATCGCGTGGCGTGGTGCCAGCCGCACTCGCCTGCACACTGGTGGTGACCGGCTGCAGCGCGCTCACCGGCGAAGACGACGTCGTCCGCGTTTACTCCGCCCGGCACTACGAGTTGGAGGCCGCCTTCGACCAGTTCACGTCCGAGACGGGCATCGAGGTCGAGTTCCTCTACGGCACCGACGCCGAAATGCGCGAGCGGATCGACGCCGAAGGCGAGGACACCGCGGCCGACGTCTACATGACGGTCGACGCCGGCAACCTTGTCCTCGCCGCCGACGAGGGGATCTTCCAACCACTCCGCTCCGATGTCTTGACCGAGGCGGTCCCCGAACAATTCCGCGACACCGACAACCGCTGGTTCGGACTTGCCGAGCGAGCCCGCACGATCGTCTACGACCCCAGCCGGGTCGACCCCTCACAGCTCTCGACGTACGAGGATCTCGCCGACCCGAAATGGGATGGGCGGCTCTGCCTGCGAGGATCCACCGAGACGTACACGCAAGCTCTCGTGGCGAGCCTGATCGCCCGGCACAGTTATGACGAGGCCAAGCAGATCGTCGAGGGCTGGATCGACGATGCGCAGATATTCAGCAATGACGTCGACATGATGGAAAACATCGCCAGCGGTAACTGCCAGGTGGGCATCGCCAACCACTACTACCTCGCCCAGCAGTTGGCCGAAGATCCCGACTTCGGTGTGAGCCTGTTCTGGGCCAATCAGGACACCAGCGGCACACATGTCAACATCTCCGGTGCCGGCGTCACCGCCAACTCCGACGATCCTGAGCTCGCCCAGCAGTTGCTCGAATGGCTGGCGACAGACGGCCAGGAGGCGTTCACGTCGGGCAACTTCGAGTATCCGGTGAACCCCAACGTAGAGCCCGTCCCGCTGGTGCAGGGCTTCGGCGACTTCCGCGCCGATTCGCTGCACGCCTCCGAGCTGGGGCAGTACAACGCCGAGGCGGTTCAGCTGATGGCGGAGGTCGGCTACGAGTGACCGCTCTCGACCAGATCCCGAGCCAGGCTGCCGGGCGACCCCTGCGCGCGTCCCGTCGGGGGTGGACGTTGGTAGCGGCCGTCCTCGCCACCCTTGTTGTGGTCCCGGTGGGGCTGGTTGCGGTCAGCATCCTCACGCCGTCGACCGACGTCTGGGCGCTGCTATGGCGCACGGAGCTGCCGTCGATGCTCTGGACGACGGTCGCGCTGATGGCTTCCGTTGTGGCCGGCACCCTGGTGCTCGGCGCCGGACTCGCCTGGCTGGTAGGCCACTACCGCTTCCCTGGTCAACGCTGGTTCTCCTGGCTGCTGGTCCTCCCATTGGCGATCCCGGCCTACGTCCTCGGCTTCGTCTACCTCGGCGTGCTCGACCATCCAGGCCCTGTACAAACAGCGCTGCGCTCCGGCTTCGGTGACGGCGTCTGGTTCCCCGAGATTCGCTCGTTCCCGATGGCGGTCGCCGTCCTCACGCTCGCGTCGTACCCATACGTCTATCTGCTTGCTCGGGCCGCGCTGACCGAGCAGACGTCGGCCACGTACGAGGCGGCGCGTGTGCTGGGATACGGACCGGTGAAGGCCGCCGTGCGCGTCGTGCTACCGATGGCGCGACCGTCGCTGGCGGCGGGTGCCGCGCTGGTGGCCATGGAGACGCTGACCGACTTCGCGACCGTCCAGTACTTCAACGTGCAAACCGTCTCCGTCGCCGTCTACCAGGTGTGGAACGGCATGTACGACCGGGCGGCCGCAGCTGAGATCGCCAGTCTGGTGCTGTTGTTCGCCGTCGTGGTCATCGCCCTCGAGCGCGCGGCCCGGGGGCGGGCACGTTTCCACCAGCGCACCGGCCGGACGGTGGAGCCGGTGACGCTGACCGGCGGACGCGCCTGGGCCGCCTCGGCAGGCTGCTCGCTCGTGCTGGTCGTCGCCTTCGCCGGCCCGGTCGTCCAGCTGGTGGCTTGGACCTGGCAGGCCGCCGCTGACGACGCATCGCAATGGGTCGACCCTCGCTACGTCGGCTACCTGTTCAACAGCCTGCTGGTCGCCACGCTCGTCGCCGGGTTGTGCGCCGCGTTGGCAGTGCTGTTGGC
>JACCYJ010000059.1 GCA_013696555.1 Nocardioidaceae bacterium | reverse complement strand
GTCGGCGACACCGCCACCAAGGATCCGGTCTGGATACCCGAGGTGACCGAGCGAGGCTGGCTCATAGTCACCAGGGACAGAAACATCGCCGCGAACCGGGCAGAGGTCGCCGCCGTAGGGGCAAGCGGGGCCCGGATGGTCGCCCTGTCTGGGCGGGAAGCGATCGGCACCTGGAACCAGCTGGAAGTCCTCATGCGCCAATGGCGAGGTATCGAAGCGCTCCACGCCGAGGTCGGGCCGTTCATCTACCTGGCCACTCGTACCACTTTGCGACCCCTCGACCTGAGCTGAGTCAACTTGCCGGCGTGGTGGCGTTTGGGTGCTGGCCACTCCGCTGCCGCGGACCGTGAGGACGGCATACGGAGGCGTCCGCTAGACCCTCTCGGCCGGCTCGGACGTCACCGAATGAGATTCCTTGATTGGGACGGACGGTCTTGAAGGTGCGGTCCTTCGCGGCTGAAATGACGCACGTTGACCAGCCGCCCCTGCCGACGAGGGGACGATCAAGCGGGATGTGCCTCCAGGAGGGTCTGACGCTCCGTGGGGATGGTTCGGGCCAGGCGCCACCCGGAAGAGGCGAGCAGTTCGTCGTACTCGCGCTTCGCCCGTTCGCGGCCGCCGACCAGGATGAGCATGTCGATGTCGATGTCGGTCGCTTCGAAACCCTCGTCGCCCTCTGGCACCACGAACTCCATCAGCAGCAGCGTCGAATCCGTGCCGGCAGCCTCGCGGACGGCCCTCAGGATGGCGCGCGCCTCGTCGTCGGCCCAGTCATGGACGATGTTCGAAAGCACATAGCAGTCGGCTTCTGGCAGAGGGTCGAGGAAGAAGCTTCCAGCCACAGCAGTCAGCCGGTCATGCGGCACCGCGTCCTGGACGACGTGCGCCTGGTCGAACACGATGCCGCGCGCCCCTGGTGTCTGGTCCAGGATCGCCCGGATCAGGTGGCCGCGTCCCCCGCCGATGTCGGCGATCACGCCGAAACGGGAAAAGTCGTACGCAGGTACGTGAGCGTTGATCCGGCGCATCGTCATCGAGGTCATCCCGCGGTCGTACACCGCCGACTCGTCGGGATGCTCAGACAAGTAACCGAAGAACCCGCGTTGATCGTGGAAGAGAGTTCCAGGTCGCCCGGTGCGAACGGCGTCCTCCAGGTGCCGGACCGAGTCCCAGATGATCGGCAGGGCCATTAACTGTACCGTTTCGAGCATCCCTAGCGGATGGTCCGAGCGCAGTAGCCGAGAGGCCTCGTTGTGGGCGACCTGGTCACCATGGACCGAGAACATCCCCAACGTGACCAGGTGACGGAGAAGGCGGGTCAGCGACAGGGGGTCGACACCGAGCTCGGCGGCCAGCTCAGCGATGGGCATCGGCCCCTCGCCGACCACGTCGGCCATGCCCAGGTTCGCCACGACGTGAAGGCATCTCGAGTCGACGAACCCCGCCATCAACGAACCGACGAGTTGGACCGGATCGTCTTCTACAGACATGTCTACTCCTCTCGACAGCGTGCAGCCTAGGGCGCCCCAGGTGGGTAATGCACCCCCGCTACAAGAGCGGCTGACACCCGCGGTCACCAGCGGAATGACGCGCCTTCTTCAACGCGCGAATCGTGGGCAAAGGCGAGACTCGGAGGCGCGCCACCCAGAAGCAGGTCGTCCGGTTCCCGATCGTCCGGGGTTACTGGCTGCGCTCGTGCTCTCCCTCGTGGTCGCCGTCGTCGCCGTCGTTGCGGGGCGGCCATAAGGTTGCTGCGTGCCTGACGCGCATGACCACCCCATTGTCTACACCGCGCTACAGCCGGGCACGCCGGTGCAGACCAGCGACGGGTTCCACTTCGCCACAGTCCAAGCCGTGCTGGTCGACGAGAAAGTCTCGGTTTTCGACGGCATCGTCGTCCAGACGGCGGAAGGTACACGGTTCGTCGACGCCGATCAGATCGGCTCGATCTACACCACCTACGTCCGCACGACACTCTCCGCGGAGCAGGCGGCGAACCTTCCGCTGCCCGATGGGTCGACCTTGGTCGACATCAAGCCGGCGAGGTCGATGGCCGACCGGTTGGGCCGCATGTTCGGTCGGGGGAAGCGGTAGTACCTGCGCGCAAGCAACCAACCGTCATCCGCACATTGGCCAGATCCGACCGATCGGATCGCGGCAGACATCCGGGCGAGCGTAGCCGCCCCCACGCGGCATAGAGCGGGCGTTGTGCGCCAGCGTCCATTGCCGCGCCGAGGGCCGACATCGAGCCTTTCCCAACCTGATCGTGCAGGTCAGGGCGGGTGTGGCAGACCCGGAGATCGATGGAGCGAGGCTCAAGGTGAGACAGCAACCGACCAAGACCGATGCCCACCGGGCGTCGCGTTGTGCTGTGGATCAGCCATGCCGCCCGACCCTAGTGATGAGTTGTCGTGCTCGTACCCGTCACACCTACGACGTGACACGACGAGGCGAAGGATGTCGTGATGAGTGCGGACACGCGGCTGGAGGCGCTGGGCGTGAGCGGTCTGGCCGGGAGCGGTCTGGGTGAGGTCGACGAGCCGGCGTTCTCGGGGTTGGCGGAGCGGCACCGGCGGGAGTTGCACGTGCACTGCTACCGGATGCTCGGGTCGTTCGAGGACGCTGAGGACACCGTGCAGGAGACGTTCCTGCGTGCCTGGCGGCGGCGGGAGACCTTCGAGGGGCGGTCGACGTTCCGAGCTGGCTGTACCGGATCGCCACCAACGCCAGCCTGGACCTGCTCGCCAAACGCCGCCCGGAGCCTGCGACCGGCGGCGAGGTGCTGTGGCTGCAGCCCTACCCGGACCGGCTGCTCGACGAGCTGCCCGCGGGCTACGCGGACGAGCCGGAGACCGTCGCCGTGGTGCGGGAGACGATCGAGCTGGCGTACCTGGTCGCGGTCCAGCACCTCGCGCCGCGCCCGCGGGCCGTGCTGATCCTGCGCGACGTGCTCGGCTGGCCGGCGAAGGACGTCGCGGAGCTCCTCGGGGACTCCGTCAACTCCGTGAACAGCGCGCTGCAGCGGGCCTGCGCCGGCA
>JACCYJ010000058.1 GCA_013696555.1 Nocardioidaceae bacterium | reverse complement strand
CACGACCAGGGCTCCCGAGCCGAGCATCGACCCGGCCTCGGCGACGGTGTCGAAGTCGAGCGGCACGTCGAGACTGCCCGGGCCGAGGAAGTTCGACGACGCCCCTCCGGGCTGGATCGCCTCCAGGTCGGCGCCACCGGCCACCCCGCCGGCCAGATCGAGCAGCTGGCGTGCGGTGGTGCCCATCGGCACGCAGTAGACACCCGGCCGAGCCACGTGACCGGAGACCGCGAAGAACTTGAGCCCGATCGAGTCACCCGCCCCTTGCTCGCGCCACCATTGCGCTCCGCGCTCGAGAATGACCGGGACGTCGGCGAAGGTCTCCACCGAGTTCATCAGCGTGGGCATCCCCCACAGCCCGAAAACCCCGGGAAACGGCGGCTTGTTGCGCGGCTCACCCCGGTGACCCTCCATGCACTCGAGAAGCGCGGACTCCTCCCCGAGGATGTAGCCGCCCGGTGAGACGAAGACCTCGACCTGCAGCCGCACACCGCTTCCGAGGACGTCGTCGCCGAGGAGGCCCTCGCCGCGAAGCCGGTCAATCTCGTCGCGGACCTGGTCGGCCTCGGGACCGTACTCGTGGCGGACGAAGACGAACCCCTCCTCGGCGCCCACAACAGCCATGCCCAGCAACAGGCCCTCGAGCACCAGGTGCGCCTGGTCGCCAAGGATCTGACGGTCCTTGAACGTGCCCGGTTCGGACTCGTCGGCGTTGCAGACGGCGTACTTGGGCCGCCGATCCTGAGCGGCGACGAGTGACCACTTGCGACCGGTCGGGAATCCGGCGCCTCCCATGCCGCGCAGCCCGGAGTCCTGCAGGGTCTGTACGACTTGCCCGGCGTCCAGGTCGCCGGCCAGCAGTGTACGCAGCACCCGGTAGCCGCGCGCCGGAGCAGAGCTGTCTGCTGGCGTGTACGGGTCGTTCGGCCACGGTTCATGGCGGCGGGGCTCTGCGACCGGCTCTTCCTCAGCGGTGCGGACCCGGGCTCTGGCGACCAGGTCGTCGGCGCCGTCGACGTGAGCTGGCTCGTCGTTGACGGCCAGGGCCGGAGCGTTGTCGCAGCGGCCCAGGCAGGACACCTCGACCAGCTCGACGTCGGCGTCGGCGTCGTACTGCTGACGCAGTGCGGCGATCCGGTCATCGGATCCCAACAGCCAGCAGGACAGGTCGTGGCACACGTGCAGCGCCACCTGCGGCGGCGGCTCGGTGCGAAAGTGCGGGTAGAACGAGACGAGTCCCTGGAGCTCGTACAGCGGCCGGCGAGTGTCCCTCGACAGCGACACCAACTCCTCGCGGGGCAGCCAACCGAGCCGTTCCTGGATGGCGTTCAGAGCGGGGATCAGGCTCGGTCCGGGGAACTTTCCGTTGCGCGCCTCGGCGCCGGGGACAAGCGGCCGGCTGCCCCTCATACCCTCGCCTCAGACAGCGGCTCGACCGCGACCGCGCAGAACTTGTACTCCGGGATCTTGCCCACCGGATCGATCTCATCGATCGTCAACAGGTTCGCGGCCGCCTCGCGGAAGTGGAAGGGGATGAAGCAGTTGCCCGGCGCCTCCCGAGCAGAAACCTTGACGTGAAGCGTGATGCTGCCCCGGCGGGAGCGGACCCGGGCCATCTCGCCGTCGCGGACACCGATGCGCGCGGCGTCGTCGGCGTGCAGGTAGACCTCGGCGCGCGGCGCGATGGTGTCGAGTGCGTACGAGCGCCGCGTCATCGAGCCGGTGTGCCAGTGCTCTAACAGCCGCCCGGTGTTGAGCACCATCGGGAACTCCTCGTTGGGCAGCTCCTTGGCCGGTAGCCATTCCGCGGGCACCAGGTGTGCGAGTCCGTCAGCGGTGTTGAACCGCTCGTCGAACATCACGACGGTGCCGTCGCTGTGCTCGGGGTCGGCGTTCGGGTAGAGCTTTCCGGTCGAGCCGAGGTTGTCGTAGCTGAGGTTGGCGTAGCTCGGCATCAGGCCGACCATCTCTTCGAACACCTCTCGCGGCGACTCGTACGACCACCCGAGACCCAGCCGGTTGGCGATCTCCTGGGTGATCTCCCAGTCGGAACGTGCCTGACCGGGAGGGTCGAGCACCTTGCGGCCGAGCTGTACCCGGCGGTCGGTGTTGGTGTACGTACCGTCCTTCTCGAGGTAGGACGTCGCCGGCAGGATCACGTCGGCGAACTCCGCGGTCTCGGTGACGAAGATGTCCTGCACGACAAGGAAGTCCAGGGCCGACAGCGCCTTGCGGACCTTGTTGATGTTGGGGTCGGAGAGGAACGGGTTTTCGCCCATCATGTACATGCCGCGTACGCCGTCCTCCAGCACCGACCCGATGATCTCGGTGACGGTGAGGCCGCGCTTCGGGTCGAGCTCGGTGCCCCAGGCGGACTCGAAGCGCGATCGTAGGTCGGAGCTGTCGACTGCCTGGTAGTCGGGCAGAAACATCGGGATCAGCCCGGAGTCGGACGCACCCTGCACGTTGTTTTGCCCGCGCAGCGGGTGCAGGCCGGTACCAGGCTTGCCGACGTTGCCCGTGATCGAGCACAACGCAATCAGGCAGCGGGCGTTGTCCGTTCCGGTGGTGTGCTGGGAGATGCCCATGCCCCAGAAGATGACGCCGGCCCGCGCTTCGCCCCACACCTTGGCGATCTGTCGGATCACGTCGGCCGAGATGCCGGTGATCTGCTCGCCGCGCTCGGGCGGGTACTCAGCCACGGTTGCGGCCAGGGCGTCGTAGTTGGAGGTGCGTTCGTCGATGAAGTCTCGGTCGACCAGTTCCGAGCGAATGATCTCGTGCATCACCGAGTTGTAGAAGGCCACGTCTGTACCCGGCTTGATCTGGCAGAAGATGTCCGCATGGTCGGCTGCCTTGCCGGCACGCGGGTCGATATAGATAATCGTCGTGCCCAGACGCCTTGCCTGCTTGAAGAACGTCGACGCCACGGGATGGTTGGAGGTGGGGTTGCTGCCGGTGATGATCGCGACGTCGGAGTTGATCACGTCGCCGTACGTCGTCGACACCGCACCCGATCCGATCCCCTCGAACAAGGCCGCCACGCTCGACGCGTGGCACAGCCGGGTGCAGTGGTCGACGTTGTTGTTGCGGAATCCGGTGCGCACCAGCTTCTGGAACAGGTAAGCCTCTTCGTTGGAGCACTTCGCTGACCCGAATCCGGCGAGCGAGCCAGTGCCGTGCTCGGCGAGAATGCCGCTGAGCCGGTCGGCCACGAGGTCGAGCGCCTCGCTCCAGGTCGCCTCACGGAAGTGCGGCATCACCTCGTCGTAGGGGACCAGACCACCGGGCTTGCGTCGGCGACCCGACCGGCCTGACTGCTCGTCGCTGTCGCCCCGTACGTCGCCTGACAGTGGTCCCTTGGGGTAGGCGTCATCGATCCGGATGAGGGGCACCGTCAGCCGCTGCGGCGAGGCGGCGTAGTCCCAGCCGTAGCGACCCTTGACGCACAACCGTCCCTGCGACCCCGGCTGGTCCCGACCGTCGGCGAACGCGATGGCGCCGCGCTCTCGGTCGACATAGAAGGTGAGTGCGCAGCCGACGCCGCAGTAGGGGCAGACGCTTTCGACGGCATCGAGCTCGGCGCGGGGCCGGATCGGCACCGCGTTGATGGGCTTGTTGGTGATCGCCCCGGTGGGGCAGGCAGCGACACACTCACCGCAGGTGACGCACGACGATGAGCCCATCGGGTCGTCGAGGTCAAAGGCGATGCGGGTGGAGTAGCCCTTGCCGGTACGGCCGATCACGTCGTTGCCCTGGATGTCGTCGCATGCACGAACGCAGCGGTCACACAAGATGCAGGAGTCGTGGTCGACCGCTATCACCGGGTTGGACAGGTCGGAGCCACGCCCGTGCCCGCGCGGCAGCTCGCTGCTCAGGACGTCGAAACCGTTGGCGAGGTCGAGCAGCAGGTTGTCCCCGGTCGTGGTCTGCTTGGGATCGGCCCCCGGTGGCGGCTGGTCCACGACAAGGAGCTCTGTCAGCGTCGCCCGGCTGCGCTCGAGCTCATCGGAGGAGGTGGTGATCTCCATGCCGTCCTCGCAAGGGCGTACACACGCCGCGGCGAACACCCGCCCCCCGGTGTCGACCACACACAGGCGGCAAACGCCCACCGGGTCGTAGCGCTCGTCGTGGCACAACACCGGGATGTCGATGCCGGCTTCCTTGGCGGCCGTCCAGATGGTGGTGCCCTCGGGTACGTCCAGCTCACGACCGTCGATGGTCACCGAGACGGTGTCGACCCGTTCCGACGAGTCCGCCGTCACAGTCATGGCTGAACCTCCTCCGCCGCTGCACTCATTGTCCAGCACCGGCTCCTCCGCCGTGGGTGGCGGGCACCGGCCGGCCCTGAGTGTCGAGGCCGCGGGCGGCGTAGTAGCCGTCGATCATTCGGCGGAGCCGCTGCGGGGTCAGGCTCGCCTCCCGGCCGGACCCGACCTGGACGGGCTCGCTGAGCAGCCGCTCGGGCAACCAGTCGTCGGCCGCAGTCCACCCCTCACGCAGGTTGTAGGCCCGCTTGAGCGCAACGATGCGCCGGGCGGTCGCTCGCAGCTCCGCACCGTCGACGTCCCAGCCGGTGACCGGGCACAACAGCGCGGCCCACTCGTCGAAAGGCTCGGTGAACACACCCCGGAGGAACTTGCACAGGATGAGAGAGTCCATGATCGCCGCTCGGTCCTCGGTCTCGATCGCTGCACGCACGTGTTCTGCTGTCCCTCGTACCCGGTCAAGGCCCTCCTTGAGG
>JACCYJ010000041.1 GCA_013696555.1 Nocardioidaceae bacterium | reverse complement strand
CATCGCCGACCTCGGTCGCGATCGTCTTCGGGGTGGTCCCGTTGCGGCTGTTCGGCGACCCGCGGCCGGCTGGGTCGCCCTTGGCGTAACCGAGGTGGTCGCTCAGCTCGGCCTGCAGACCGCGTTCGAGGACGGCCTTGATCATCTCCGGCAAAAACCCGCCCTCACCGGTCAACCGAAGCCCACCGTCATCTACCCGTTCCATCAGATCGTCGAACAGGCCAGCCTCGACCATCTCGTTGACCACCGAGCGGGCCGTCTTCGGCTGCGGCGGCTCAGAACCGAACGGTCCGTCATACCGGACGTCGCGCTTCGACATGGACATCAATGCTCCTCCTACTACGGAGCCGTTCTCTTACACAGACCATCTGACACCCCCGTCGCACGAGAGCATCTGCCGCAGCCTCTACGCCCAATCCCGCTGGGCGCTGCCCAAGGAACTCACCCGTTCCATACGCACTGGCCGGTAGTCCTCCCATAACCGGTCGGTGATCTGCGAGACGGCACTCTTGGAGATCAGCAGCTCACCGGTGACGTCACGAAGGAGTCCTCGACATCACGGGTGGACAGGCCCCGGGCGTACATCTCGTTGACCAACCGGTCCAGCACCTCGCTATTGCCGTCGAGGAAGCTCATCAGGGACGACCGGAACGGCTCGCCGACACCACGGACCTGAGGCACGCCAACGTCGACGAACCCCTGCGCGGTGCGCAGCCGGCCACGCTCATAGCCGTTGCGTGAACCCACCTGATCGTCGCTGCGCCGTTCATAGCGGCCGCGGCTGCCGAGGAAGTCGCCCCTGCTCACCCTCGAGCAGCTCCTGCACCACCAGCCTGGTCACCGTCTCCACCAGCGCGGAGACGATGTTCGTCTCCCGAACAACACCACCGGCGAGCAGCTGCTGCAGCTGCCCGCGAGTCATCACAGACGGGGCTACCCTTCGCATCGGCCTGCTCCTTCGATCGTCGGTCCACAACACCCGACATGATCGAGCAGGCCACCACCATTTACAGGAACGCTAGGCCGCGACCTGTTGACAGTTCGCGGACCTCTTGCGGACTCTCTGCGGACGAGCTCTCGTCGTCGCGTCGCGTCCGCCCGGTTCGTTCGCCCAGTCCTCGACCGGCTCGCGCTCCCAGACCGGCTGGACGATGCCCGCCACCTCGCCTACGACGACGGCCCCTGTGCCGACGTGGACGCCGAGGGCAAGTGCCGGTGTCCACTGCGCTAGGAGTTTCGTCCTCGCCGTCTCGGTGATAGGGATGCTGAACCAGGTCTTTGCCCGGCGAGGTGCTGCTCGGTCCCTATTTAGACATCCGGCCAATAATACTCTTGGCCCTTTAGGGAAGGGGGATGCTTGACACCGTCCACGGGGGCTCGCCGGGTCCGCAGAATTGGCTATTGACGACCAGGATGCGGTCGCGTGCGATTGCAGCGGACGTGGGGCATTGGAAGCTAGGGTGAGTCGTCCGCGAGACGATTCGTCCCCAGCCATAGTTGGCGCTCAAGCGAATCTTGGCGATGGCCCGCCTGTCGAACTCGACGACGTACAGGACGTCCCTACCCTTGAGGGTAATCCCATCCGGAGCGGCCAAGAGTTTGCCGTGAAGGCGAACCCGGCTGACGTTCCCATTGCTGAGCCGCACCCGGTACAGGTTTCCGGCATTGAAGTGGGCAACGAGAAGGAACCGCCCGTCCGGCGTCGTTGCGATGCCATTGGCGCTGCCGTCTTGGACGGGGAACACCGTTCCGCGGAGGTTGAGGAAGACACGCAACTTGTGAACCCCTGGTCGGTGCTGGGCGATGGCGCGAGCTGGGATTCGATAGATTTTCGACAACGTGAAATCGGTTAGGTATGCGTCGCCGTTTGGAGCGATGGCGACATCATTCACGGTCGAGTCGTAGCCGCGACCGTTGGCAAATTCTGCAACACGGTTGCCGGTGAACCGGTTGAAGACCGACGCGTGACCCTTACCCCTCGCCACCACGAGACGGGTGGCAGTTGCCTTAATCCCGCCCATCTCGTACGGCCTTGAGCCACCCGGCACGAATACCCTCGCACGACTCTTGTCCAGGTCCCCGCGGTACAGGTTGCCGTTGCAAACGCTTCCGGTGTAGTACTTCCCACCCTGCACGTCGATGCTCTCCGGGTACGCGCACTCACCTGGCACGATGTAGGTGCGGACCCCGTCCGGCGACGCACTGGAACTGACCCCAGGTGTAGCTGCCGAGACAGGCGCAATCGCCAACGTCAACAGCGTGGCGGTTGCTCCAACTACTCGCCGTTTGGCGTTGAGGCGCGAGCCATTCTTCGTCATGGAGCACCTCCATACAGATGCGCAGGACTGTCTCGCGCATGGGTTGATGTTGGCAGAGCACACGCGGGTCGACTGTTGGCTCAGTGACACTTCACCGTGGGCAGGCAGCGGATTGCCCTACGGTCAGGGCATGGCGGCGAAGTCTGCTTCGCGACCCGACGCCATCACCCGCGCCGATGCCGCCAGCATCCTCGTCGTCCACGTCGCCACCGTTGACCGCCTCAGTCGCAGCGGCGCACTCTCCCGCGGCCGCAAGTACCCCACCGTGCAGCGCTCGCGCATCGAGCATGTGGCCCTGACCACACGGCCGGTACGTCGTTCGTGGTTGTAGAGCGCGGAACCCGTTGTGTGAAGCACACAATCGGTTCGACTTGGGTCACACGCGATGTCACGACGTCGCTGTAGTCGCTCGGCCGGTGCCCAGCGCCTACACTCCCGACCCCTTACCCGCGCGCGATCACGCTCGAGGGCGGGTCGTCCTCGATCCGGAAGACGGGCGGGTCGGCGCTCGAGGTGACGAACGTCGGATAGGTCGTCGCACCTTTCCAGCTCGTGACCTGCCCCGGCTCGTCGCCGCTCTCGGTGACCACGGAACCGTTCCGAAGGCCTATCACTTATCTCGTCTTGTTGCAGTCTTCATCCCAGACCGTCACCCGACCTGACTGCACAGCAACGAATCACGATGCCAGGGTGGTGCTGCCAGCCACTGGACCCACGCGCATCGATGACGATCTCCTGGACCATGACGCCGGTCGGATCCTTCGTCTGGAACTTGATCGCGTCGCTGTTCAGGCGACCGTGCGGTCGAGGTTCGCAATGACAAGGGCGTCGCTGTGAACCCGGATGGAGGTTCATGCTCGGCACGCCAGCAGGTACCTGAGGTCAAGACAGTCGACCGTGAGTTGCCAGTTGCCGTTGTTTCCAGATTTGGCCTTGAGGAGGCTGCTCTCTTGACTGCATTTGTTCCCGGGCTCGAGCTGAGCCGGCAGTTCTACCACTGGCTCGTCCGGCCGATCCTGGATGCCAGGTTTCCCGGACTTCCTTACAGCGCCGCACTGCTCGGTCGCGGGTCCGAAGTGCTGGGATTCGACGACGAGATGTCGACCGACCACGACTGGAAACCGCGCGTCCTGCTCTTCCTCACCGACGATGACCAGGCTCGCCACGGCGACGACGTCGACGACATCCTGCGGCGCGAGCTGCCGCCGAGCTTCCGGGATCGTCCCGTCGATCACGAGATCCACACCGTTCGTGGCTACTTTCTGGAGCAGCTGGCTGTGGACGTCGACGGCGAGATCGAGGCGCGCGACTGGCTCACCTTCCCCGAGCACGGACTCCGGATGTTCACGGCGGGCGAGGTCTACCACGACGAGGTCGGCCTGCAGGCCGCCCGCGACCGCCTCGCGTATTACCCACGGGACGTCTGGCTCTATCTGCTGATGGCCGGCTGGTGGCGCGTCCATCCGGAGATCAACCTTGTGGGCAGGGTGGGCGTCGTGGGGGATGAGCTGGGGTCTGCGCTGATCGGGTCGAGGCTCGTGTC
>JACCYJ010000038.1 GCA_013696555.1 Nocardioidaceae bacterium | reverse complement strand
CCGCCGAGGGCCTCGCGGCGGCCGCCGGAGGGCCGATCTGCGCGGGCCGCGCTACTTGCCTGTGCGGTCGCGGTGCCTGCACCCCGGCCAGCAGCAGGGTCGGCGTTGGCCTTCCTCCAACTCCTCCTGCGTACGCCGAATCCGACGCGCTCGGGTGGTCTCCTGCTTGGCATCCTCGACCCAACAGATGAACTCGTTGCGGGCCAACGGCGTGATGTCGTTCCAGGCATCGAGCGCCGTCGCGTTGGTTAGCAGCGCCTCACGGAGATCCGCGGGCAGTTCGTGCACCACCCCACCGGGAACGCTCTGGCTGCTCACCCATCCATCGTAATAAGGTCGCCGTCTCAAGTCATACTCCTGTGACTCGTCGTGCTCGTTGACGAGCCGATCGCCCACCTGTGAGCTGTAAACGCATTGACGCCGAAGGACGTGATGCCGAAGTGGAACCGGACGGGCCGCCAAGCAGCGGCCGTCACTGATCTCGTCGATCTCGTCAATCTGCGCCACCGCATAACCGTTCATTCGGCCGCCCTCCTTCAGGTCTGTGGGACAAGCAGGCGACACAGCTTACGATCGCCCGGCCAAGGATCGACCACCTCGGCGCGGCCGACACCGTAGATGCTCGCCTGCGCCAGTGTTGCTCCTCTGTCAAGGCGGGGCTCGCTTTAGTGTGTTGAAGACGACGCGGGCGAGTTGTCGTTTGAGGCAGCGGATCGCTTCGCGCCGGCTCTTTCCCTCCGCTTGCTTGCGCTCGAGGTACGCGCGCGCCTCAGGGTAGTAGCGGCCTTGTGTGATCGCGATCCGGTAGAGCGCGCAGTTGAGCTGGCGGTTACCGCCGCGATCGAGGCGGTGGCGCTGGACGCGGCCTGAGCTCGCTTCCAACGGCGCGACGCCGCCGTGGCGGGCGAGCTGCGCGTCTGTTTCAAAGCGGCCGATCGGGCCGATCTCCGCGAGCAGCTTGGCGGCCGTGATCGCACCGCAGCCGGGCAGCTCGAGCAGCGCCGGCGCGAGCTGCGCGGTGCACTGCTGGAGTTCGCGGTCGAGCTCGACGATCGCCCGAGTAAGAGACCGGCAGCGCACGACGAGGTCGCGGGCGACCCGCACCTGCACCTCCGGCGGGCGGCGGGCGAGCCAACGCCCAACCCGATCCAGATGCGTCGGGCGGTCGAGCGATTTCGCCGGGACCGCGAAGGCCGGGTCGAGCTGGTGCAGGTGCCAACGCAGCCGCTGCTGGGCCCGTCGGCGCTCGTCGACGAGATCATCACGATGATCGACGAGCAGCTTCAGGTCGCGAAACGGCTGCTCATCCTCGCGAGGACGACTCAGACTGGGTTCCCGCAACGCTGCTCGCGCGACAGCGAGCGCGTCGATCGGATCAGACTTGCCACGAGCGCGGCCGGCGCGCCGCTCGGGTGCCATCAGCTTCGGCGGCACCCGCACCAACTCCTCGCCGACCGAGAGCAGTTCCCGTTCGAGCGTCCGGGTCAGCTGCCGGCAATCCTCAAGCGCCCACAGCCGCTCACCGCACAGCGTCGAAGCCCAGGCAACCAACGCGCCGTCCGCCACGGCGACCGTCTGCTCGTCGAGCATCCGCCCTGCCTCGTCGACCGCGACAGCCGTCAACGACTGCTTGTGTACGTCCACTCCGATCACGATCATTCAGACCACGCTCCTCACCACGACGCTGGGGCGACCGGCGAGCGGACAGACCTCAATCGAGGCAGCAGCCAAGCTCCTATCAGGTCACGCTCGACGGTCTCGGACGGCGGCGGCGACACAACGCTGGCAAGTCAGCCCACGGGCGACATGCGGGAATAGAGTCAGCCGCCGCCGACCGAGTCTGCGCCAGCTACCGGACGCTGCCACCCGCCAAGAGTGACATTGAGTTCGGGAGTGTCACCCGATCGTGCACCCGATACGCTGGCATCCTCGACCAAACGGGCAAGCCAACCTCGAATACCCTCAGCCTTATGGAAATGCCGTTCGTCATCAGAGGGGTCGCGGGTCGTGTTGTCGTGACGTACGAGGAGAACCTGCAGCCGGAGTCGATTGGATGCCTTCCGGAGACGGAGGGATTCCCTGTGTGCACCGCGACGGTAGAGCGTCCGATGCGGGGCTACGACTCCATCATGGGATGGATCCAACTCGTCCGTTCCGACGACAACGTGAGCCATAGTGAGCTCTTCGAGATCGACCCACTGGGGTTCCTAGGGGACCTACCGCATCCGTTCTGCTGGCTTGGCCTCAACCCGACGCTCTTCGATGTACCTTCGCGGTCGCCGCGGGACGACATGCAGTGGACGGCGAGGAGTTTCCTCTGTGTCCCTGACGACCTCGGTAACGGGCTCGAGGCCCGGGCGGTGCTGGGATTCGACTGGGGCTTCACGATCAAGGGAGGAAGGATCGAGCTCGATTCCCCGCGACAACTCGAGGCCTCGGCATGGGACGATCACTCGACCGCGCTCGGTGAGCACTACCCGGCGTGGCGCTTTCCAGCGGGCTTCACCGACCTGACCTGAGGTTCGCCGAACGTGCCTTTGTTCGTGTGGAGTGCAGGCAACAAGAATGGCTGCGGTCGTTCCGAGTACCCCCGTTCCGGTACCTGTGGGGTGCGTAAAGTCGGTCATGCCGCGTGGCTGTACTCGTGGATGAGTCCGCCGAGCCGGTCGAGCCGCTTCAGCTCGCGTGAAGAGGAGCAGAGCGGGGGTTTGCTCCCGATCGCTGCCGGCGGTGTGAGACCGAGGGAGCGGTGCGGTCTGTGCGCGTTGTAGTGATCGACATACACGCGGAGCACGTGCTCCAGGTGCCGACGGTTCACGATCAAGAGCCAGTCGAGGCACTCGCGGCGAGCGGTGCCGACGAAGCGCTCGGCGACCGCGTTCGCCTTCGGCGCGCGCACCGGTGTCTTGACCACCTGGATGCCTTCGCTGGCGAAGACGGCGTCAAAGCTGCGGGTGAACTTGGCGTCGCGGTCGCGGATAAGGAAGCCGAAACGCGCCGGCTGCTCTTGGAGTGTCCAGGCGATCTGGCGGGCCTGCTGGGTGACCCAGGCGCTGGTGGGGTTGGCGGTGCAGCCGGCGAGGTGGACGCGGCGGCTTCCCAGCTCGATGAAGAAGAGAACGTATAGGCGGTGGAGCGCGATGGTCTCGACGGT
>JACCYJ010000032.1 GCA_013696555.1 Nocardioidaceae bacterium | reverse complement strand
GGCGTCGAGTCCAGGCACGCAGCCATTCTCGCCGACCTCACCGGTGGTGACCCGTTCCCAGGGCCGATCGAGGCGAACCTTCCGATGAAGGCCGTCCTCAAGGCCGCCATGCCGTTCATCAAGAGCTAGGAGAGCCGACGATGACGATCAAACGCAGGACGATCAAACGCAGTGACTTCGTCAAGGGCAGGACGGCCGTGGTGCCAGCCAGCGTGGCCGTTGGTGCGCTGAACAACAAGTTCGCCTGGGCACAGGCAGCCGACTTCGGCAGCGACGTCGACGTGCTCAACTACGCGTTGACACTCGAATACCTCGAGGCCGAGTTCTACCGTCAGGGCAACGCCGCCGGACTGCTGTCGGGCAAGGAGAAGCGGTACCTCGACAAGGTTCAGGTCGACGAGGAGTCCCACGTCGCGACCATCAGTGCGACCATCATGAAGTTGGGTGGTTCACCGGTGGCAGCACCAGGTGTCGACTTCGGGGACGCCTTCGAAAACCGCTCGAAGTACCTGACCACCAGCCACACCTTCGAGAACACCGGTGTGAGTGCCTACCTCGGCGCCGCCGGCTTCATCAAGGACAAGATGATATTGCAGGCCGCGGCAGGCATCTTTGGTGTTGAGGCGCGGCACGCCGCCATAGTGGGCAACCTGCTCGGGCTCGAGCCCGAGGGCGGCGTCTACATGGGGGCGACCGAGACGCCGCTCACCTCAGCACAGGTCCTGGACGCCGTCTCACCATTCCTGACCGGGCCCGACGCTATGAAGGATGACGCCGCCACCACCCTCTGAGGGTCCTCCGGGTGGAGGCGTACCGGGGCTCGCTGCCCCCACGCCTCCACCCACCACCCTTCAGTTCTTCGTCCACCCCGGAGGTAGCGTGACTAGTCGATCGGGGGTTGTCCCACCGGTGGACGTCTCCGCTACCTATGACGGGGATTCAAACGCTCAACACGTAGCCGATCACGAAACCGGCCACAGTCGCTAGAGCGACCTTGCGGTCCGCCGCGTCGAAGGCGTAAGGGAAGATTGAAATCGACAAGACAGCGACCACGGCCCCTGCCGCGACCGCTTGAGTGGTCCCGATGACGGCGTCGGCGAGGGCGGCACCGCCCAGTCCGCCAAGCACGGTCACGCCGCCTAGCCCGAGCCCGATGCAGCTGAGCAGAATGACCGCGAAGCGACGGGAGTGCCCACCGGCGATGATTGGCTGGGCCGCACCGTAGGACTCGGTGAGGTTGCCGACGACGACGGCAACCAGCAACGCCAGACCTGACGTACGCTCGACCGCCATCAGTCCCAGCGCGAATGACTCCGGGATGCCGTCGACCACGATGCCAGCCGCAATCGACTCGCCGCGCATCGACTCCGCACTGCTGTCCGATCCAGTCACGCGCATCCCGGAGGCCGCCGCGTGCCCCGAGCGCCTGCTGCGCAACATCTGGTCGTCACGTGACAGCCAGGCATCAGCGGCGACGTAAACGATGGCACCCAGCAACAGCCCGCCTACGGTGAGGGCTGTGCCCGCTTGCGCGTCGGCCTCTGGCACCAGCTCTAGTGCCACCGCGGCCAGGAGGATGCCGCCACCGCTCGCGGTAATCAGGGCGGCTAACCGGGGCGGCAGCCGCAACCGAGCCGCCACGAGGGCACCGAGGGCAAGGCTGAGCGCCACGAGCAGACCCCAGCTGCCGGCGGTGACGACGTCGCTCATGCGCCATCTCTACGGACGGCGGCAATGGGTGCGGCCAAAGTCAGCGGTGACCTCGTGCTCCCTAGGTTGCAGTAGTCGCAGTCCCGTCTCCGGTCGGCCTGGTGGCTCTTTTCTGCGAACGTTCTCCTAAGCACGGTCAGGTGTGCTTCGGTCGCCTGTACGGGCCATGGCTGCCATTGCTTACGCGACTACGCAGAGCAGGTTGCCCTCGGTATCGGCGAGGACCACGAAGTCGGCGTTTGGCGGATAGTCCCAGTCCACTCGTGCGGCACCGAGTGAGATGAGTCGCTCCGCCTCGGTCTGCAGGTCAGAGTCTTGCCGGTTCACCCATAGATCGAGGTGCGTCCTGTCCCTATCGTCCAGGTGAAGACGTGGACCCTCGCCATTCTCGGGAGCGAGAAATGCTGGATCGTCCGGCTGGGGAACGTATCCGAGGGCCTTGCTCCAAAACTCCTCCGCACGACCGATGTTTGACACGTTTAACACGACTGATCCGACAGAGACAGCCATCGAAGCTCCTCTACTCTCCGCGATGTTGTGGCTAGCCGATGTTCTCATCATCGGGACGATGGTGTCGTCACCCGTTCGTTGAAGCGTCGAGGGCACTACCTCTTCTTCTTCTTGTTCTTGTCCTGCGGCGTCGAACGCTCCAGCCCGGCGTACGACCTGATGGAAGGGCGCCTCGAGAAACTGTGGGCTGCGCAGGGAGAACCATCGGACTCTGTGGCGGTTGAGGTATGTGTACGACTTGGACCTGCCGACTCTCGATGTACGCTCGGCCGCCGTCTTCTCGATGATCTTGAACGCATCTGCGGTTCCGAAAGTCAGCCGCACCGCATGGTGCACGCTCAACACCAAGTCCTGAAGTTTCGGGTCCCCTCCGCGGCCAGCGTCGCCATCGCCTCCGGTGCAAGCATCAAGGTCGGTGCAGGAGATGGCTCGGGCACCAGTCCGCAACCCTGACCCTGGACCGCTCCGGGCACTTGTTCGCACGGAGCTTGACGTTGTGGCGGACCGACTCGACCGGTCGGGCCCTGCCACGTGACCATCGACGCCCACCGGAGGGCCTCGCCGCGCCGCAGCTGGAGCTGCGGGCGGCCCGGCCGCCATCTGCGCCACCTCCGGTTCGCTCCGACAGTGCTTGACCTGAGCTGGGGTTCTCTGTCCAGAGTGACTGTCATGACGATTTGGAGCTGCGCCACCTGCGGTGTCGAGCATCCCGACACTGAGCTGCCGCCCGCCGTTTGCGCTATCTGCACCGATGAACGCCAGTACGTCCCTGCTACCGGTCAACAATGGGTCACCCAGGCGGGGCTGGCCGGGGATGGCTATCGCACCAGGGTGGAGGAGATCGAGCCGGACCTGTACGCCATCAGCGTCGAACCAGAGCTGGCGATCGGCCAGCGGGGGCTTCTCGTGCGCACCCCCGGTGGGAACCTGCTTTGGGAACCACCAGGGTTCCTTGACGGCCACGCCATCGACGCGGTGCGCGACTTGGGTGGGTTGGCCACCGTCTCAGCCAGTCATCCGCATCTGACCGGGGCATCGATCCAGTGGAGCCACGTGTTCGGCGGGGCACCGGTGCTGGTCGCCTCCGCTGACCGGTTATGGATCTGCCGCTCTGACCCGGTGATCGAGCTGTGGTCCGGCGTCCGACAAGTGCTGCCCGGGCTTACCTTCATCCAGTGCGGCGGGCACTTCGCCGGCAGCGCAGTCGCCCACTGGGCCCTTGGCGCCACTGAACGCGGAGCGCTGCTGACCGGAGACACCATCGCGATCGGCGCGGACCGGGCATCGGTCAACGTCATGCGGAGCTACGTCAATAACATCCCGCTGCCCGAACGCGCTGTACGACGCATCCTCACCGCGATCGAGCCCTACCCCTATGACCGGCTGTACGGTGCCTTCCAAACCCTTGACGCCGGCTCCCGGCAAGTGGTGATCAGCACCCTGGAGCGCTACATCACCTGGCTGCGTGGAGAAGTCCCCGACGAACCCGACCACTAACCGGTGGTCGGCAGATCCGCCGCGCCTCCGACGGGGGGAAACGAGCAGACGTCGCGGCCGGCGTTCGGGGCAGGCGACCGCCTCCGGAATGCGCCGTCAGAGGCGGGTGCTGCTTCGGCGAACAACGGACCATGGCGCGGCCAGGTGCTTAGGCTTTTGCCCGAGCACGGCACGCGCACATTCCGCGCCCTGTTCACGAAGTGATTGGGCGACCGTTGTGAGCCCGAGTGTCGATGCCACCGCGGCGTTATCCCACCCGGTCACGGCTACATCATGGGGGATCACGCGACCGGCGGTCCGGACTGCTCGGACTATCCCTGCAGCTTGTTGGTCGCTCATTGCGGCGATTGCGTCGGGCGGTTCGGGAGAAGACAACAACGTTGCTGCGATCCGCGCGGCTTCTTCCGCATCATTGCGTGCACACACCGCAACCACCACGTCGTTCCACGCGACGCCGGCGTCCTTGGCCGCTAGCCGGTACCCGCGCAGCCGATCCCGAGTCACCGGAAACATGACGTCCTTGGCGTCTGCGCCGCTCCCGATCGTGGTGATCCGATCTCGGGAAAGTGGAAAGCTGATCACGGCCGGCCGTTTGGCGCCCGCGAAAGCGACCGCACCCACAGCGCGCGCCGCTGCCCGGTTGTCGATGCTCACTAGGCCAAGACCGGGGACTGCTGGCCCGCCGTGCACGACCGCAGGTCGCTTGAGCGCCTGGACGGCCGCCAGGATCGGGTCATCGTCGGAGGTAGTCCAGACAATGAACCCGTCGACGGCCGCGGTCTGGATCCGATGGACGTCATCGTCATCGCCTGTGATCGGCAGGATCGTCATGCCGTATCCGCGACCAGCGCAGACGTCTGCGATCCCCGCCAAGAAGGACGCTGCCTGCGGATCCTCGAACGCATAACTGAGGTGCTCACCCAATATGACGCCCAGCGTGCGCGTGCTGCCGCGGCGCAGTGACCGGGCGCTCGGATCAGGTCCGGCATACCCAAGCTGGGCTGCTGCGGAGAGCACTCGCGACCGGGCACCGTCAGATACACGGCTCGGCCTGTTGTAGGTGTATGAGGCGGTCATGACCGACACACCGGCCAACTCGGCGACTTGGCTGAGGGTCACCCGGGTAGAGCCGACGCCCGGTTCCATCCTCTCAGCATATCTGTGTATCGTTACACATTATGTCAGTGACACTTGCCTCCCCGCCGCACAACCTGAGCTTCTCTGCGTTCGTGGCGTTCGCTGCCTTCGGCTCGTTCTGGGGGGTATGGGGGGCCTCCTTGCCGAGGGTTCAGGACCAGGCCGGTATCACTGACGGCCAGCTCGGGTTTGCGCTGCTGTTCGTGGGCGCTGGCGCTCTGCCCGCGATGCTGCTGGTGGGCAGGGCACTCGATCGGTGGGGCCTGAAGTTCGCGGCTGTTGTCATCAGCTCGTTTGGCTTTGCGGGTGCCGGGTTGGCGCTGATCGCGGTCAGTCTGCCGAGCCTGTGCGTCGGCCTAGCTCTCATCGGGGCATCGAGCGGCGCGGCTGACGTAGCGATGAACGCAGTAGCCGGACGGGCCGAGAAGATCTCGGGCCGGCCTGTGATCACCCGGGCACATGGCGTCTTCTCCAGCCTGGTGGTGCTCGGCAGTCTCGCCACCGGATTGGCGGCTGCCACGTCGCTGCCGCTGGCGGCCCCGTTCATCGCCGTAGCCGTTCTGTGCCTGATAGCTGGCGCCTGCCTACTCAAGACGCTGCCCCCTGGCGTTGCTGTGGAGGAACACCAACACATCTCGACGACAAGTGCTTCGCTCGCTGGGCGACTTTGGGTCGTCCCATTTCTCCTCGTCGGAGTGCTGGGAGCGCTCGCGTTTGCGAGCGAGAACGCTCACCAGAGTTGGAGCGCTGTCTTTGCTTACGACGAACTTCGTTCCAGTGCGGGCCTCAGCGCTGTTGCACCCGCAGTCTTTGCGGGAACGGTCGCGGTCACGCGATTCTCCATCGGTGGAGTCAAGCCCGCCCACGCGCAAACTGTCCTCCTCACCGGCGCGCTAGCCGCCGCGGCTGGCGCGAACATCATCGCCGCTGCGCCCACCCTGTTAATCGCCTTAATGGGTCTTGCAGTGGCCGCCGCCGGAACCGCGGTCCTCTTTCCCACCCTTCTTGGAGTCGTTTCGCGAAACGTCAATGAGTCTCGACGAGGCCGCGCGACGTCGGTCGTTACAACCGTGTCCTACCTCGGGTTCCTCCTCGGTCCCGTCTATGTCGGAATGTGGGCTGACAAAGTCGGACTGCGCGGTGCAATGGTCGCGGTCGCAGCCCTCGCGGTAACTCTGTTGGTCCTAACTCCACTGCTACTCCGTCTCAGTGGATTCACTGGTACAGGACCCACGTCAAACCTCACGGATGTCGGCGTCCCGGACGCGGCAGTCGTACCACCTCCTGACGTCCATGCTCGACGGTGCGGTGAAGGCTGGTCGGCTGGCCCGGAATCCCGCCGCTGGTGCCGAACTGCCACGGCTGCCGACCACCGAGCGCCGCTACCTGACTCACGGCCAGGTCGCCGAGTTGGCCGAAGCCTGCGGACCGCATCAGTCGCTTGTGCTCACGCTGGTGTACTGCGGCATCCGGTGGTCTGAGGCAACGGCGCTGCGGGTCCGCAGTGTGGACCTGATGCGCGGCCGGCTCGAGATCGTCGAGGCGGTCGTCGACGTGAACGGCAAGATGATCGTCGGTACCCCGAGGTCGCACCAGTCCCGATCGGTGCCGGTGCCCCGCTTCCTGCGCGACGATCTCGCCGTGCAGCTGGCCGGGAGGGCACCGGGCGATCTCGTGTTCCCCGGATCGACCGGCACCCATCTACGGGTGCAGAACTGGCGACGCGGTTGCTTCGATCGTGCTGCCCATCAGGTAGGGCTCGACGGTCTGGTCCCGCACGAGCTGAGTCACACCGCGGCAAGCCTGGCGATCGCTTCCGGCGCCAGCATCAAGAGCGTGCAGGCGATGCTCGGCCACGCCAGCGCCACTCTCACCCTCGACCGATACGGGCACCTGTTCGACGGTGAACTTGACTTAGTTGCCGACCGGCTGGACGCAGCGCGGTCGGAGAGCGCGCCACCGACCGTCCGTGTGATTCGACTGGCCGATCGCAGCGGTGCCTGATCCGCTAACAAACGTTCGGTGCTCTCGACCAACATCCAGGATCAGCCGCAACTCCTGACCGGAGTGCTTCACCTCGCGGAGCGTCAACCGCTTCGTGGTGATCCGGCGCGGTAGCAAAGGCGCCCCCGAGCCGAGAAACACCGGCCGCATCCCAAGCCACACCTCATCGAGCAAGCCTGCGTCGTCAAACTGGCTCACCAACTCCCCACCGCCGACGATCCAGATGTTCTTGCCCGGCAGAGTGGCCACCATCTCGTCGTACACAGAACGGACGTCTCCGGAGACGATGCGGATGTCGACTGTCGGAATCGGCGGCAGATCGCGGTGGGAGAAGACCCAGCAGGGTCGGTCTTCGTAGAACTCACGCCACCGTTGAGGGTTGACCAGCATCTCGTGGTCTCGGAGCATCGACTCGTACGTTGTCGCGCTCATTGCCATCGGTCCGACATTGCCGATGAACTCGTCCCACCCGCCCTCGTCCTCGCCGTGGGGCGCCTCATAGAGCCAGTCGAGCGACTGGTTCTCGTCGGCGATGAAGCCGTCGATCGTGCAGGCGGTGAAGTACTGGACTCGGGTCACTTCCTGCCTCCGCTCCTTGGTGCAACTTGGCACGTCAGATGTCAATCTCCGGTACCCGCACGACGCCTGCTGACCGGTACCTGCCCGACATGATTGTTTGAGACCGCGGTCTTGCGCCGGGGGCGTCCGTTGAGGTTGGCGAAGGCGCCGAGCTCCCGAGACCGGTCGTGACGGATCGGATGGACCCGGATGACGGTGCCGTGTTTGGCGAGCTGCACCGACCCGGCGACGATTGACACCTCGACGGCTTGGCGGGCCCACCGCCGGCCACAGCAGTACGGGCTGCCGGCGAAACTCACCGTCCCGGCAGCATCAGCGAGCCGGGTGACGGTCAGCCCGACGGTGGCGTCCCTGGCCCGCCGCTGCACCGGCAGCCGCGGCCGGGTGATCCGGTCGACCTGGTCCGGCTTGAGTCGCTGCGCATGGGTGGCGACCAGCACCCCGGCATGCAGGATCTCCACCAGCCCCTCAGTGACGACCACCTCGACCGGCTCACCCGCGAAGGTCACCGACGGCGTAGTCGAACCCGGCGAGGGAGATCCGACCGGCACTGTTCACCCACCGACTCACCCCACCCGACCGACCAGTCGCGGCTGGTCGGCGTGGGGTTGGCACCGCGACGTCGTCGACGGCGAGGATGCTGCGCTCAGCCAACGCGAACCGCTCGACTGGTGGCCGGCCACCACACGACTGATTCGGCCGCTACGTGTTGTACTCCACCACCCACTCATCCAGCGCACTCTGCACGTCCTCAACGCTGGCGTGACGCCGGTCGTGCTCGGTGCGGAACTCAGCCCGGATCGTCTTATGCAGCCGCTCGATCTTCCCGGTCGTCGTCGGCGAATACGGCGCGGTCAACAGATGCTTGATCCCGTTGTCGTTGCACAGCTTGTCGAACATCACCGGACCCGGACCCAACCCGAACCGGGCGGTGAACACCTTTCCGTTGTCAGTGAGGATCTGCTCCGGGACACCGTGCTGGCGCATCGCGTCGAGCAGCGCCACGCAGACCGGACGTGCGGTCGCCCGACCGACCAGCTTGGCGCAGACGGCGAACCGCGAGTGGTCATCGATGCCGGTGACCAGCTTCATCTCCTGCCCGTCGGCGAGGTGCACCCGACCCATCACGTCCATCTGCCACAGCTCCATCGACCGACCCCGCTCCCACCGCCGGTAGTCATCCCGCCGCCGCTTGCGTTTGGTGGCCTCCACCAGGCCATGACGCAGCAACGCCCGATAGATCGACGACCGGCCGGGCACTGACTCGACCCCGTTACGCTCGAGCTGCCAGCTGATCCTGTCCGGACCCCACGCCGGGTGCGCCCGGCGCATCGCCACGATCATCGCCTCAAGCTGCGCGCTCATTTGATGAGGGCACGACGCGGGCCGCGACGACCGATCCGCCAGGCCACCCAGACCACCATCGTTGGCATAGCGGCGCAGCCAGTCATGCACGGTCTGCCGGGCTACCCCGTTGCGGCGCGCCACCTCGACCACCGGCGCGCCCTCGAACACATCCAGAACCGCGCGATACCTCTGCACCACAACACCCAACTCCACCAGGCACGCCCGGCTCCCTCCGCCACGATCATGTGATCGAAGCGAAGCGAAACAGGCCGCCAGAGCCGAACTGAGCCTCAGTGTCGCCCGCCTACCGGAACGACTGTCGCCCGCCTACCGGAACCGCGTCCAAAACCTGTCACCCAGGAACCGGAACCCAGATGTCAAGCATGAACCGGAGAAGCACATGCAAATCTGTGAGAGGTCTGTGAGAAGAAAGCCCCTCGAGCCGATAAGTCTCGGGGGCTTTCAGACTGTGACCTGCGGAAAGGTGTGGCGCGCTCGGAGGGATTCGAACCCCCAACCTTCTGATCCGTAGTCAGATAGCGGGGGTCCACGGACGTCCGTGC
>JACCYJ010000294.1 GCA_013696555.1 Nocardioidaceae bacterium | reverse complement strand
TCTTTGCCCACCCGCCGTTGGTGACGGTGAACACGAAGTGTTGGGCCTCGAACTCCGACTGCTCCGCGGCGGGGATGACCGACATGCTGAGGAGTGCGTCATCCCCGCGGAACCGCATCCCGGTGACCCCCGATGTCGCCCGGCCCATAGGCCGCAGCTGTGCGTCGTCGGCGCGGAATCGGATGACTTGGCCCTTGCGCGAGATCAGCAGCAGGTCATCGGCCGCGGACACCAGCTCGGCGCCGATGAGCTCGTCGTCGGCCTCGCGGAAGTTGATCGCGATCACACCGGCCTGACGCGGGCTGTTGTAGTCGATCAGCCGAGTCTTCTTCACGTACCCGCGCTTGGTGGCGAGGATGAGGTACGGCGACGACTCGTAGTCGCGTATCGCCAGCACCTGGGCAATCTGTTCATCGGGTTGGAAGCTCAACAGCCCGGCCACGTGGCCGCCCTTGGCGTCTCGTCCCGCCTCCGGCAGGTGGTAGGCCTTGCTGCGGTAGACCCGCCCGCCCGTCGTGAAGAAGAGAATCCAGTGATGACTCGTGGTGGGGAACATGTGCTCCACCACGTCATCGACTCGCAGCGCGGCACCGCGCACGCCCTTGCCGCCCCGGTGCTGGACCCGGTACAGGTCAGTTCGGGTGCGCTTGGCGTAGCCACCCCGGGTGATCGTCACGACCATGTCCTCGTCCGGGATCAGGTCTTCCATCGCCAGATCACCGTCGGCGGGGATGATGGTCGTACGCCGATCGTCACCGAACTTGTCGACGAGCGAGGTGAGCTCGTCGGAGATGATCTGTCGCTGGCGTGCCTCGTTGGCCAGGATGTCCTGCAGATCGGCGATGAGCACCTCCAGGCGAGCCAGCTCATCGATGATCCGCTGCCGTTCCAATGCCGCCAGCCGGCGCAGCTGCATGTCGAGGATCGCCCGGGCCTGGACGTCATCGATCTCCAGCAGTGCCTTGAGCCCCTCCCGGGCCTCGTCGGTGGTCTGGCTGCGCCGGATCAACGCGATCACGTCGTCGAGCGCGTCCAGCGCTTTGACGAGTCCCCGGTAGATGTGCGCGTCCTGCTCGGCCGCGCGCAGCCGGAACCGGGTACGCCGCTGGATCACCTCGACCTGGTGGGCCACCCAGTTGCTGACGAACGCGTCAAGGCTCAGCGTGCGCGGGACATCGTCGACCAGCGCCAGCATGTTGGCCGAGAAGTTGTCCTGCAGCTGTGTGTGCTTGTAGAGGTTGTTGAGCACCACCCGGGCGATGGCGTCCCGCTTCAGCACGACGACGAGCCGCTGACCGGTGCGCGAGGACGAGTCGTCGCGCACGTCGGCGATGCCTTGCACCCGACCCGAGTCGGCGAGCTCGGCGATCTTGAGCGCCAGGTTGTCCGGGTTGACCTGGTACGGCAGCTCGGTGACGACCAGGGTCGTCCGCCCGCGCGCATCCTCCTCGATCTCGACGACAGCGCGCATCGTGATCGAGCCTCGTCCGGTGCGGTACGCCTGCTCGATGCCGTGGGTGCCGACGATGAGGGCGCCGGTGGGGAAGTCGGGCCCTTTGATGCGCTCGAGCAGCGCGTCGAGCAGCTCCTCACGGGTTGCGTCGGGGTGCTGCAGCGCCCACTGCACCCCGGCGGCGACCTCGCGCAGCGCGTGCGGCGGGATGTTGGTGGCCATGCCGACGGCGATTCCGGCGGAGCCGTTGATCAACAGGTTGGGGAACCGGCTGGGCAGCAGCACCGGCTCGCGACCGCGTCCGTCGTAGTTCGGCCGGAAGTTGACGGTGTCCTGCTCGATGTCGCGGACCATCTCCATGGCCAGCGGCGCCATCCGGCATTCGGTGTAGCGCATCGCGGCCGCCGGATCGTTGCCGGGAGAGCCGAAGTTGCCCTGTCCGTGCACCAGCGGTGCCCGCATCACCCATGGCTGCGCGAGGCGCACCAAGGTGTCGTAGATGGCGCCGTCACCGTGTGGGTGGTATTGCCCCATCACGTCGCCGACGATGCGACTGCACTTGGAGAATCCCCGGTCCGGGCGATAGCCGCCGTCGTACATCGCGTAGAGGACCCGGCGGTGCACCGGCTTGAGCCCGTCGCGGTCGTCAGGCAGCGCCCGGCCCACGATCACGCTCATCGCGTAGTCGAGGTACGAGCGCCGCATCTCCTCCTGTAGCTCCACGGGCTCGATGCGCCCGTGCGTGCTCTCAGGGGTGGTGTCGGTCACGGGTGCCCCTTAGATGTCGAGGAAACGGACGTCCTTGGCATTGCGCTGGATGAACGAGCGCCGCTGCTCCACGTTTTCCCCCATCAGCACCGAGAAGAGCTCGTCGGCGTGAGCCGCGTCGTCGAGCGTGACCAGCAGGAGGACTCGACTGGCGGGATCCATCGTCGTGTCCCACAACTCGTTGGCATTCATCTCACCCAGACCCTTGTAGCGCTGGATGGCGTTGTCCTTGGGTAGCTTCTTGCCGGCTTCCTGCCCGGCGGCTATCAACCCGTCCCGCTCCCGGTCGGAGTAGGCGAACTCGTCGTCGTGAGGTTTGTTCCACTTGATTCGGTACAGGGGTGGCTGGGCCAGGTAGACGTATCCCGCTTCGATGAGCGGGCGCATGAAGCGGAACAACAGCGTCAGCAACAGCGTCCGGATGTGCTGGCCGTCGACGTCGGCGTCGGCCATCAGCACGATCTTGTGAAAGCGGAGCTTGGCGAGGTCGAAGTCTTCCTGGATGCCGGTCCCGAGGGCGGAGACGATCGCCTGCACCTCGGTATTGGCCAGCACCCGGTCGATGCGGGCCTTCTCAACATTGAGGATCTTGCCGCGGATCGGCAGGATCGCCTGGATACGCGGGTCCCGGCCACCTTTGGCCGATCCCCCAGCGGAGTCGCCTTCGACGACGAAGACCTCACACTCTTCCGGGTTGGTGGACTGGCAGTCCGCCAACTTCCCCGGCAACCCGCCACCGCCTAGCAGACCCTTGCGGTTGCGGGCCAGATCGCGCGCCTGCCGAGCCGCCAGGCGCGCCTGAGCGGCGGACATGGCCTTGCGGACGATGTCGCGTCCCTCCCCGGGGTTTTTCTCGAACCACTGGCCGAGCTGGTCGTACACCACCTTTTGGACGAACGACTTCGCCTCGGTGTTGCCGAGCTTGGTCTTGGTCTGACCCTCGAACTGCGGCTCCGCGAGCTTGAGCGAGACGATGGCGGTGAGACCCTCTCGGACGTCGTCACCGGAGACCCGGTCGTCACGTTTCTTGATCAACCCCCACTCCTCGCCCCAGGTGTTGACGAGCGTGGTGAGGGAGGACCGGAATCCCTCCTCGTGGGTGCCGCCCTCGTGTGTGTTGATCGTGTTGGCGAACGTGTGGACGGACTCGGTGAACCCCGTGTTCCACTGCATTGCCGTCTCGAGGCTCATGCCGGCGCCCGCATTGGCTGTGGCGTTGTCGGCCTCGAAACTGATGATGCTCCGGTGCGCGGCATCCTTCGTCCGATTGAGATGCCCCACGTAGTCGACCAGCCCGCCGTCGTACCGGAACCGGCGCTCCATGCCCCCTTCCGGATCCGGCTTGACGCCGTCGGCGCCCCCGTCGACCGTCGCGGAGATTGTCGCGTCCGCGACCGCGGCCGCGATCTCGCCGGCACCGGGTCGTTCGTCACGGACCACGATCTCCAGGCCCTTGTTGAGGAAGGCCATCTCGCGAAAGCGGGTTGCCAGCGTCTCGAAGGAGTAGTCGGTGGTCTCGAAGATGTCCGAGCTGGGCCAGAACGTCGTCGTGGTGCCGGTCTCGTCGGTGCGCTCATGTCGTTCGAGTGGGCCGTTGGGCACTCCGAGGGAGAACGACTGGGTCCAGCGGTGACCGTCGCGCCGGACATCCACCTCGAGGCGAGATGACAGCGCGTTGACAACCGAGATCCCGACACCGTGCAGCCCGCCCGAAACCTTGTAGCCGCCGCCGCCGAACTTGCCTCCCGCGTGCAGCATCGTGAGCACGACCGTAAGCGCCGGCATCTTCTCGATCGGGTGCTCATCGACGGGGATCCCGCGGCCGTCGTCCACAACACGGACGCCATCGCCAGGCAACAGCGTGATCTCGATCCGGCTGCACTGCCCGGCCAGCGCCTCGTCCACGGAGTTGTCGACGACCTCGTAGACAAGGTGGTGGAGCCCGCGCTCCCCGGTCGACCCGATGTACATGCTCGGCCGCTTGCGTACGGCGTCGAGCCCTTCGAGGACCTGGATAGAGCTCGCGTCGTAGGAGGCAGCGTCGAGAGCGACAGGGACCGGATCTGCGGCCGTGGACTCAGGAGCGGTCACGCGCGCTCGTCCTCCAGGTCTGCCATGTGGTCGCCGGACACAACGAAGGATCGTCGCCGGTGGCAGCCGGACCGAACGATCCTGATCACCGCGAGTATAGCCGTTCAAGGCCTGCCGACGTGGTATCCACAGCTTTCGGTGGGGGACTTCGAGGCTGTGACCGGCCGGGGCGGGGCGTCAGTGCCGCGCAGAGGCTCCGGCAGGGCGGGGATGGAGTCCCCATACCGGAGCTGGTGCCTTTCACGGCTCTACGGAGGCTCTACGCCCCAGGGTTGCGACTCGCGTCAGCCGTACGTGTCACGCGGGCCACGGCCGTTACGGACCGACCGAGGTCCGCGTCGCCACGAGGGTGCTACTGGCCCCAGCACCTGGATCCGGGTGATCGCACCGTCCCCCAGGTCCATGTTGAGTCGTCGGACGACCGTCGATGCCAAGAGCCGCATCTGGGTCGCCCAGGCGGTGGAGTCGGCGCGCACCACGAGCTCGGAGTCGGCGTAACGCTCCGGCGTGCAGTGAGCAGCCACGTCAGTTCCCACGATCAGGTCCCACCGGCCGAAGACGGCGTGGGCCGCCAAGTCGCGACCCCACCCATGCTCTGCCACCAGCCGATCGAGGGCAGCGTCGAGGGGTTGCGGGTCGCGGTCGTCTGGGTGCGACCCTGATCGAGTCGGTGAGCTGAGCCGGCGATACTTACGGCCGCCCCGGTTTCCGATGACATTCCCGATGACACCGCGGTACGCCCGCGCGACACTGCGGGCCAGGTCGAGGCCGTTCGGGTCATGCGGGGAGCCGTCCCGCCCTCCTGGACTCGTGGCGTCGTCAGCCGACACGGGTCACCAGCCCCTCCGCGACATCGAACCGGGCACCGGCCAACCGCTGCGGAACGTCCTGCGCAACAGCCGCCGTGACCAGGACCTGCTCGGCCGATGCCACCAAGCCCGCGAGCTGCTCACGCCGGTCACCGTCGAGCTCGGCGAACACGTCGTCGAGAATGAGAATCGGGTCATCGCCTTCGGCTCGCAGCAAGTCGTACGCCGCCAACCTCAATGCGAGGGCGAGCGACCACGACTCGCCATGGCTGGCGTACCCCCGCGCCGGCAGCTCACCGAGCGTTATCACGAGGTCGTCGCGATGTGGTCCGACCAAGCTGATCCCACGGTCCAGCTCATCGCTGCGACGAACGACCAGCTCGGCGGCCAGTGCGGACGCGACCTCTTCGCACGTTGGTGTCTCCGCAGGCAACGGGACCGAGGACCGGTACCCGATCGCGGCGTTCGCCTGCTCGGCGGAGGACCGCCGCGACGCTGCGGAGACATGGGCGTAGCTGGCGGCGACGTAGGGCGCCAGCAGGGCGACGAGCTCCATCCGAGCGGTGAGCAAAGCCGCGCCCGTGCGAACCAGATGCTCATCCCACACCTCCAGAGTCGGCAGCTGACTGGAGCTACGCCCCGAGCGGTGAGCCGCACTGGCCGACTTGAGCAACGTGTTGCGCTGTCGGAGCACCCGGTCGAAGTCGGCGCGCACCCCCGCCATCCGTGGGGTGCGGGAAACCAGCAGTGTGTCGAGGAACCGGCGCCGTTCCGACGGGTCGCCCTTGACCAGCGCCAGGTCGTCCGGGGAGAACAAGACGGCCCGCAACAAGCCCATCAACTCACGTGCCCG
>JACCYJ010000287.1 GCA_013696555.1 Nocardioidaceae bacterium | reverse complement strand
CCCCGACATAGACTTGGTTCATGATCGAACATCAGTGCGAAGCGGGACGGGTGGCGGCGGCTGACGTCGCTGGCTTTGCGACCGCATTACGCACTCTTGGGTCTGGTATCGAGCCGGCTGCTGAGCTGGTCGATCAGATCCGTCGGTTGGAGGAGCTGAAGAGCGCGGCCGCAGCAGCGCAGGCACGGGTGACCGCGGTGTTCGCCGCCACTCAGCGCTCCGCGCAGCGGGCCGCGGGGGTCCCGGCCACCGAGGTGGGCAAGGGCGTGGCCGCGCAGGTCGCGTTGGCGCGGCGGGACAGCCCGCACCGCGATGGGCAACACCTGGGATTGGCGGTGGCGCTGACCGGTGAGCTGCCGCCGGGTCGTTGAGACCATCACACCCACATGGCACCGCTACCACAGCCGCCCACCACCAGTCATCGGCCAGACCGCCGCACCCGAACCAGCCTCACCCACACACCACAGAACAAAGCAGAACTCCGTGATCGAACAACACCTCCGCGACCTGCTCAACGCCGCCTAGCTGCCCGGAGCGACGGCCCGCTCGACGACGACCCGGGCGTGCGGTGCATTCTTTTCGGGGACCGCGACGACCGGTCACAGATCCATTATCCGGCGGCCGCTCGCAAAGCTACGAGGTCATCAGGCGGAATCACGACTAGTACCTGGTCGTTGGCCACGTGCACCGGCCATAGCGGCACCTCCGCAATAACGGCGGCGTCGGTCAGCCGCTGCGCCCAGACGCGTTCGTCCGCCGTGATGCCGGCGGGTCCGGGGCGCGACAGCAGCACGGCCACCGAGCCGCCTTCCAGGTTGTCGCGGCAGACTCGGTGGCACAGCATCATCAGGTTGTCGACGAGCCGCGCGTCGGGCACCCGCGGCAGCTCGGTGATCTGTGTCAGCGAGGGCGTGACTCGTCCGTCCGGTTCGAGAAACTGCAGCCACAGCAGGCGCTCGGAGAAGCCCAGCGGGCCCATGAGGGCGCGCCAGTAACGCCACAGGTCGGCCTGCGATCGCACCGGGGGCATGTCTTCGGGTCGGCGTAGCGGGGGGATGTCGTCGTCGCGCATGCCAGGAGCATGGACCGTTTCCGGGTCGAGCGTCGGCAGCCGTCCACAGGGTGGCGCGGAGGAGCGTATCGACGACGTTGGGTGTTCCCTCGGAGCGCGCGTGGACCTCCTCGCGGCTTCAGGGAACCGGAGGCGGCGTCTGCACGACAGCGGTCGACCCGGCGGATCGTGCCAATCGAATGTCAAGAGTGACCAACGGAGCGTCCACGAGCTCCGCGAGCGCGACGTACATGGCGTCGTACGCCGTGAACGACCCCCGAAGCTGCCAGGCTCTCGGCCCGAGGATCGCGTACGGCCAAAGCTCGACGGGAAGAGCGAGCAGGTCGGCATGTGCGAGTGAGGCCTCGACCGTCGTCAGATGACCTGCGTGCTCCAGCCTCCGCAGCACGTTCGCCGTCTCCACCGGTGCGAGGTCGGGCGCTATGAGGTGACGGTCGGCGATGGTCTCGGCGACCCAAGCGCCGGCCGGCCCGGCGTCGGTCAGCGCGGCCACGAGCGCTGAGGCGTCGACCACGACTGCGGTCACCGCCGGTCGGCGTCCTTGGCGGCGAGGACATCAGCGGCAGCAAGCGTGCGGCCAGTCGCAGTGGCTCGTGCTCGGGCAGCCGCGAGCACGTCGGCAGGACGGGGCCGGGAGGCCATCTCGTGCAGCTCAGTGACCAGATACTCCTGCAGGGACCGACCCGAACGCGCTGCGCGGGCTGCGAGCTCGTCTCGTATCTCGGGCGGTACGTGCCGTATCGTGATGGCCACCATGCCTGCAGAATAGCAGCAATGCAGTCGGACTGTCTTCACTGGTGGCCACGCGCGAGCCGGCGCGGCGCTCCGGGTGTCACCCGGGCCGCGGTCACACTGCTAGCTGGAGCCATGGCTGTCGGTGAGGCGCGTGCGGAGCACCCAGTCAGTCGGGTTCCACCATTACGCTGCGTGGATGACCCAGCCGTACGACACCTACCAGCGACTCTGCGAGCTGACGCAATCAGGAGAGCTGGCGGCGATCTGCTCGGAACACGACGTGAGCCTGTTCGTGGTTTTTGGCAGCGTGCTGCAGCCGGATGGTGATCCGCGCGATGTCGATGTGGCCGTGCGGTTCGACGCGGACCAGCCGGACGTGTTGACGTTCCTCGATGTGCTGTCGAGACAGCTTGTCTCTGACGACATCGACCTGATGATTCTCAACCAAGCCGGCCCGGTCGCGCGGGAGCGGGCACTGGTCAAGGGGCGACCGCTGTATGTGCGGCGTTCCGGAGACTTTGCCAATGCACAGATCGGCGCCATCATGGAGCGGCTCGAGACCGACTGGATGCGCCGGCTCGAGCTGGAACAGATGGCGCAGTGAGCCCGCGCGAGCTGGACCCTCGGGTTATCCAGGCGCGATTGGGCTTGATGCGAGACCTGCTCGACGACCTGCGACACGCGGGCGAGCTGTCGGCGGCTCGGTTGCGAAGCGACCGCATGCTGCGACACGCGGTCGAGCGCATCCTGAGCCAGCTCGTGGACCTAGCCGTCTCGATCAACAGCCACATCGCGGCGACGGTCGACGGCAAGCCACCCTCGGACTACCGCAGTTCGTTCGACCGCCTGCAAGCCTCCGGCATTCTTCCGGACGAGCTGACGAACCGGCTGCGCCGTTCGGTCGGACTTCGCAACGTACTGACCCACGAATACGCCCGCGTCGATCTCGACCTAGTGTCCGAGGCCGCACAGTCAGCTGGCAGCGACTATGAGGAGTATGTACGCCGGCTCGCGGAGTGGCTGAAGGCGCGGGGTCCGGTGTAGGAGTCGCTGGTCTTAGCAGACGAGATCGGCGCGACCGCATCTGTACCGGCAACGGACGCTCGGAACGGAACGCCTTCGCTGGCCTCCGACACCGTTCCTCCGCGTCTAGCCCGCAGTCGGTGGGAGCCTGGCCCGGTCAGCCCGTCGACGAGGGCAAGCGCCCACCAATGGACGACCGGGCGAGCTGGACCGGCCAGTGCGCCCCGCGGGACGGCTGGCGGGCTTGGTGCCGTCTTAGACTTCCGCATGGCGCCCGACTCCGAGCACAACCTGCTGCTGCGGCACTTCGAGTCGTGGGCAACCGCCAAAGGCGCTTCAGTGGACCTCGATCTGTTGGGCCGCCTGCTCGCCCTACGCTTTCGTTACGACGACGTGCCAGCGACCTACTGGCCCGCCGGTTCGGTCGAGGACCTGCTGCTGAGGCTATGGCCGGCCAAGGGCGACGTCGACTCACCCGCGGAGCAAGCCGTGGTCGACACTCTGGACGCCTACGTCCGCTTCCTGCGTAACACCGGCCGGATGTCGGCCCGCTCAGCCTCGCCGGCCGAGCTGCGCAAGGAGACCCAACGCAGCGTGCGGCGCATGCACGAGACGGCGGCAGACCCCAGCAACTGGTCGCCGGGCAAGTCGCTCATGCAGTACGGGCGCAGCATCGGCATCCAGGTTGACGACCTGCCCGACCTGGCGACCATGCAGGAGCATCTGGGCCGGATCACCGAGTCATGGAACGCGCTTCCCATTCATGAGCGCCGCAGGCTCCAGCCGGTGCCCGGCGACGACCAGGTGTCCGGCTGCGAGTCGGCGATGCGCGCATACGGGGTCGACGATCCGATCACGGCACTGATCACCAGCTTCGCACCCGAGCTGCCAACCGGAGAGCTGCCGCAACCGGAGCTCGTGGCGCCCCTGGTGCGCGCGTCGTCGTTCATGCAGCAGATGAACGCCCTCTGCGAGTGGATGGGTGATCGCACGGAGGTGACCAGCACCGGCGTGCTGCGCCCGGCGGCAGCCCACGAGGCGTACGACGCTCTGGGCTTGGCAGAGTGGACCGAACAGAAGCTACGCCGAGAGTACGCGCACTACCGGCCACCGGCGATGCTGCGCATGGGCGCGGAAGCCTGGATCGGCCAGCGACTGCAGGAGCCGTGGCGCAACGCCGCAGACTGCCTGGCGCTCGACCGGCTGTGGCGCGGCGCGGTCGCCTGCGGGGCCATCGAGATCCAGGGCAAGTGGGCGTACGCACGGTTCCCGACCGCCCCAGATGCCGAGCGCTGGGTCCGGATGGGGGTGAGTTCCGTGATCCGGCTCCTCGAGGACTTCTGCGAATGGCCCGGCCGTGCGTTCGGGCTGGTCTACGGCCTGCTGCGGTCGTACGTCAAACACGGTGCGCCGGTGTCAGAAGAGGAGATCCTCGCCTTTGTCGGGGACTGGGAAGACTCTGCGGCGGAACGTGAGCAGTACCGGACCATTGGCTATGACCCGACCGCGTCGGACAAGTCGCGGCTGGCGCGCGCATGTGGGGCGGTCGCGGACACCGGGATCATGCTCGAGCGGGATGACGGGCTGCAGCTGACGCCGTTCGGCGACGTGGCAGTGACGGCGTGGTTGAACTACCGTCGGGCGGACCGATGACTGACTCCGGCCGCGTCTTACACCGGCGACGCGCGCCACACTCTCGCCAGGACTGCACGTCGTCCGAGCGGCTCGCGAGAATGGCGCGGTGACCGACCACAGGGAGCCATCGTTCGTCCCCTACCGACCGCCGCGGGTGCCGATCGAGGCGGGGCTTCACCGCGGTCGCGCGTTCGCCGACCACCTCGACCAGCGGCGCAGCGTACGTCAGTTCAGCCCTGAGCCGGTGCCGCGCGAAGCGATCGAGCTAGCCGTACGGGCCGCCAACACCGCGCCGTCGGGGGCGCACCATCAGCCCTGGACGTTCGTCGCCGTCAGCGACCCAGGCGTGAAGCACCGGATCCGGTTGGCCGCCGAGGCCGAGGAGCGGCGCTTCTACCGCGAGCGCGACGTGCCTGAGTGGCACGAGGCGCTGGCCAAGCTGGGCACCGACGAACACAAGGAGTACCTCGACGTCGTGCCCTGGTTGGTGGTCGTCTTCGCACAGAAGCAGACACCCGCCGCCGGCCGGCTGCGCAAGAACTACTACGTCAACGAAAGTGTCGGCCTGGCATGCGGCCTGTTCATCGCTGCTCTGCACACCATGGGCCTGGCAACCCTGCCTCACACACCTAGCCCGATGGGCTTTCTTGCCTCGATCCTCGGACGGCCACCGACGGAGCGCCCGTACATCTTGTTTCCCGTCGGTTACCCCGCGCCAGATTGCCGCGTACCAGACATAGCCCGCAAACCTCTGGCCGAGGCGCTGATCTTCGCGTCCGTGGACGAGGCGCGCCAGTGACCGTCAATCACCCGGACGAAGCAGCGGGACGCCTTCGAAACGGGCGAAGTCGCGATCAAAGGACGCGACGCGGGCACCATATTCGGGGCGAGCGCCGCGAGATGCGCGTCGGTGACCAAGTTGGCTGCCGTTCGGGCACTTCCCAACAAGCCAGCGAGCAACGGCAGATGTCGTGGTGTGGGCTCGACGACGAGTGCCGACGGCGCCCCCAGCCACTGCTCGACCAGCTCGGCGGCCTGCGGGATGTGCTGAGCCGCAGAAATGCCAGCAGCGCCGTCCAGGCGAAGCCAACCGTCTCGGTGGCGCTGAGCGCCGTACGGAGCCACTTCCGGGCTGCCGGGTGCTCGGCTGACTGCCGGTTCACCGCATAGAGCAGGACATTGGCGTCGACGAGAAGCATGGTCACGCACCGCGCGACAAGCGGATTGTCGAGTCTTGATCCTCTGACTTAATATCAAGTTGCTGATGCTCTGATTGCTACACCCAACCGCTTGGCGAGCCCTGCGTTGCTCAGATCGCGGATGCCAGCCCGGTGTGGCGGAAGTCCTCACCCTTGTAGAGCA
>JACCYJ010000214.1 GCA_013696555.1 Nocardioidaceae bacterium | reverse complement strand
GTCCACCGTTGCCGGTTCCGTCGTCGTGGCGGCGTACTGCGTGCTCCGCCTGAGCAGACGGCCTGTGGGCCCTCGACCGCCGGCGGTACGTCGGACAGGGCTCTGGCTGGTTCCGGTCCCCTTGGCCGCACTGGCCGTCGGGATCGTCTTCCGGGACCCAGAGACTGCCGTCGGCGCCGCGTTGCTCGCGCTTCTCGCCGTCGCGAGCGGGTGGCGGGCCGCCCGGCAGCAGCAGCCGTGAGCCCGAGCGTCCGGAGGCTTCTACAGCGTCGATACGAACCCGCTGGAGGGCCGAACCGGACGTCGCTTCTCGAGGCCACTACTCGCGCCTCATCGAGGATGCGCACGGTGGGTGCACCGCCTGTACAGGCATGAGGCAGCGCAATCTCCTCGTCTCCTCAAACGCGCGCTCAGCGCCTTCGAAGCACGTTTGGCCACGGGCTGATCCTCGTTGTCGGGGGCTCTCCGACCAGCTTGTAGTCCTTGTCAGTGAACTACAGGTCGCGCTCGTACGCCAGCATGGGCGGGCCGCCTTCGCCCTCGGTCCGGCGGAACCCGGCCGCCTCGTAGAGGCGTTGAGCAAGCCGGTCGTCCTCGCTCGTGACCACGAACGCGTAGTCGGCACCCCGCTCCCGCGCGACCCGCATGGCCTCGGTGATCAGCTCCCGGCCGTACCCCCGTCCCCGCCGGCTTGGTATGACGTACAGCTCGGCCAGGTAGGCCTCCTGTGCCCTGCTCCACACCGACGGGTGCACCCGCATTACCGCGACCCCGATCGCTGCGGCGGACTCATGCGCGCGGGCGAGCAGGACCGTGACGTGGTCGCCCGCGACCAGTTCCGCCAGTCGGGTCGCCAGCTCGTCGGGTGGAGGCGTCGGCTCGTCGTACTCGGCGTTGAAGTCATGTAGCAGTTGCGCCGCGGCGGCGAGCCCGTTGCCACCCGAACTTCCCGTTACCGTCTCGACCATGCTCAACAGTCTGCCGGCCGCAGGCGTGCCGAAGTCGCCTGCTCGAAAGGGGTCTCCACGGTCTACGTCCTCGACTGCGGCGGAGCCCACGCCGTCCTGCTCGAGAACCTCGGCCCTCACACCACTGGCGTGGGCTACGGCGACCTCAGGACCTGCCGCCGGGCTCTACACTTCGAGCTCAAGACAAGGGTCCGCTGGCGGTGGACAGCGCGCTCTCCAGGAGCCGCAAACTGTCCCCCCGAGGCAGTCTGGACTACAACTCGCGGCAGTCGTCGCTAGCCGCACAGTCGTGGCATGGTGGCGCGTCGGCGATGTCGCCCGGCTCGTGATGCGGCGGGCGAGCAGCTCGGCGATCTCGTCCGATACGGTGGGTTCTTCTGTGTCCGAGGGGGGACTTGAACTCCTAAGGCACCCGTACGGGTACGTCCAGCGGGGTCCACATCTGTGCAGGTCAGTGGCCGTTTGACGACCTGCCTTTGGGACCGTCGTACGCGCTGGTCCGCCTCCATCCGGCACTGTTTGTGACCAAAGCTGTGACCAATCGACCTTTACGCTTGACCCACGTACCTGTCACCCATGTCGACGGCGTGTCCCGGCGCAGGCTCCCGTCGAAATCAAAATCAGTCCGCCGGGTATGCGAGGCTCGTTCTCGACAACTGAGGAGCAGCACCGAGCGGGTCGGGGAAGCGAGCCTCGCCCATCCATGTTCTCCGGTGAGACGCTGCGGCCCACGCGGCGGTACACCATCACCTACGTCGACGGCACCCGCGTCGACGTGGACGCCGAGGGCATGTGGCCGACGTCCAACGCGCTCGAGTTCGTCGTCACCGTCTCTGTGATTGGGATGCCGCGGCAGGTCGTCGCACGGCGGGCACTGCTCCGCGAGGTGGCGTCGGTGGAGCGGGAGGACGGGGCGGTTTGGCGGCCATGACCGCAACAGCCAACCTGGACTTGACTTTGAGGTGGCAGCGTTGGCCGGAGGTGACTGTCGCGTTCGGGACTGTCGGGCCATCACAGTGCGGCCATCGTCGACGGTGCAGAACGCGTCTGACTGGTCGGCTGCCGGGTACCGCTGCAAGCGACGGGGGTCTTCGGCGCCCTCCTTTGAGAGCACCAAGGACGTCGTTCCCCGTCAACGGCGCCCCTCGGTTGAGCAGCCAGCCGGGGGCGCCACTTACAACGTATCGATGTCCGTACATTGCGGCGACTCGAACACGCTTGCCGGTCGGTCAGTAGCAATCTTCCGCGCCGTTGCAACCGGCAGCCGGCATTCGGCCGCAGGCGGCGCGGCACTTCGTTGATTGCGAACCGAGCAGCGTGACACAGGCGGGACAAGAGATGGATTGAGTGACGAATGACTGCCGCTGATCTCTCTGCCGGGTCTTGTCGCTGACGCTGGAAAGGGTGTAACGAGAGACATCACCGCGGGAAGACCTACCGGAGGTCGCCCGCACGAGGAGAAAGAAGACCGTCGTGAGAGGTCGACAAGCGTTAGGGAC
>JACCYJ010000272.1 GCA_013696555.1 Nocardioidaceae bacterium | reverse complement strand
GGTCAACGGGGAGGTGCAGGTGGACGTCGACGGGCCGGTCACCCAGCGCACGGTCCTCGACGCGCTCGAGGCGCGGTATCCGGTGTTGCGCGGCACGATCCGCGAACACTCCACTCTTCGGCGGCGGTCGTTCGTACGTTTCTTCGCCTGCGGTGAGGACCTGTCGCACGAGCCGCCCGATGCGTCGCTGCCGGAAGCGGTCTGCACGGCCAGCGAGCCGTTCATGGTCGTGGGGGCGATGGCGGGCGGGTGACGCCGGCGCCGCGCGAGGGGGGTACGCCGTGGACGGGTTCGTAGCCCACTGGCTCGGAAAAGAGCACGCCCTGGCCCGCGGTCATGCCGGGAAGGCGTTGCTCGAACCCCGCGACCTCCTCGGTCGGCATGGTGCCGGATCAATGGGCGCAGCGCCTCCATGACGTAGCTCACCGGGTTGTACGTCGCCGCGATCTCTATGGGGCGTGTCAGGAGGTCTCGAGGCACGAAGTTCGGCGTGCAGAACAACTGGGGAAGGAACACCAGGCTGCCGGAGTTTGGTGGCGGCCGCGCTGCGGGTCTTGAGCGCGATGAGCTGCAGGAAGCCGGTGTAGACGACCGACCAATGGGCGGTCAGTGCGATCAGCAGGACGAAGTGCCGGCTCCTAGACTGCCGGGGTGAGGCCGGCTGACGGCTCTTCGTTCTGCTCGCGTCGACGTCCCGAGATCAAATCAGGTTGACCTGAACCGAACTCGAGGTCCGATGATGGGCCAGTGCTTCAGCGATTGGGCTTCCCTGCGGTTGGTCGTCATCGACGGTTCGTCGTCGCTCTCGCGGTGGACGCGATCGGCAGTGGTGTCTTCATGCCCGTCTCGGTCCTGTACTTCCTGGCCACGACATCGCTGTCGCTCGTCCAGATCGGGCTGGCCCTGTCGATCGCGTCTGCACTCCGGCTGCCGTTCGCGCCGGCGCTCGGTGGATTGGTCGACCGGATCGGCGCCAAGCAGGTCTTGCTGGCAGCCAACCTGCTCCAGGCGGTCGGCTTTGTGGGGTACGTTTTCGCGGACTCGTTCGCCATGGTGCTCATCGTTTCGGCGGTGGCTCAACTGGGGCAGACGGCGTTCTGGGGTTCGTTCGCTCCGGTGGTGGCTTCGATCTCAGAGCCCGGCCACCTGGAGCGCTGGTTCGGGTTCCTCGGTGCGCTGCGCAACGCCAGCTTCGCGATCGGCGGCCTGGTGGCAGCGCTGGCGATCACGATCGGGACGCCCGCCGCGTACACCGCTGTGGTGCTGGCCAACGCCGCCTCGTTCTTCCTCGCGTACACGTTGCTGCTCGCGGTCGAGGCCCCAGGGCGTACGGTGGTTCCCGAGCCGGACCCCGGCGCCGCCCCCGCCGGCTGGGGACGAGTCCTGCGCGACCGGCCGTACCTGCTGCTCGTCGCCACCAACTACACCTATGCGACGTCGGCGATGGCGCTGAACATCGCGATGCCCGTCTACTTCACCGAGTCGCTCGGGCTGCCGGGCTGGGTTGCGGGTGCGGTGTTCACGATCAACACGGTGATGATCGGTGTCGGCCAAGGGCTCGTCGTCAACGCGATGGAGGGCTCGGTGCGCACCAACGTCGTCGCGTTGGGTTGCCTGCTGTCGGCTGTGTCTTACGGCGTGCTACTCGGTGCCGACGCAACGGGCGTACCGATGGGAGTTGCGGTCGTGCTGATCGGTGCCGTCGTTTACACCGGAGGTGAACTCGTCGCCGGTCCGGTGCTGAGCGCCCTGTCGACGGAGGCGGCACCCGAGCACCTGCGGGGCCGGTACGTCTCGCTCTACCAGCTGTCGTGGACGGTCTCTTCGACCATTGCCCCGTTGGCCCTGACCTGGCTGCTTCAGCGGGGCTCGACTCCGCTGTGGGGTGCACTCGCAACGGTTGCGCTGGCAGGAGTCGTGTTGTCGTCGCTGCTGCGCCGAGCCATGCCGCTGGCGGCCGCGACCGTACCCCACTCCCGTCCCGGTCGCCCACCTCTGGAGGCGGGAACCTCAGCAGCTGACCCGGGGGGAGTCGTCGCTCCCCGCGATGTCGGCATCGGTGGTCCCGTTTAGCTCGGCTGAACCAGTAGCCGCAATCATCTACCAGGCGTACGCCTCAGGTGCCGGGCCGGGGCCGGGAAACAGCTCGTCGAGTCTTCGCAGTGTCGCTTCGTCGAGCTGCAGCTCGACCGCTCGTACGGCGCCGTCCAGCTGGCCAGTCGTCCGCGGCCCGATGATCGGCGCGGTGACGCCGTCCTGGTGCAGCAACCAGGCCAGCGCCACGTTGGCCGGCTCCTCGTCGAGGTCGCGGCACAGGTCCTCGAACGCCTCCACCTGTTCGCGATTCTCCTCGAGGTAGCCCTCGGCGCGTCCGCCGGCGGAGCGGTTCCGGTCCGCCTTCGCGAGGATCCCGCCGAGCGCACCGCCGTGCAGCGGACTCCACGGGACGACGCCGACCCCGTACGCCCGACAGGCGGGCAGCACCTCCAGCTCGATGCTGCGTTCGCAGAGGTTGTACAGCGACTGCTCTGAGATGAGTCCGAGTCTGTGACGTTGCTGGGCTGTCTCGTTTGCCTGGGCGATGTGCCACCCGGCGAAGTTGGAGCTGCCGACGTAGAGGATCTTGCCGTCGGCGATCAGCCGCTCCATCGCCTGCCAGATCTCCTCCCACGGCACCCGCCGGTCGACGTGGTGCATCTGGTACACGTCGATCCAGTCGGTGCCAAGGCGGCGCAGTCCATGTCCGGGGGATTGATGTGCGTCCAGGTATGAACCTCTACTCCAAGGGACTGAAGCCACGTACGTTCCCCCATCTGCACGATTCGCTGTCCATTGGCCTTCAGCAGACCAAGGACCTCCGCGGCTTCCTCGCCACCAAGTGCGTGTGCGACTGCGACAACCTGCGAGGCAGGAACGGTCAATGCGTACTCGTACTCGCCCCCGAACACGTGACCGCCCAAGTCCTGGCCCTGAATGATGAGGTCTCCCAGGCGGTTTACCTCCGCCCAGACGGCGAGACCCTCTGACGCGTACATCGTCACCTTGCTCACGCTCATGAAGCTCCCTCGAACGACCCTGGCCGGAGTGGCCCGGCGACAGACTCACCAGGGCGGCAACCGGCTCTCGTCGCAGCCGTGAGTCAGCAGCCCGTCGCGACAATGCTCTCGTTCATCGTCGGTGAACAGAGTCTCGAAACGAGGATCCAGCACGTGCATTTCCACCGTCAGATCCCAGCGGCGTTTCAGGGCTAGCGTATTGAAGCCTTCGGAGGGTTGGTTGCCGTGAATCAGACGCCTCGCTGTCTCCACGGGTCCGTGCTCACCCAGCATCCGGAGGAAACGCGAGGCGTTGTACCCCTCCTCGACCTTGGCCCGCCGATATATCTCCCC
>JACCYJ010000205.1 GCA_013696555.1 Nocardioidaceae bacterium | reverse complement strand
CGAGGCGATCGTGGAGTACATCGCCGAGCACGGCCACGTCGTCGACGCGCCGGGGCTGCGGCCGGAGCACTACGAGGTGTTCGACTGCGCGATGGGGGAGCGGGCCATCAAGCCGAGGGGCCACATGTGGATGATGGCGGCGGCCCAGCCCTTCATTTCCGGCGCCATTAGCAAAACCGTGAATGTTCCGGAGTCGGCCACCGTCGACGACATCGCTGATATGTACTACCAGGGCTGGAAGCTCGGCCTCAAAGCGATAGCCGTCTATAGAGACAACTGCAAGGTTGGCCAGCCGCTGAGCGACGGCAAGGCCAAGCAGAAGGCCGGTACCGGCGCGGCTGGGTCGGCTGCGGTCGAGCCGACGCCGGGGGTCGTTGAGCGTCCGGTGCGCCGGCGGTTGCCGAAGTCGCGTCCATCGTTGACTACGTCGTTCACCGTCGGCGGCGCCGAGGGCTATATGACCGCCGGGTCGTACCCCGACGATGGACTGGGTGAGGTGTTCCTCAAGCTCGGCAAGCAGGGTTCGACGCTGGCCGGAGTGATGGACGCGTTCTCGATGGCGATCTCGATCTCGTTGCAGTACGGGGTGCCGTTGGAGACGTACGTGCAGAAGTTCACCAACATGAAGTTCGAGCCGGCGGGACTGACCGACGACCCGGACATACGGATGAGCCAGTCAATCATGGACTACATCTTCCGCCGACTGGCGCTGGACTACTTGCCGTTCGAGACGCGAGCCGGATTGGGCATCTACACCGCCGACGAGCGACAGCGGCACCTGGAGACCGGGTCGTACGAGGTGGCGTCGGACGAGCTGGTGGAGATACCGGAGGCTGAGTCGCTCAAGTCGGGTGACGCCCCGGCCATGGAGGTGACGGCTGAGGCAGTCGAGTCGGATGCGTCGGTGGACGTGGACAAGATCTTGGCCGAGACGGCGAAGCCGGCTCCTGCGACAGCGCACACGTCCGCGGAGCTGTTCGAGGCGATCACCGGGGCGTCGGTGGACGCACCGCTCTGCTTCACCTGCGGGACCAAGATGCGGCCGGCGGGGTCGTGCTTCGTCTGCGAGGGGTGCGGCAGTACCAGCGGCTGCAGTTGAGAGCTTCTGAACGGGTCTGACGTCATGCGCTCACCTTCAGACCCTAAGTGGACCCTGAAACCGCCTCCGAAACGCTACATGAACGAGTTTGGCCAGACTATTGGCTACACTCTTGAGCATGACCACTGTTCCCTTGGGTGAGGCCAAGAACCGGCTGTCGGAGTACGTGAGCGGCGTCGAGCGCACGCACGAGCGGGTGACGATCACCCGGCATGGCCGGACGGCTGCCGTGCTCATCTCTGCCGAAGACCTCGCGGCACTCGAGGAGACACTGGATATCCTGGCGAAGCCCGACGCCGTGGCGGCGATAGCCGAAGGGCTGGCCGATCTCGAGGCTGGCCGAATCGCCGACAACGCCGCACTCCGTGCCCGCCTCGCGTCTGGGTGAGCGAGCCGTACGACGTCCGCATCTCGGCGCGGGCCGAACGCGACCTGCTGCGCCTGCCCGAGAAGATCGCGGCGGCGTGCCTGGCGTTCATGTTTGGCCCTTTGACCGAGCAGCCCCACCGACTTGGTGGAGCGCTCCGCGGTCAGTTGGCCGGTCTTCACTCGGCTCGTCGCGGGAGCTATCACATCAGTTACCGAATTGATCATCACCAGTGTTGCGTCGACATCGTCCACGTTGCCTATCGAGGCGACGCATACCGGTGACCCGCCGTCAACAAGCCGTGGGTCGCTGGCTTCCCGAAACGCGACTTCAACGACAGGTCCGCCGACATCGCCTTGGCAGCCCGGGCGGTGCTGCCGTACTCCGCCTCGACCATCATCTGCCCGATCGACAGCGATTCCTCGCGCAGTTCTGATGCCTGTGCAGTGGCTGCCGCCAGTGCCTCGGGCACAGAGCGTGTGCCTTGCGCAGTCTTGCGACGGCGGCGCCCGCATCACCAACGCTGAGCCGGCGTGTGCGCGCGACGGGTTGACCACGCGAGGCGCTTGCGCAAGCGTGCATCGTGATCGGGAGTGTCGCCAACGACCTCGGGCCGCCGGGCGGCGTACCTTGGCGGACCGGGTCGAGAAACCCAGATAAACCGGAGGAAGCGACGACCGGCTACAGCAAGAGAACACCAAGCCCGACGAGCCGAACTGCCCATGGCAATTCGACCCAAACGGCTGAGTAACGTAAAGTTACGGTGAAACTACGCTCCGTAGCAGATCCTTTGCCGTTCACTGTTCTGGGAAGCGACTATATGAACTGCTCCGCCCACACCCCCCGCGGTCCCGACGGGAGTACGGTCACGAGCCGACGCCTGCGCACCCGGATCACGGCCTGTCTCCCGATCCTCGGACTGATCCTGATGGCGGCTGCGCCGTCGGGAGCAGCGACCCGGAGCGGGGACGCGAGGCTGACCGTGTCACCTGGGACGTACGTTGCCGGTCAGCGGGTCATCTTCCAGGGCAGCCTCGGCCGGACCGGTGAGCGTCGCATCACGCTGCAACACAATATGAACCGGCCCGGTGATGAGTGGACCGACATCGACGGCTTCAGTGCACGGACCAAGGCCGACGGGAGCTTCCGCTTCGCCTACCCCGCCCCCGGCATGTTCGGCATCCGGTACCGCGTGGTTTCCCGACGCATGGTGACTCCGGCGTGGACCTTCGACGCCAGGTCGCAGGATCTGGTGCTGGACGTCGTCAGCGGCAATTCGGCACTCAACGACGGGCAGGTCCTTGCCGGAGTTCCCTTCGTGATCAACGTCGACACAACGCCGATCCTGTCCCGCCGTCCTGATCTCCCCCCGCCCATCTTTCCCGGCCGCACCCTCACGTTGCAGCGGCGGGTCGATGGGAACCAGTGGAAGACCCTCGACAGGACGGTGACCGACCAGCTCGGCATGGGCAAGTTCGCTGCCGTCGCCAACCGATCTGGGAACGTCGTCTACCGGGTCCGGCAGGAGAAGTGGACGAAGCACGGCAACAAGATCGGCTGGTTCCCGTCATTCCCGACGTACGTCCGGGTGCTCGAATCGTCCTCAGCGAACCTTGCGATGCCCGAACCGGAACCGCAGCCGACCGCGACCCGCTCGAACGTGGCATCGCTCGCGACCCGGCAAAACCGCGCCTCGACGACCGCCAGCCAGACCTACGGCTGGGCACCCTCGCTGTGGGACTTCGCCTGGGAGACCGGCCAGTCGTTGACGAGCCGGCCCTCCCGTGGCACCGATCGGACCGGGAGGTGGCGCGACACCTCCACCGGGACCGGGCGCGCCGCCCAACATAACGGCGGGCTGATGCTGGACAGCCAGCGCGACAACGTCGACGGGCCCGGGGACCGCGGCACCACGGCGGTCACCCTGCGCGGCAACCCCATGAGGTACGGGCGCTGGGAGGTCCGGCTCCGAATGAAGTCGACCGAGACCAAAGCGCGGGACTATCACGCCAGGGTGGAGCTCGTCCCCGACCGCGCCCGCGACTACCACTGCGGTGCCCGGAACATCACGGTGGCCGACGTGACCGCCCATGGTTCCTCGGTGACCTTCGGCGCCAAGGCGCTGAGCGGTGCGCAGTGGAGCCGGACACTGCGCAACGTGCCGATCAACGGACAGGCGATCGCCTTCGCTGTCGAGGTGACCAAGAACCACATCACCTGGTTCAAGGAGGGCAAGCCGGTCGGCACCGTGCGCAGTCGGGCGGCGGTGTCCGACGTTCCGATGACGCTCCGGCTGAGGCTGGTGGGCAACGGCCAGAAAGAGATGAACCGCACCCAGGCGATCTCGGACTGGATGCGCGGATTCTCCCTCGAGCGCGGCAAGCGGGTTACGGGCGGGCCCGACCTTCGTCGCGGCCATTTCAACGGTGGCTGCTGACGCAGCCGTTCTCGTACGTCTTGAGCCGCGGGTCGACCGGTAGGCGCTCGGTGTGTGTCAGCCGCTGTTCGGTGCTCGCTGCGGACGATGGCCAGTGGCCAATCCTCGCTTGTCATGCTGAGCATCGCGATGCCCAACCAATCGCATCGTGATGTAAACTCGCGGGCATGCGAACTACCGTGAACCTCGACGATGACGTGGCCGCCGGCGTCGATCGGCTCCGTCGAGCGCGCGGACTGGGACTGAGCGAAGCGGTCAACGAACTGGCCCGGGCGGGTCTGGTCGATCGCTCACGTACTCCGGAAGTGGTCCGGCTGTCATCCCGAGACTTGAAGCTACGGCTCGACGTGAGCAACGTCGCGGAAGCCTTGGAGGCGGCCGAGAACTTCCCCGATCGCTGATGCTGGTCGACGCGAACATCCTGGTCTATGCCCATCACCTCGGCTCACCGCAGCACGAGGCCGCGAAGTCTTGGCTGGAGAGCCGGCTCAACGCCCCCCGCCGCGTTGGCATTCCGTGGCCATCGATCATCGCCTTCCTCCGACTCACGACGATTCCGCGAGTCAGTGCCGATCCCTTCACCACAGACGAGGCGTGGGCGCATGTCGATACGTGGTTCACCTCCCCGTCGGCATGGATCCCCCAGCCAACGCAGCGGCATGCGGAGGTGTTGCGCAGGCTGGTCAAGGGGCACGGTCTCACGGCCAACCTGATCAGCGACGCACACCTTGCGGCACTGGCGATCGAGCACGGTCTGCAGGTCTGCTCCGCGGACTCTGACTTCGCGCGCTTTCCTGAGATCCGCTGGGAGAACCCGCTTGCTTCAAAGTGAAGGCCAAGGACCTCAGAAGCATTCGAGCGTGAGCTCCACAGTCGTCGATTGGTGCAATGAGGCTCCAGCTGTCGGCGTGTCGGGAGCCGCAACCCGCCACTCGATGTCGAGCAGGCGTTGGCCCGCGAGCGGCCGGCGTCGGCTGAGCAACGCCGGTCTGTCTGATGCCGTGGAGATCACCCGGGACGTCCTGAGGCCGTGAGACCGCTCGGACCGACGTCACAGATATTCGTGTCCAGGTGGTGCGGCGCCCTCGTCGAGTCGAACCGGGCGGGCTTGCACTCGGGGGTCCTGCTGCAGGCTGCGGATGAGGTCCGCCGGGCCGCCGACGCAGGTCCAGGTGTCGTCCCACAGCGCGGACACCAGCCAGGCCCGGTCCGCCGGAAAGAGCAGATCGGGCAACACGCCGTACTGAGCACGCATGTGCCCGGTCCGCCAGATCAGCGCTTGCAGCGGACCGGCCTCGACCAGTACGTACGGCCAGTCGGAGTAGAGCGCCACCTTGGGGACATGCTCGAAGACGATGTCGTGCGCGCCGGTGTCGAGGAATCCCAACCACCACGGCTGATCGCCGGACCGCTTGACCAGATGGTGCACGACTGCCGACTCTTGGACGTTGACAGGACTCGGGTAGTCGTCCAGCTCGAAGTAAGTCGCGTACGCCTCGAACACCGGGGGGACGGCGGCGGTGACGGCGAAACCGCTGGTAGTGCCCTCCGCTATCCAGGCGACGTCACTCGCGGTTCCGATCCGCCAGGCCCGCCCGTCCTTGGCGACTTCCACCAGCCCATCTAACAGCTCGGCCGGGGCAAGATCGAAGCCAGAGGGAGCCCGACCGTGCGCGGAGATGATTTGGGCGGCCGATGCCGAGTATCAGGCGACGCACCAGCTGACATTCACCGGTCGAGACTTACAGCGACCATCCGCCGGGCTGAACCTAGGAGACTGTCTCGCGCACGCGCTTGCAGCCTCCTCTTACCGCGTCGGGCGGACCGTCCTCGCGTCCGCGACGCACGACGCCCGCGACCCGCCGCCGCGTACGTCCCACCTTTCCCAGGTGAACCTGGTATCACCGCACTTCACCTGGCATGCACGCCAGGTGAAGTGCATCTCCGCCAGGTGAAGCGACGTCACCCCGTCGCGGGAGCCCGCTTTCGGCTGCGGACCGTCTCTGTCCCCACCGCTAGCGGTAGAACCTCCAGGTGCTCCGCAGCCACCCAGCAGACCGACGCAGACGAGCCCGCTGAACACAGCCCGAACCCTCGACACCGGATCACCACCTCAGGTCGAGCGGGTGACCGAAGCTGCGCGGTCAGCTCAGCGACCTCTCCGTCCCGCCCTACCAGCGGGGTCGCCGGGATCGGGAGGCTGGATCCGGCTCCGATCGACTTCAGTGCCTGGAAGTCGGCCTGCAGACCGTCGATCGCGAGCTGGTACAGGAAGCGGGGCGGTCGGCTCCGGGCTCGGCACCGATCGATCGGGGTGGCGGCTGTGCCACTGCACATGAGGGAATATCTGATAAAGATAAGTAGCGATATCCAGTGCTATGATTGTGAAGTGAATCATCCCTTGGTCGATGCGCTCGCGCTGGGAGAGACGATCCGCGAGGCTCGCAGGCAGATTGGCCTCAGCCAAGAAGGATTGGCACGGCGTATCGGGGTTGCTCGGATGACCGTCAGTCGACTCGAACGCGGAGAGGAGGTGTCCATGTCCACGGCTCTAGACGGCCTAAACGCTTGTGGTCTCACCCTGGCCACCACTACGGCGCGTGGGTGGAGGACGGCAGCCGAGCATGCCAGGGATGTCGGCGAGGAGCTCGTCGGCGGCGATCACGACTTTGCGCTTCGCCTGGTGCGACAGGCGTTGGAGGACCTCGCCTTCCTTCAGGACAACACCGACGCTGCTGGGTTACGCGAGTTCCTTGCCGAGGCCCCATCGACCGGCGATGAACGGTGGGACCGCTTCATGACGATCGCCATCCGTACATTCTGTGATCGACACGGCATGGCGCTCCCTTCCTGGAGTGGCACCGCGCCAATGAGCGAACCGTTCTTTCCCGCCCGGCCCGGCCGTCGATTCATGGCTCGCACCGTTGAACGGACCCAGCCCGACTTCGGCAAGGCGAACATCTGGATCGACGATCACGACCTGTCGTACGCGTGATGTCCCGCGCCGCTCTTACGCCAGAACAACTCACCTCGCTCCTCGATGACCTGGCCCGTCGCCTTCACGACCGTGGAGCTGAGGGCGATTTGCTGCTGGTCGGCGGTGCGGCGATGGCGCTCCGGCACGGCGCAAGGCGGCTCACGCGTGATGTCGATGGCCGGGGCGAGCCAGCAGACTTGATAGCTGAGCTAGCCCGCGAAATCGCGCGTGAGCACGGGCTTCGCGACGACTGGCTCAATGCCCGCGCGATGGCGTTCCTGCCGCCCATCGGCGACGAGGACCGGGAGCTCCTTTCGGAACGACCCGGTCTGAGGATCGAGACGGTTTCGGCGCGTGTCCTTCTGGCTATGAAGATGGCCGCGTTCCGGGCAACTGATCGCTCGGACTTGGAGCTACTCTTCGTTGAGCTGAATATCAGCCATCCACAGCAGGCCGTACGAATGACGCGTGATGCGTACGGCGAGCACTCCATAGTGCTTCCCGAGGACGCCGACGAGGATCTCTACCTGCAGGCTGAGGAGATCCTCGAGCGGCTGGGCAGAGGCCTGCAGGGGCGGCCACAGCCCCCAGCGCCCGCATGACCGTCAGGCCGATGGCATCGGCTCGCGCTAGTCGCCGGTCGTCGGCGAGGTTCGACGTTGGTGGCTGAAGTATCGCGAGCGGTAACCCGAAAGCGGTGGCCTCACAGGCAGTCGTGTCCCGGCGGTGTGGCGTCCTCGCCGAGCTGGACGGGTCGGGCCTGCACGACAGGGTCGTGCCGCAGGTTACGGATGAGGTCTGCCGCCCGCCGACGCAGGTCCAGGTGTCGTCCCAGAGGGCGGAGACGAGCCAGCTTCGATCCACCGGAAAGAACAGATCGGGTAGCACGCCGTATTGGGCGCGCATGTGGCCGGTGCGCCATGTCAAGGCTTGCGTCGGTCCGGCCTCGACGAGGACGTAGTGCCAATCGGAGTAGAGGGTGACCTTGGGAACATCGTCGAAGACGACGTCGTGAGCGCCGGTCTCGAGAAGGCCAAGCCACCACGGCTGGTCCCCGGAGCGTTGGGTCAGGTGATGCACGACGGCGCGTTCTTGGACGCTGACTGGGGCGGGTTCATTGTCGATCTGATGGAAGGTGGCGTACGCCTCGAATATCGGCGGGATCGCCGCTGTGATGGTCCGGTCGACGGTGGTGGCATCGGTGATCCAGGCAACGTCGCTCGCTGTACCGACCCGCCAGCTTCGTCCATCTTTGGTGACCTCCATTTCAGGTCCTCCTGCTCCGATCCAGTCATCGATGACGGCGGTTCGTTCCCTTCGGCTCCGGCGGAGCCGCTCAGTAGGGTGGCGACCGATGAGTTGCCGGCCTCCGACAGGTCTATAACTTGAGCGACGATCGGCGGAGCTCGGAGAGGAGTGCGGAATGAGCGGACTGCGGGTGCTCGTCGGGACACGGAAAGGCGCCTTCGTGATGACCGCGGACGGCAAGCGGGACAAGTGGGACATCACGGGACCACACTTCGCCGGGTGGGAGATGTACCACGTGAAGGGGTCGCCTGCCGACCCGGATCGGGTCTACGCCTCGCAGTCCAGCGGCTGGTTCGGGCAACTCATCCAGCGCTCCGACGACGGCGGCCAGACCTGGGAACCTCAGGGCAACAAGTTCGAGTACGACGGCGTCCCCGGCACGCACCAGTGGTACGACGGAACACCTCACCCCTGGGAGTTCGCCCGAGTCTGGCACCTCGAACCCTCGCTGAACGACCCGGACACCGTGTACGCCGGCGTTGAGGACGCCGCGTTGTTCCGCTCGACCGACGGCGGCCAGAGCTGGCAGGAACTGTCCGGCCTGCGAGGTCACGACACGGGCTCACAATGGCAGCCGGGGGCGGGAGGCATGTGCTTGCACACGATCCTCGAGGACCCACGCAACAACGGCCGCCTGTACGCGGCGATCTCAGCGGCCGGCACGTTCCGCAGCGACGACTCAGGCGCCACGTGGCGGCCGATCAACCGTGGGCTGAAGTCGGGAGAGATTCCCTCGGAGGCGGCGGAGGTCGGCCACTGCGTCCACCGGATCGCGATGCACCCCTCGCGACCGGATGTGCTGTTCATGCAGAAGCACTGGGACGTCATGCGCAGTGACGACGCCGGCGAGTCGTGGCACGAGGTGAGCGGCAACCTGCCGACCGACTTTGGCTTCCCGATCGACGTGCACGCGCACGAGCCCGACACCATCTATGTCGTCCCGATCACCAGCGACTCCGACCACGTCCCGCCGGAAGGCCGGCTGCGTGTCTATCGCAGCCGCACCGGCGGTGACGAGTGGGAGCCGCTCACCGAGGGGCTGCCGCAGAGCCACTGCTACGTCAATGTGCTCCGCGACGCGATGGTCGTCGACTCGCTCGACCCCTGCGGGGTCTACTTCGGCACCACGGGTGGACAGGTGTACGTGTCGGCTGACGCCGGGGACCGCTGGGAACCCATCGCCGAGTACCTGCCGCCGGTGCTGTCAGTGGAAGTCCAGACCCTGCCGTGATCCGGGTCGTACTCCCAGCGCATCTGCGCAACCTGGCCAAGGTCAACGGGGAGGTGCAGGTGGACGTCGACGGGCCGGTCACCCAGCGCACGGTCCTCGACGCGCTCGAGGCGCGGTATCCGGTGTTGCGCGGCACGATCCGCGAACACTCCACTCTTCGGCGGCGG
>JACCYJ010000228.1 GCA_013696555.1 Nocardioidaceae bacterium | reverse complement strand
CTCGGCTCCGAGATCCTCACGGACCGGTTCTTCCAGTCCAACGTGGTGGTCGCGGGCGGCCTCGCCGTCCTGCTGGCGGCCACCTTCGACATCATCCTGCTGGGTATCCAACGGGCCATCACCCCCTGGCAACGGGCGCTGCCGTCATGACCTCGGCCTTCGCTTTCCTCGGCGACTTCGGGGGCGCCATCGAGTTCATCTTCAAGGAGCGCGAGTCCGTCAGCGGCGGAGTGCAGATCGGCGGCTTGCCCGAGCTGGCGGGCTTCGGCATAACCCACCTCTGGATCTCCGTGGCGGCCGTGGCGCTCGCGTTGGTGATCGCGGTGCCCATCGGGCTCATCCTCGGTCACAAGGGCAAGGGCGAATTCATCGCGATCTCGACCTCGAACATCGGCCGGGCGGTCCCCTCCCTCGCCCTGCTGGCGTTCTTCATCGCCTTCATCGGCGTCGGACCGGGGAACGTGATCCTGGTGCTGGTCCTGCTCGCCATTCCGCCCATCCTCACGAACACCTACGTCGGCGTCCGCCAGGTCGACCGTGACACCATCGACGCGGCGCGCGGGATGGGGATGAGCTCCTTCGAGATCATCTCCAAGGTCCGCTTCCCGCTCGCCCTTCCGCTCATCTTCGGCGGGATCCGGACTGCCAGCGTCAACGTGGTGGCGACCGCCACCATCGCTCCGCTGGCCAACGTCCAGACCCTCGGCGAACCCATCGTGACACCCCAGACCTACGGCCTGCAAGGCCAGATCGGGGCCGCGATCATCGTCGCGATCGTGACCATCATGGTCGATCTCGGCTTCGCGCGACTTCAGCAGATCCTCACTCCCAAGGGCCTCAAGGTGGCCCAGCCCGCAGCGGCCAAGAGTCGCCGCAGAGTCCTCTCCTTCAGAAAGGGAACCCCCGCCACATGAAGCCCTACCTGCGTCTGCCCCTCGCGGCGCTTCTCGCACTCCTGGTCGCCTTCGCGCTGGCCGCGTGCGGAAGCGACGACGAGGAACCCGCCGCCGAGAAGCCGGCAGCAGAGAAAGCGGCATCGACAATCATCGAATCCGATCCGGCCAACGCCTCGAAGGGCATAATCACCGTCGGCTCCAAGAACTTCACCGAGCAGTACATCCTGGGTGAGATCTACGCCCAGACCCTCGAAGCCCTCGGGTTCGAGATTAAGAAGCGACTGAACCTCGGTTCGGAGCAGATCGCCTTCAAGGCGCTCAAGTCGGGCCAGATCGACGGATACCCGGAGTACACCGGCACGGCGCTCACCTCGTTCTTCGGTGTGAAGACCGCGGACGTACCGAAGGATGCCGATCAGGCCTATGAGGACACGAAGGCCGAGTACGCCAAGGCGAACCTCACCGCGCTGCCGCGGACGCCGTTCGAGGACACCTTCCGCGTCGCGTCGACGGTCGAGACCGCCAAGAAGTACGGCAACCCCAAGACGCTCACCGACCTCTTCGCCAAGGCCGGCGGGGCCGTCTCGATCTCGGGCTTCCCCGAGTGCCGGCAGCGGTCGGACTGCCTGCTCGGCCTCAAGGAGATCTATGGGTACAAGGGCAAGTTCGTCTCGAGCGAGGGCAAGTACAACGACCTCGACAAGGGAACGTCGGACCTGACCTTCGGGTTCTCGACGGACGCCCAGCTCGCCTTGACCGACAAGTACGTCGGCTACGAGGACGACAAGCAGCTCTTCCCGCCCTACAACGTCACGCTGCTGATGCGCAAGCAGACGGCGGGTGAGCTCGGCCCGGAGGGGCTCAAGATGATCGAGGACGTGCAGGCCCCGCTGACCGAGAAGGTCATGCGGGAGCTGAACTCGCGGGTGACGATCGACAAGGAGAAGCCCGAGGCGGTGGCCGCCTCCTACCTCAAGGAGGAGGGCTTCACGAAGTAGCGGCCTAGCCACCCACTAGCCTGCGATCCATGGCCGGTCGCGAGGGAGCCATCGCATATCGCGCGGTTCTCATCGCGGCCGGCCTGCTCGTTCTCGGGCTGCTCTTCACACAGCTGATCACGCTCCTGCTCGCCGTGCTGATCACCGTGATCGTCGCGATCCCGGTGGCCGCGGCGGCCGACCGCCTCGAGCGCCTGCACGTGCCGCGCGCGCTCGGGG
>JACCYJ010000197.1 GCA_013696555.1 Nocardioidaceae bacterium | reverse complement strand
GGACAAGTCGTCGCCCACAACGACGACGCCGGCCGAGCCCCAGGCATGGCGGGCGGCACCCACGTCGCGGGCCACCTCCGGGGTGACACCGGCGGCGGCTGACAACCGCAGTAGGTGGTCGAGCAGGGAGTCGTCACCGGTCAGGAGCAGCGGTCTCGGCCGGTCGTCGGGCAGCGAGCTCATACTCGACAGGGGAGTCCGACGAGCCCGCCAACGGGACGGCGATCGGCCAGTTGTGGACAGGCCAACTCTTGCCGACCAGCCTGTGAACAGGCTCGATACCGCCACCGACTGTTGGTCTGGCTAACTATGCTCGAAGCGTGGCCATTGCTCAGCTCGCTTACCGGGACCCCGCCCAGCGGGGTGCCGTCGGCGCGGCGTTCTTCGATCTCGACAAGACGATCATCGCCAAGTCGAGCACGCTGGCCTTCAGCCGCCCGTTCTTCGACGGCGGACTGCTCAACCGCCGCTCGGTGCTGCGGAGTGGGTACGCCCAGTTCATGTTTGCCCTGCAGGGCGCCGACCACGACCAGATGGAGAAGATGCGGGCGTACCTGTCCGCCATGTGCACAGGGTGGCCGGTGCAGAGCGTCCGCGACATCGTCGCCGAGACGCTGCACCTGATAGTCGACCCACTGGTGTACGACGAGGCGGTGCAGCTGATCGAGGACCACCAGGCCGCTGGTCGCGACGTGGTGATCGTGTCGTCCTCCGGCTCCGAAGTGGTGGAGCCGATCGGTGAGATGCTCGGCGCCGACCATGTGGTGGCGACGCGCATGGCGATCTCGGACGGCCGCTACACCGGTGACATCGACTTCTACGCCTTCGGGGAGCACAAGGCGCAGGCAGCTCGTGAGCTGGCCGAGGAGTATGGGTACGACCTCTCGGAGTGCTACGCGTACAGCGACTCGGAGACCGACATCCCGCTGCTAATGGCGGTCGGACACCCGCACGCTGTCAATCCCGACCGCGGGCTGCGCCGGGCCGCGGCGGAGCGGGGGTGGCGGGTGCTCCGCTTCGACCGTCCGGTGGGGCTGCGGCAGCGAGTCGGCCTGCACAGCTCCGCGAGCCGAGCGGTGGCGGTAGCGGTCGCGGCCGGCCTGGTGACTGCGGGCGTGACGACGTGGCAGGCGCGACAGCGGCGGGAGCTGACGTTGAGTCGGCGGCTGGCGTTACCCAGATTCCGTTGAGGGGTTCCGCATTCGCGCTAGAAGGCGTAGAAAGGAACCACTAACTCAAGACTGCACAACGGCCAGGAACCCACGCGGCGATCCACCCTTCCTACCAGGGCAATCGGTGCGGGGCAGGTCCCCAGCCGACGTTTAGAGGAGCACGCTTGGTAACCGTGGTCCGTTGTGCCGGCGAACGGCGTCACCCAGCGGTGACGCCGTTCGTGTGTCAGCGCGTGTTTCACCGCACGAGGTCCGCGGCGGCCTCCGCGCCCGCTGCATAGGCGGCGGCCGCGTGCAGCAGCCAGGCAGTCGCCCCCGCCGGCAGCCCGGAGGCATAAGCCTCGAGCGCCGGCGCATAACCGGCCTGATAGGCAAGATGCCCGGCCTCCGGGACCGTGACTGACGCCGGATCGACGCCTCTGGACACCAGCGTCACCCGTTCCGCGGCCCGGGCGAGCAACCGGTTGTACGACGCGAACGCCGAGCTGGAGGCGATCTCGGCGTGCACGACCGCAGCCACGACCATCGCCGGCGCCGAGGTGGGCGCGACCAACGCCCTGGACAGAGTCTGCAGCCGGGCTGCTCCTGTTGCCGAGACCGGGCGACCCAGCTGCGCTGCGTCGGTATCTGGGGCAGCGGCCACGGCATGCATCCGGGCCAGAGCCTGGACGGGCGCCCGCTGCCACCCGGGCACGAGGCCGAGGACGTGAGTCGAGAGGCGTACCGCCGCCCGGGTCGTCGCGTCGCCGGCTCCCGCGCGCACCTCGGCAAGGTCGAACCTGCTGCCCTCGAGCGCCGCTGAGGCTTGGGCTCCGCGCAGCAGAGACTCCGCGGTCGCCGCCGGACCACTTCGGCGTAGGCCGCGGTCGCGCAGCAGCGAGTCGATGCCGTCGCGAGCAGCGGCGAAGGCTGACGGCACCCCCTCGAGGTGGGCCGCGACGACGAAGATGTCAGGCGTCACGTTGGTAGCCTCCCAGGGATGGACGACCGGCTGAGGACGGAACGAAGTCGCACGTTCGGCGATGTCGCCGACGTCTACGACCAGAACCGCCCCGGCTACCCGGACCCCGCCGTGCGGTGGCTCGCGGGGCCAGCGTCCAACTCCGTGCTCGAGCTGGGCGCCGGAACGGGGAAGCTCACCGGGTCGCTCGTCGCCGCCGGCAACTTTGTGGTGGCCACCGAGCCAGCCGCGCCGATGCTGGCGCATCTGGTCGCCCGAGTCTCGACTCCTGCGCTGCGTTGCAGCGCCGAGCGACTGCCGTTTCGCGCTGGCTCCTTCGATGTCGTGGTCGTCGCGCAGGCGTTCCACTGGTTCGACCCCAAGGCGGCGCTGCCGGAGATCGCCCGGGTCCTCCGACCGGGTGGTCACCTGGCCCTGGTGTGGAACTTCCGGGCGGAGTCGGTGCCGTGGGTGCGCCGCCTCAGCGAGATCGTCGGCAGCGAGGACCTGGGGGCCGACCTGGAGCTGGATGCGCTGAAAGCCTCGAGGCTCTTCGGCGTCGCCGCCAAGGCGCAGTTCCGCTTCTGGCAGCAGCTGGATCGCGACGGCCTGCTCGGGCTGATCCGCTCCCGCTCCTACGTTGCGGCGCTGGACCAGGCCGAGCGGGACGAGCTGCTGGGGCGTGTCAGTGCGCTCTATGACGAGTACGACAACCGCGAGGCATTACGGCTGCCGTACCGGACCGAGTGCTTCCGGGCGCAGGTGTTGAAGGAGCCGGAGCCAGCCCCGACCGCGGAGACTCAGCGCGACGACGGGAGTGTGTTGTTCGACTTCCGCTGAGGCGTGCCACCAGATCGTCGTTTGGCGCGAAGCGGCTCCCGACACGCCGGTACGACTCCCCGCAAGGCGCCATTCGATGAGGGTGGTGCGTGGCGCGCTAAGGGTCAGGACTTCGCGCGGTAGACCAGGCCATGGGGGCCGTTGGTCAGGGTGAGCCTGTCGGCCTCGATCGAGTACGCGATCTCGTCCTGCGACAGCGCGGTCTGGACGGCTTGCTCCACCCGCATTCGGTCACCCGCACAGTCCATCTCGGTCAAGTAGGTCCAATCCAGCCGGAGAACGCCGTCACCGATGTCAACCGAGCCGCTACCCGTGTTGCAGCCGGTGGTGAGCGTGAGCTGCCCGTCTGCAGAGATCCGAAGCGTGGCGGTCACGTCTTGGGGCACGCTCGACACCGCGCCGTCCGGACCGGCGCCCTCGATGATCCCGTCCAGCACCCACTTCGTGCCTGCGAGCGGGCGGTCGGGGTCAGCCACCCGGCGATCCACGAGCTCGACCACCGTCCCGTCTGCAGCCCGCAGCGTGAGGTCGTCGCCATTCAGCCGCAGCTCGGGACCAGACCCCAGCAGCTCGGCCAACCAGGCGTCCTGGTCCATCAGGGGTTGGTCGCACCCCATCTCCGTCATGCCGATCGAGCCGTCCGTCACCAGGCGGCCGCCGTCGACCCGTACCTGCCCGAGCAACGAGTTGCAGCCCGCGTCGGCACCCAACGAGTCGCCGTCAAATGTGAGCCGGATCCGGGTGCCGGCGACCAGCGAGCGAGGCGTCACGCTGGTGGAGAGGAACGTACGGCCATCGACCGACGACTCATCACCAGCACCGGCGCTCGACTCGCCGCCGCACCCTGCGAGCACACCTACTGTCAACGCCAACAGCACGGCTGTGGCGGCCCCCTGCGCTTGCGGTCTCATGGCAGTGGGACGCCGCCGGCGTGCCAACGGTTCCCTGCGGCTCAGCGTCAGAACCGCAATCGAGCGACCGCCCCCTCCGGCCCGGACGCCCAGCAAATGCCTGCGTCGTTGCAGTCGACGGCATCGAATGCCTTGCCGGAGAAGCGCGTCCACCGACGGCCGCCGCTGCGCGAGATGTCGGATCCGGTCGGGCCGACGGCGACCACGGTCCCAGGCCGGCCCTTCACCCAGGCGACGCCGGAGCGGTAGCCGGACAGGTCACCGCCGGAGATCCAGCGGTTTCCGCCGTTGCGGCTCCGCGATGATGCGTCGCTGCCGTTACGGGGTGCCGTGAAGTCACCGCCGACGGCAACACCGTGACGCAGGTTGCGGAACGAGAGGGAGAAGACGCCACCGGCCGGAGCCGCCGGGATCTTCGACTTGGCGACGGTCCAGGTGTGGCCAGCGTCGCGGGTGTGGAATATCCGCGAGGCGGTGCCGCCCGACGCCAGCCAGGCGTGCCGCCGGCCACCGGTCACCAGGCAGGTCCCAGAGGCCGCGAACGCGAACTCCCCGTCGACCGCACGCGGCATTCCGCGGTCGGAGAGCACCCGCCAGCTGTGGCCGCCGTCACGGGTCGCGATGATGCGGAACTTGCCATCCACCGGGTCGCTCATCGCCAGGCCTCGCCGGCCGCCGGGCCAGAACGCCATGCAGTCGTAGAAAGCCTGGGGGCGACGGTTGACGAACGCCAGCGTCCAGCTCTGGCCGCCGTCGTCGGTGGTGTAGATACGGGAGTCGGTGCCCGTCCCGATGGAGAGAACACTTGCGTTCAGCGCGTCCTGCGCCTCGACGTCCCGGAAGGCGAGCTTGCCCGTGCGGGGCGGTGCAACGTCCTGCCAGGTACGACCACCGTCGGTCGTCCGCAAGACCCCGCCGTCCTCGCCGGCCACCCACGCGACGCGACGACTGACGCCGTCCAGGCCCCGGTACTGCTCCTCTGTTCCGGTTGGTCTGGAGCTCCACCGAGGACCTTCGCCCTGACCGGTGGCACCCCCGGCGTCAGCTGGGGCAAGCGACAGTCCGCTCAGTACGGCGGCAGCGGCGGCGATCGTGACGGTGGTTCGCGTCCTCATGGGGGTCCTCCCAGCGGCGACATCTGCCGCCACCCTGCCGCATGGGCACCGGAGTGGGAAGAGTCGCTGGTGCATCCTGTGGGATGTGCCCGACTACCCCGAGATCCACGTCGAGACGCGAGCCGAGTGGCGGCGCTGGCTCGGCCAACACCATGGTGAGTATCCCGGAGCCTGGGTGATCACCTGGCGCAAGTCGGCCGCGAGACCCGCACCGACGTACGACGAGTTGGTGGCGGAAGCGCTGTGCGTCGGCTGGGTGGACTCCACAGGGCGCGCAATGGACGACGAGCGGACGGCGCTGCGGTTCACGCCGCGCAAGCGTGGTAGCGGCTGGGGCCCGCACGAACAAGGACCGGGTGGCGCGGCTCAACGCTGCAGGGCTGATGCTGCCGGCGGGGACGGCAGCCGTCGAAGCCGCTCAGGCCGACGGGTCCTGGTCGCGGCTCGACGAGGTGGAGAAGGGCATCGTGCCGGACGACCTCGGCCAGGCGCTGGACGAGCACCCCCCGGCACGGTCGGAGTTCGAGGCGTTCCCCGCATCGGTGCGCCGCGGCATCTTGGAGTGGATCGTGCAGGCCAAGCGAGCCGAGACGCGCGCTCGTCGAGTGCGGGAGACGGCAAAGCTCGCGGCGCGTGGTGAGCGTGCCAACCAGTGGCGGCCCAAGAACTGACGTCCACGAGTACGCTGGCCCGCCGTGCGGTTTCTTCACGACCACGTGCCGGCAACGGAGCTGACGTACAACGACGTCTTCATGGTCCCGAGCCGTTCGGCGGTGACATCCCGGTTCGACGTCGACCTCGCGACGCCCGACGGGGTCGGGACGACAATCCCGATCGCGGTTGCGAACATGACCGCCGTGTCGGGACGCCGGATGGCGGAGACGGTCGCCCGGCGCGGCGGCATCGCCACCATCCCGCAGGACATCCCACTCGACGTCGTCGGGCGGGCGATCAGCGCAATCAAGCGGGCGCACCCCACGTACGAGACGCCCATCACCGTCAACCCGGACACCACGGTGGGGGAAGCGCTGAGCCTGATGCCCAAGCGCTCGCACCACGCCGTCGTGGTCGTTGCAGACGGCAATCCTCTCGGGGTGATGACCGAGCGCGACGGCGCCGACGTGGACCGCTTCGCGCAGGTGCACGAGGTGATGAGCACCGACGTGATGCTGCTCAAGGCCGGGATGTCGGCGCAGGAGATGTTCGACGCGTTGGCGCATCAGCACCTGACGCTCGCGCCGGTCACCGATGGCGACACCCTCGTAGGCATCGTGACCCACAAGGGCGCGCTGCGGTCGTCGATCTACGCACCCGCACTGGACGGCGACGGCAGGCTGATGGTGGCCGCCGCCCTCGGGATCAACGGCGACGTCGGAGCCAAGGCAGAAGCCCTGCTGGTCGCTGGAGCGGACGTGGTGGTCGCAGACACCGCGCACGGGCACCAGGACCGGATGCTCGACGTGCTGCCTACCCTGCGAGCGCTTTGCGACGAGCAGGCAGCAGAGACCGGTCGTCGCGTACCACTCGTGGCCGGAAATGTGGTCACCGCTGACGGCACGCGCGAGCTGCTCGAAGCCGGCGCCGACATCGTCAAGGTCGGTGTCGGGCCGGGCGCCATGTGCACGACGCGCATGACGACCGGCGTCGGCCGACCGCAGTTCTCCGCGGTCCTGGAATGCGCGGCCGCGGCAGCTGAAGCCGGTGCGCACGTGTGGGCCGACGGCGGAGTACGCCACCCGCGCGACGTCGCGCTCGCGTTGGCAGCCGGAGCCGCGAACGTCATGGTGGGGTCATGGTTCGCCGGCACGTACGAGAGCCCCGGCGACCTCATGCATGGCGCCGACGGCAGGCCGTACAAGGAGTCGTTCGGCATGGCTTCCGCGCGGGCGGTGAGCAACCGTACGCGTGACGCAGCTGGGTTCGAGCGCGCCCGGATGGGTTTGTTCGAGGAGGGCATATCGTCGTCGCGGATGTATCTCGACCCCGAGCGGCCGGGCGTCGAAGACCTCATCGACGCGATCACCGCCGGCGTACGCAGCAGCGCCACCTATGCCGGGGCACGCACGCTGCCCGAGCTGCACGAGCTCGCTGTCGTCGGTGTGCAGACCCGCGCCGGGTATGAGGAGGGCTGGCCGCTGCACACGAGCTGGTGAGTTGTGCCTCACCTCGCCGAGCTACGACTAGACGTTGGTGAATGGGCAGCGCCACCAACGCTAACTCGGAAGTCGGCAGAGACCTCGAGCTCAGCAACTAGCGTGGCAGCGCCCGCAGCGGTCACCAAGCTGCCCCGCCCGGAATCACTCAGGCGCGTTGTCGGCGTCCCCACCCACGACGAACGGCGTGGAGACGCCGGTGTACATCAGATGCGCGACCAGGCCCTCAGCCGCGTGCGGCAGGTTGTGGCAGTGAACCATCCAGATCCCGGGGTTGTCGGCAACGAAGGCGATCTCGTACGTCTCACCGTCCTCGACGTTGAGCGAATCCACCCACCAGGGGCTGCCGGTCGCGGGCTCGCCGTTGCGGCTGAGAACGACGGCGTGATGACCGTGCAGGTGCATGGGATGCACCTCACCGCTGTCGTTGGAGAGGGTCATCCGCACGATGTCGCCTTCGGCGACCATGTACATAGGGACGTCGGGCCACTGCTGCCCGTTGATCGTCCACCATCTGCCGGGTCGGCCGTCGAACAGGCCGATCCGATCCCCGATCCGGTACTCGAAATGCCGGTCGGCTTCGTCGGGGTCGAATCCGATCGGCGCCGGTGAGCCATAGGAGAGCAGGTCGAGCACCTCGGTCAATTCTGGGGCCCCGGATGCGGCGCCGGCCTCGCCGCCCAGGACAAGGGAGGTCCCACCGCCGACGGCCATCACCGCCGCAGACCCGTCCGCCGGTGTCGTGACCTCCAGGTCGACGCGGCCACCCGCGGTGACGACCACTGCTTGACCTTCGACCGACGTCGGGTCGTGCAGGCTGTAGCCATCGACGGCCAGGACCCGGTACGCCGCTCCGGTGATCTCGGCCCGCAACGGCCCGTTGTCGGTGTTGATGACCCGTACTCGGTGACGGGAGTCCGGCTGGACGGCGATATGCGTCTCACCCGCCGTACCGTTGATCGTCCGGATCCCGTCGTACGTGTGGACGGCTGCGACGACGTCTTGGCCAACGTCCCCGCGGGACCGAATCACCAGCGCACCGAACAGCCCGCTCCGCACCTGCTCGTGCGAAACCTGGTGGGAGTGGTACCAGTACGAACCGGCGCGCTCCGCGACGAACCGGTAAAGGTACTCGTCGCCGAGGCCGATGGCGTCCTGGGTCACGCCGGCCACACCGTCCTCCGCATTCGGAACGTCGACACCGTGCCAGTGCAGGGCGACGCCGTCGGACACCGACTCGTTGACCACGCGAACCTCGACGAGGTCGCCCGCGACGACCTGGATCGTCGGGCCGGGTGAAGTGCCGTTGACGGTGTAGCCGTTGACCGTTCCGCCTGAGCCCAGCTCGAACGACTCCTGACGAGTCGTCAGCGTCACGGCCACGTCGGCTGGCCGGTTCTGCGGGCCGGTCAGGTTTGGGACACTGACGGCGACACCGTCGCCGGCGTGAGGCCCCTCGGTAGGGCCACCGCCGTAGTCGGCGTACCCCATGTCCATCACGGAGTAGGTTTCCGGCAGCAGGCTAGCTTGCCAGTACCAGGCCAGTGATCCGAGCAGCGCGACCGTGGCGACTGTGGCGACGATGGCGCGTCGATGGGCGCGCATGGCGAACTACTGGACGGTCGCCCCGGCCGAGGTCGCCACCGGGGTACGCGGAGTCGTAACCACCCGATGACCGGCCATGAACGCCACAGCGAAGAGCGCGAGGGCGAAGATCCCGTGGAGCACGCCCAACCCCGGCGCGCCGAAAGAGATGAACGCCACCAGGACCTGGGCGACCACCAGAGCAAAGATCCCGCCTGCCCACTTGACACCGTTGGGCACCTTGGCGAAGAACGACACGACGAGCAGGATCAGCGCAAGCAACGGGATGGCCGAGATCCCGACGATGCCGTGGACGGCGTGACCGGCGTTGCCCTCCCAGTTCTCGTCGAGCACAGCTCCGCCGTCGATCTTGTCTATGACGGCGAACCACGCGTACGCGATCGCAGCCGCCTGAATGACGACACCCGTCGCGATGAGATAGGCGAGAACCCTGTAGGCAGACCGCACTGGCTTCTCCTTTCGACGGCAGGCCCGTGCGCGGCTGCACTCGGACTCGCCCGCATCATGCTGAACGGAACCAGAGCCGTCATGCACTGGGATCCCGCCCCTGGTGGGGCGCCGCCGGGTCCACCAGCAGACTGACGGGTATGAGCGCAGTGCCGATCCCGCGCGCGCTGGAGCGCAACGTCGTCGGCGTCTGGGGAGCCGACGGAGAGCAGTGGCTGGCCGATCTGCCCCAGCACGTCGACGCCATACGCCGCGAGTGGGACCTCGAAGTCGGTGCGCCGTTCACGCTCAGCTACCACTGGGTGGTTGCCGCACGGCGGGCCGACGGGACTCCCGCCGTCCTCAAAGTTGGGATCCCCGGCGCCGACCACCTTCGTCGAGAGGCAGCAGCCCTCGACGCGTTCGCCGGGTACGGCGCGGTCCGACTGCTCGAGTACGACCTGGCGCACGGCGCTCTGCTGCTCGAGCGCGCCGATCCGGGGAGCTTGGCGGCGGAGCTGGTGCCCGATCGCGACAGCGAGGCGACCGCGGCGGTCATCGGCGTGGCGCACCGGCTTCACGTCGATCCGCCGCAGGGGTGTGCACTACCCGATCTGGAGACCGAGGGCAGGACTTTCGCTGACCACCTCGGCACGTTCCCCGGCGACGACCCGCTACCGCGCCACCTGGTGGAGCGGGCCGCCAAGCTCTTCGACGAGCTCTGCGCCACAGCACCGCGCCGGGTGGTCCTTCACGGCGACCTGCACCACGACAACCTGCTGCGTGCGACCCGTGAACCCTGGGTTGCCATCGACCCCCACGGCTACATCGGTGACCCCGGATACGACGTGGGCGCCCTGCTGTACAACCCCGATCCCGACCGCCGCGACGACGCGTTGTTGGACCTGGTACCCGCGCGGATCGAGCAGCTCGCAGCGGGCCTCGACATGACGACCGAGCGCGTCACGGAATGGGGGTTCGTCATGGCGGTGCTGTCGGAGGTCTGGACCTGCGAAGACGGCGGCCCGCCTGGTGGTCGCCCACTCGACGTCGCCGTCCGGCTGCTGCCCGGCGTGCGTTGAGCGGCGTTCCCCCGTGCACCTAGGGTTTGGCGCGTGACCGAGACGACCACGCCCAGCGACGATGCGCTGTCCAACCTGCTCCACGAGAACCGCCGGTTCGAGCCGCCGAGCGACCTGGCCGAGCACGCAAACGTCACCGCCGCCGAGTACGAGGCCGCCGCCGACCCGTTGGCGTACTGGGCACGCCAGGCCGATCGGCTCGACTGGGCTACCAGGTGGGACACCGTGCTGGAGTGGGATCCGCCG
>JACCYJ010000183.1 GCA_013696555.1 Nocardioidaceae bacterium | reverse complement strand
ACCGGTGGCGTCACCGAACAGAAGCGGAGCACTCGCTCATGAGCACTCGATGAGTTTCTCACCATGAGCATGCACGTCAACTAACGGTCTGCGCCTCCCTCGGGCTCGGACCGAGAAGGAGCGATGTGGCATAGGTCCGAGTTCACGAACTCGCCAAGGAGCTGGGGGTCGAGAGCAAGACTGTTCTCGCGACCCTCAAGGACATGGGGGAGTTCGTCAAATCAGCCTCGTCGACGGTGGAGGCACCCGTCGTACGCCGGCTCAACGAGCAGTTCGGTGAGCAGCTCGCCGCGGCAGCGGCCACCGCCGCCGCGAAGCCCTCGGCCAAGAAGGCGGCTGCTAAGAGCGGTTCAGCGACCGACGACACGGCGCCGACTATCGATCCGACTATCGAGCCAGTCGCCGAGCCACTCGGCTTGCCCGTCGCGGATGTGGCGGCCCCCGCGACGTCCGAGGTGGCGGAGCCGGCTCGCTCGCCGGTGGTCCACGATGCCGTGAACGGAGCGCCACCTGTGGCTCCCGCGGCATCGCCACGTCCGGCACCGCGTCCGGCGGCGGGTCGTCCGGGTAGTGGGGTCCGCCCTGGCAACAATCCGTTCTCCTCGACACAGGGCATGCAGCGTCCCTCTCGCCCTGCCCCCGACGGCATGCCGCCGCGCCCACCTTCCGCCCGTGATGGCGGCCACGGCGCTGTGCCCGGCCTGCCTCGGCCCAACCCGGCGATGATGCCGAAACAGTCCGCCCCACCCGGTCGACCGGCTCCCGGTTCGCCGATGGGTCACGGTCGACCCGCCGGTGGTCCCGGGAGTCGCCCCGGTGCTCCAGCGGGTGCCCCCGGGCGCGCACCTGCGGGGCGCAGTGGATTTCCTGGTGCTCCCAGCGGTCCGCCCGCTGGTGGTGGTCGCCCGGGCGCCGGCGGTCGGAGCGGCCGCGGTGGAACCCAGGGAGCGTTCGGTCGCCCCGGCGGGCCCTCACGAAAGGGCCGCAAGTCGCGCAAGGCCAAGCGCCAGGAGTTCGACAACATGCAGGCGCCGGCGATCGGCGGCGTCCGCGTCCGCCACGGCGAAGGTGAAATCGTCCGGTTGGCGCGCGGTGCCTCACTGACCGACCTGGCCGAGAAGATCGGTGTCGATCCGGCGTCGCTGGTGCAGGTGCTCTTCCACCTCGGTGAGATGGTCACCGCAACCCAGTCGGTCAACGACGAGACGCTGCAGGTCATCGGAACCGAGCTCAACTACGACATCCAGGTCGTCTCTCCCGAAGACGAGGACCGCGAGCTGCTGGAGTCGTTCGATCTCGAGTTCGGCGAGGACGAGGGGATCGAGACCGACCTGCTGGCCCGACCACCGGTGGTCACGGTCATGGGCCACGTCGACCACGGCAAGACCCGGCTGCTCGACGCGCTACGCAACGCCAATGTGATCGCCGGTGAAGCCGGTGGCATCACCCAGCACATCGGCGCCTACCAGGTCGCCACCGAGGTCGACGGGACCGAGCGGCGCATCACCTTCATCGACACCCCCGGACACGAGGCGTTCACCGCCATGCGTGCGCGTGGGGCACAGGCCACCGACATCGCGGTGTTGGTCGTCGCGGCCGATGACGGCGTGATGCCCCAGACGGTGGAGGCGCTCAACCACGCCAACGCCGCAGGGGTTCCCGTGGTGGTGGCGGTCAACAAGGTCGACAAGGAAGACGCCGACCCGGCGAAGGTGCGCGGTCAGCTGACCGAATACGGCCTCGTCCCCGAGGAGTACGGCGGCGACACCATGTTCGTCGATGTCTCCGCCAAGGCCGACATCGGCCTTCAGAGCCTGCTCGAGGCCATCGTGTTGACCGCGGACGCGGCGCTCGACCTCCGGGCCAACCCCACGCAGGATGCACAGGGCCTGGCGATCGAGGCACACCTTGACCGTGGCCGCGGTCCGGTCGCCACCGTGCTCGTTCAGCGCGGAACTCTTCGCGTCGGCGACTCGGTCGTCGCCGGCCCGGCGTACGGCAGGGTCCGGGCCATGCTCGACGAGCATGGCGACAGCGTCGAGGAGGCCGATCCGGCGCGGCCGGTGTTGGTGCTGGGGCTCACCTCCGTGCCAGGTGCCGGGGACAGCTTCATGGTCGTCACCGACGACCGCGTGGCTCGCCAGATCGCGAGCAAGCGGGAAGCTCGCGAACGCAACGCCTTGCTCGCCCAACGCACCGGTCGGCGCACCCTCGAGGACTTCATGTCCAGCATGGAGACCGGGCGTACGAATGAGCTGCTGTTGATCCTCAAGGGTGACGGGTCGGGCTCGGTCGAGGCGCTCGAGGACGCCCTGGCCAAGATCGACGTGGGTGAGGACGTGTCGCTGCGTGTCATCGACCGTGGTGTTGGTGCGATCACCGAGACCAACGTCATGCTGGCGGCAGCCTCCGAAGCGATCATTCTCGGCTTCAACGTCCGGCCGCAGGGCAAGGCGACCGAGGTGGCCGACCGCGAGGGAGTGGAGATCCGCTACTACACCGTCATCTACCAGGCCATCGAGGACATCGAGGCGGCGCTGAAGGGAATGCTCAAGCCGATCTTCGAGGAGGTCACGCTGGGTTCCGCGGAGGTTCGCGAGGTGTTCCGCTCGTCGCGTATCGGCAACATCGCTGGCTGCATGGTCGCCAGTGGCGTCATCCGACGCAACGCCAAGTCGCGCCTGGTCCGCGACGGCGCCGTGGTCGCCGACAATCTCGACCTGGCAAGCCTCAAGCGGTTCAAGGATGACGCGGCGGAGGTCCGCGAGGGCTTCGAGTGCGGTCTGACCTTGCGCGGCTACAACGACATCAAGATCGGTGACGTCGTCGACTCGTTCGAGCTGCGGGAGCGACCGCGCGAGTGACCGCTGAGCTGGCAAAGAAAGGGGACCATGTTCGTCGCGGCGATGAGCCTGGACTTCCTTCTCGGCGACGTCGCCTCGCTCAAGCAGAAGCGGAGCGTCGTACGCCCTCTTGTCGCCGAGCTGGCGCGGCGGTACACGGTCTCGGTCGCTGAGGTCGGGCACCAGGACCTGTACCGTCGCGCCGAGATCGGGGTGGCACTGGCGACGGCGGACTCCGGGCACGGCCAGTCGGTACTCGACGAGGTGGAGCGCTGGTGTGCGGCGCGGCCTGAAGTCGAGTTGCTGGCGGCTCGCCGGTGGCTGCGTTCCGACGACGACTGAACCGATGAGGAGAAACGGCCCATGAGTTCCACGCGCGTCCGCAAGGTTGCCGATCGGGTCAAGGTGGTCGTGGCCGAGATGTTGGAGCGACGCATCAAAGACCCTCGGCTCGGCTTCACTACCGTGACCGATGTGCGGGTCACCGGTGACACCCAGCACGCCACGGTCTTCTACACCGTGATGGGCGGTCCGGATGCGATCGACTCCACCGCTCTCGCCCTGGCCAGTGCCGCCGGACTTCTGCGTTCGGAGGTTGGCCGGCAGTTGGGGATGCGGCACACCCCCTCGTTGGAGTTCGTGCTCGACGCCGTCCCGGACAACGCCCGTCACATCGATGAGCTGCTGACCAAGGCGCGCGAGTCCGACGCCGAGGTGGCGCGGCTGGCGCAGGGCGCCGACTACGCCGGTGAGCCAGACCCCTACCGTCACGACGAGGAACCAGGGGAGAACGCGACCGCGTGAGCGCGGCACCGACGACGGACGGCGTCGTCGTGGTGGACAAGCCGGCGAGCTGGACCTCCCATGACGTGGTCGCCCGCGTACGTCGCGAGGCAGGCACCCGCAAGGTCGGTCATGCCGGCACCCTTGACCCGATGGCCACCGGGGTGCTTGTTCTCGGCGTCGGACGTGCCACCCGGCTGCTCGGTCACTTGGGCGCGACCACCAAGGAGTATGACGCCACCATCCGGCTCGGCATGTCGACCAGCACCGACGACGCGGAGGGGGAACCCATCTCCCGGGTCGACACCGGCGCCCTCAGCGATGCGGACGTTGCCGCTGCGGTCGCTGATCTTGTCGGGGATCTGCACCAGGTCCCGTCGGCCGTCTCCGCCATCAAGGTTGGTGGCAAGCGCGCGTACGCCCGGGTCCGGGCGGGGGAGAGCGTGTCATTGCCGGCGCGTCCGGTCCGGGTCGACGCGTTTGACATCCACTCGGTACGTCGTCTCCCCGGTCAGATCGACGTGGACGTCGCCATCACATGCTCGAGCGGGACGTACGTCCGCGCCCTCGCGCGCGATCTGGGCTCGGCGCTGGCTGTCGGTGGTCACCTGACGGTGCTGCGACGGACCCGGGTCGGAGCGTTCAGGTTGGCCGACTCGGTGACCCTGGACGAGCTGTCACGGCAGTGGTGCCCGCTCTCTCTCGCCGAGGTGGCACACCGCTGCTTCCCGGTGCACCAGGTGAGCGACGAGCAGGCTGACATGGTGCGGCACGGCCGCGCGCTTCCGCGGGTGCAGCTCCCGTCGGGGGCGGTGGCGCTGCTGGATGGGGCCGACAACTTCCTGGCGCTCTACGAGCAGCACGGCCCCGTCGCCCGTGCCATAGCGGTCTTCGCTGAGCAGGAGTGCAGGTGACTACGCCAGGCTCGGTCTTCGGTATCGAAACCGTTCGTGGCGGCGGGATCGCTGCAACGAGTCGATGTGCGGAGGCGGAATCACCTTCGGGGATCCCGTCGACTGACATGGTGACGTGCCATTCGCCGCCGTGCGCAAGGGTGGTGAAAGGCGCGGAGCAGGCAGCTCTCGCTCAGGTTGGTCTCTCCGCCTTGGGACCACGGGGTGATGTGGTGTGCCTCGCACCAGGCTGGCGGTAGGTATCCAAAACTACCGGTATTCGTCGCCGCCTTCACCCGCGCCTGTGCGCGGTTTCTCAGTCGAGCCTCGTGACAACCGGCCGACAGCCGGAGCAAGATGACGCAAGCGGCCCCGCCCGGTGCGGCGAGCACCGAACGGAGCCTAGGAGTACCCCCTTCGACGGTGAGAAGGCGACCCTCCGGTGGGTCATTGTGCATCTCATCGGGGAGAACGCTCGCCACAACGGCCACCTCGACTTGCTGCGCGAAATGGCGGACGGGACCACCGGAGAATGAGCCGTCTCGTCATGTGAGAAGGGTCCGCACCGGCTCAGGCAGGTTGTCGACGGCCTCACCCGCATCTCCGCCCGTGCACACCATGGGCTCCGCCGCGAGGCAATTGAGCAGAGTTGTCTTGCCCGCCTGCGTCCCCCCGCAGACGACGAGGTTGAGACCGGCGATCACCGACGCCCGCAGGAACGCCGCTGCTCGCGCATCCAGCGTGCCGAGATCGACGAGGTCGTGCA
>JACCYJ010000139.1 GCA_013696555.1 Nocardioidaceae bacterium | reverse complement strand
GCGGTTGCATGCCCGGGTCGAGGAAGTACGAGAAAATCGCTGATTTCCCGGCAGGTGAAGGGGCGGCGGCGCCATTGCCGGCGACGACCCTGTACGTGCACTTGCGCCCCGACGGCCGCGCCGACCTTTTTGTCTGGCGATCTCCCACCGGACGTATCTACATCGTTGACCACCAGGAAACTCTCGCCCTGAGCGCTGATCGACCCGCCTCGGGTCGCGCCTGCCCTTGCCAAACACGGCTTTGTCCAGTGGTATGTCACCTGCCGTGCTTCGCAGGTTTCTCGGAAGGCCCACGGCTCTTCTCTCGGAAGGACAATCGATGCGCAGATCCCGCGTCGTCGCGTTGGCGGCGGTCGTACCAGGGGCCCTGGCCCTGTCGCTTTTCCAAGCACCGGTGGGCGCAGCCCCCGCGCCGGATGTACCCGTCACCGATGACGGCAACTACACCAGGCACGACGGAGGCACTGACCAGGCCATCAGACACTGCAGTACGGGCGGTAGTAACCCTGCGCCCGACAACGATCCCGCCGACGGCGACGCCGACTCCAATGACGGCGGCAACCGCCGCCAGGGCAACGAGCCGACGGTGGCCATCGATCCCACGAACCCCAACATCCTCGCCGCGGGTTGGAACGACTACTGCCAGAGCGACCTGGCCGCCGGCTGGATGGGGATCGCCTTCTCCACTGACCGCGGCCGCTCGTGGATCGACTCGACGATCCCTGGTTACCCGCTCGACAACTCCGCCGAGGGTTCGCAGTCACCGCTCAAGGGGCGTACGGACGCCGGAGACCCGCTGGTCGCGTTCGACAACGACGGGCGCCTCTTCTTCGGTGGCATCGCGTTCAACCGTGCGATGCCGCAGAACGGGTCGGTCTTCGTCGGGACGTACGGCGCAAACCCTGGCCCCGCGGGGGTCAGCGGGCAGCTGCCCAAGGACTACTTGCGGACGCGCATCGTCGGCAAGCCGGGTACGCCGTCCCTGAACGGAATCTTCCAGGACAAGCCGATGCTCGAGGTCGACCGGAGCACTGCGAGCCCGTACGAGGACAACGTCTACTTCTGCTGGACGAAGTTCCAGGGCTTCGGGCGCAACAAGATCTACTTCGCGCGCTCCACAGACCACGGTCGCACTTTCTCCAAAGGCATGCTCATCTCCGACGGCTTCGTGCAGGGATGTGACATCGCAGTCGAGAACGACGGTGACGTTTACGTGTCGTGGCGCAGTTTCGCGGCGCCAGGCGCCGGCCGCACCGACGGCATGCGGGTAGTTCGCTCGACCGATGGCGGGCAGACGTTCGACCGGCCACGCCAGATCGCCTCGTTCACGCCGTACGCGCCCAACCAGGCCGGCCAGCGCGACTGCGGCGATGGGCCGTTCTACTGCGGCGACCCCGGTTTCGTGTTCCACCGGGTCCCGCTCGAGCCGCGACTCACCGCAGACCAGACTGGTGCCGTCGACGGCGTGTTCGCGACGTGGAACGCGGTCGCTCCGAATTCCATCCAGCCGAGCCAGTCGCCGTACTACTCGGCCGGGCCGGGTTTCGTGGGGCGGTCGCTGGTGTACGTCTCGAAGTCGACGAACGACGGCCAGACGTGGTCGGCCGGCCGGGCGGTCGACTCCTCGGGAGCCGACCCAGGTCACCAGTACTTCAGCGACATCGACGCGTACGGCGGTCAGCTGGTGACGGTGTGGCAGGACAACCGCACCGACGACGCCTACAGCCGGCAGCTGCCGATAGGCAACCGGCTGGATGCGCAAGGTCGGGCGGTCTCCTCCGGTGACGACGTCGTCGGCACCTACGCCGCGGTGTCCGAGGACGGGATCAACTGGACACCGGTCGGAATGGTCTCCTCGACGACTCATCAGTCGCAGAAGGAGATGTTCGGAGCGCGCGACATCCCCTTCCAGGGTGACTACAACTGGGTCGCCATCGGCGACGGCAACGGCGCTACCGCCGGCGGGTTGTTCGCCTACATGGTGTGGACGGACAACCGGGAGGTCGTGGATGGCGTCGACCCGCGTGAGACCGAGGCGGAAGGCGGCTTCGTCGATGGGTTCGACGTGGCGCAGTGCCTCGTCGATCTGGGTCGGGCTGCGGGCGATGTGAACGAAGACGTTCCACTCGCCCGGGCGGACGCCCCGTACTCCGGCAACAACTGCGGTAACACCGGCGGGCTCGACCAGGACATCTACGGGACGTCGATGCCCATCGGCTGAACTGGCGCGTTGGGGGGGGCGGACGCTCTACGTGCGGCCGCCCCCCTTCTCCAACGACGGCCACACCGGTCAGGAACCCTGCTGCCAGCCGGATTGCACCTCAAAACGCCGTTGGTTTCACAGAGCCCTTCGCGATAGGTGGGGGAAGGACATCCTGGCCGGAGGTGACCGCAGTGACAGCACTGAACGACGACGCGTTGCAGGCGTCGATCTTCAGCGAACACGCGCGGCAGCGCCTTGTCCGCCTGTGCGCCGTCATCACAGGTGAGCCCGACGCAGCGGACGATCTGGCCCAGGAGACGTTCCTCGAGGCGTGGCGGCACCTGGAGAGGCTGAGTGATCCAAGTGGTTTCGACCGCTGGCTCGCGGCAATCGCGCGTAATGTCTGCCGGCGTTGGGTCCGCCGTCGGGGGCAAGAACTCGTCGTCACGACAGCCGCTTCCGAGTCGGTCGAGGATGTAGTCGACCTCGAGGCAGAGCTCGAGCGCGCAGAACTGATCGAGCTGCTTGACCGTGCGCTGGCGATGCTTCCAGCCGAGACGCGGGACGTGCTGATTCAGAGGTTCGTGCTCGATCTTCCGCACGCCGCGATCGCCGACCGCCTCGGATTGTCGACGGACGCGGTGTCCATGCGGATCAGTCGCGGCAAGACAGTCCTGCGGCGGTTGCTGACCACTGAGCTCCGAGAGGAAGCAGGGGCGTACGGACTCGTTGGGGCTCCGGCAGACGAATGGAGACCCACTCGTGTCTGGTGCCGCGACTGCGGCGAGCAGACGCTGCTGCTGCGGAGAGAGGCTTCACCAGGCGTGATTGCGCTGCGCTGCCCGCGCTGCGACACCGACATGAGCTCAGTGCGCTCGGAGTTTCGGTTGGGCAACCCGTTCTTCACGACGCTTCTCGGTGCCGTCACGCGGCCGACCGCGATCATCGCGCGTACCCGGGGTTGGGCATTCGACTATTTCGCTGGCGGGCTCACGTCCGATGGTGTCCCGTGCACGCGTTGCGCGCGTCCGGTCCCGCTGCGGCGCTATGTGCGCGGCGATCTTGCGGGGCAGTCGCAGAGCCACGGTCTGCTCGCCAGCTGCGGGCACTGCGGCGAAGAGGTGTCGTGTTCGCTCGCCGGGATGTCGCTCTCGCGGCCGGAGGTGCGGCGCTTTTGCTCAGAGCACCGACGGTCGCGTCGACTGCCCGACCGGTGGACCGAGCATCACGGCAGAGCGGCGCTCGTCGTCAGCTACCGGGCGGTGACCAATACCTGCGGCATGGACGTCCTGTTCGCTGCCGACACCCTTGACGTACTGGACGTCGTGACCGCGACGGCTTGAGGCCGACACATGCTCAAGGTGCTCCGTCAGCGGAGCTTCGCTCTGCTGTGGATCGGTGGCCTGATCTCCGTGACCGGGGACTGGGTTCTGTACTCCGCGCTGCCGTACTTCGTCTACCAAGAGACAGGTTCGGTGATCGCGTCGGCCGGGATGATCGTCGCGGAGCTGGCACCGGAGGTGTTGCTCGGCTCCGTTGCCGGGGTCTTCGTTGACCGTTGGGACCGTAAGCGGGTCCTTGTGGCCACCAACGTGCTGCAGGCGCTGGCTGTCGCCGTTCTGTTTCTGGTGTCGTATGCCGGCGTGATCTGGGTCGTCTTCGTGGTGGCTGTCGCGCAGTCGGTGCTGGCCTCGTTTTCGGGGCCGGCTGAAAGTGCGCTACTGCCGATGCTGGTGGACGAAGCCCAACTTGTCGCCGCCAACTCGCTGAACGCGCTGAACAACCGGCTCGGCCGCCTCGCCGGTCTTCCGCTCGGGATCGCCGTTCTGAGTGCCGTCGGCCTCGGCGGTGTCGTCCTGGTCGACTGCGCGTCTTTCGTCGCAGCGTCGCTCCTGATCGCGGTGGTCGTCGTCCCAGCTCGGCGCCACCCGGATGGAGCGGCCGACGAGTCCGCGGCGAAGGAGGCGATGTCAGCCATGGCGACACTCGGCCACGAATGGTTGGCGGGGATTCGCATCGTGCGACACGACAAGACGATCGCTGTCATCTTCGTGGTGCTGGGAATCATGACGTATGGCGGCACCATGCTCGATCCGCCGCAGGCAGCCTGGGTTCGCGATGTCCTCCATCAGGGGCCAGGGTTGTTCGCCTGGCTGATGACGGTGCATGCGATCGGCGGCGTCGTTGGGACAGTCTTGGTGGGCACGCTCGGCAGCTTGCTCACGCCAAGGGCGCTCATCGGTTGGCCGTCGCTGATCGCGGGGGTCCTGCTCATGGTCAAGTTCGGCGTTGCGTCCGTCCCGCTGGCACTCGTGCTGTCGGCGATCAGCGGTGCCACATCGGTCGCCTCACTTGTCGGGGTAAACACCATGATCCAAAGAGGGGTTCCAAATGAGTACCAGGGACGAGTGTTCGGTGCCCTCGGGGCGTCCGGCGGTCTGCTCAGCCTTCTCGGTGCGGCGACCGGTGGTGGGCTGGCAGAACTTCTCGGGATCACGGCGGCCCTCGAGGTCGCCTCGATCCTGACGGCATTCGCCGGTGTCGTCGTGCTGTGTACCTTTGCCGATTCGCAGCGCCATCCGCGACTCAGCGCCTCGCCCGTCAGTCGGACGCCTGGTCTGTGAGGGGGCGAGGACTTCGTCGTAGCCTTGGGTCGCGTGATCGAGCTCCGTTCCGGCGACATCGAACGCGTCACCGCCCTGCTCTTCGGTCGGCAGGTGGTCGCACTGACCGGAGCCGGGATCAGCACCGACTCGGGCATTCCCGACTACCGGGGACCGGCGTCGCCACCGCGCAAGCCGATGATGTACGCCGACTTCGTGTCCGGCCCAGGAGCTCAGCGACGCTACTGGGCTCGGGCGCAGGTGGGCTGGCGTCACCTGGCGTACGCCCAACCCAACGCCGGCCACTCCGCTCTGGTCGCGCTCGAGCGCGCCGGGGTGGTCAGCG
>JACCYJ010000136.1 GCA_013696555.1 Nocardioidaceae bacterium | reverse complement strand
CTTCTGCGCGGCGCGGCTGAACTCGCGCATGATCACCGTCTTGTCGGTGGGGTAGTCGCGCTCGGGATGGAAGTGCCGCGGCTCGATGATCCGCGTGTACGGCACGTCCTCGGCGGCGTAGTTCATCACCGAAGTGCCCTGGAAGTCGCCGACCGGCTTGACCTCGTACTCGAAGTCGATGGTGCGCCAGGACAGGTCACCCGCGGCGTAGTCGAAGTAGGAGTCGACTGGGCCGGTGTAGATGACCGGCACGTTGCCCACGATGTCGTCGCGCAGATGGAAGAAGTCGGTCTCCAGCCGCACCTCGATGAGCTCCGAATCGGCCATCCGGGTCAGCCAAGTCGTGTACCCCTGGGTCGGCAGGCCCTCGTAGGTGTCGCTGAAGTAGCGGTTGTCGAAGTTGTAACGCACGGGGAGCCGACTGATGATCTCCGGCGGCAGGTCGCGCGGATCGGTCTGCCACTGCTTGGCGGTGTAGCCGCGGATGAACGCCTCGTAGAGCGGGCGACCGATCAGGGAGATCGCCTTCTCCTCCAGGTTGGTGGCGTCGGCGCTCTTGATCTCGCCGGCCTGCTCGGCCACCATGGTCCGCGCTGCGTCCGGGCTCAGCGCCTCCCCGAAGTACGCACAGATCGTCGCGAGGTTGATCGGCATCGGGTAGACCTTGCCAGCGAAGATCGTGAACACCCGGTGCTGGTAACCGGTGAACGTCGTGAACCGGTTGACGTACTCCCACACCCGTGTGTTGGAGGTGTGGAACAGGTGGGCACCGTACTGGTGGACCTCGATGCCGGTGTCGGGGTCGGCCTCGCTGTAGGCATTGCCACCGATGTGGTGCCGGCGGTCGATGATGAGGACCCGCAGCCCCAGGTCGGTGGCGCACCGCTCGGCGACGGTGAGGCCGAACAAGCCAGCGCCGACGACGACGAGGTCAACGTTCACAGACACTCCGATTTCGGTGACGGGAAGCCAACCAAGTGTAACGAGGAGGTCACCGTCGCCGGTCGGATGCACCGCCGATGCCACGGCGCGCGATCAGGCGCCGGTACGCGATCCGCCGGACTCGTTCCGGCACCAGCCGGTAACCCCCTCGGATCACGACGTTGCGAACGTACTGGCTGCGGGTGGTGATGCCGAGCTCGTGGAAGCGCCGCTGCAGGGCGAGCTCGGAGCGGAGTAGGGCCTGTCCCCCACGTCGGGCGTACGCACCCGCACCGATCCGGTAGTAGACCAACGGCTCGGCGATGTTGGCCGGCTGCGCACCCTGGGCCAGCATTCGGGCGAAGAGCAGGTAGTCCTCCATGAGGGGCAGCTGCTGGTAGCCGCCCACGGCCTGCACGACGCTTCGCCGGTAGACCACGGTGGGATGGTTGAACGGGTCGCGGAAGCGAGCCGCGGAGCGGATCCACACCGGGTCCAGCGGGGGCACCCGGGTGAGGACCACGTCGTCGATGTCGTCGACGAACTCCATCAGGGCCGAGCCGACGATGTCGGCTCCTGACTCCACCGCCGGGAGCTGGACCGCGAAGCGGTGCGGCACCGACACGTCATCGGCGTCCATCCGGGCGATGACGTCGTGCTTGCAGGCCGCCAGTCCGGCATCGAGTGCCGGCCCGAGTCCGACGTTGTGCTCGAGCGGGACCAGCGTCACGGGGACCGGGCTCGACTCGACCAGCTCCGCCAAGACACGGGCGAGCGGTGCTGGCACCGGACCGTCCTGCACGATCACGACGTCGTCCGGTCGGCGGCTTTGGTCCACGACCGTGCTGGCGAACGCCTGCCGCAGGAAGCCCGGCCGGTCTCCTGCGAACACTGGCAGCAGCAACGAGAAGGGCAGCGCCCCGGGCGCGTGGTCAGCTGCGACTGGCACAAGGGACCCCGGTGCCACATCATCTGGGATCTGACGGGCGTTCGCTATCAGCTCGCCGGTGTCGCGCGGACCGGCCCGCAGAGCGGCGGCCAGGCCCCGGCTGCCGGCACGGAGCAGCGTTCGCCGATCGTTGGAGCCGGCCACCGTGCGCAGCCAGCGACGCACGGT
>JACCYJ010000086.1 GCA_013696555.1 Nocardioidaceae bacterium | reverse complement strand
TCCCGCATTGATGAGGAGTTACCACACCCGTGGCCGTCAAGATCCGCCTGAAGCGCATGGGCAAGATCCGTGCTCCCTACTACCGCATCGTCGTGGCCGACTCGCGCACCAAACGCGACGGAAGGGTTATCGAGGAGATCGGTAAGTATCACCCGAAGCTGGAGCCGTCGCTGATCGAGGTCGACTCCGATCGCGCCCAGTACTGGCTGGGGGTCGGGGCGCAGCCGAGCGAGCCGGTGATGGCGCTGCTGCGCAAGACCGGAGACTGGCAGCACTTCAAGGGCGAGCCGGCGCCGCCACCGCTGCTGATGGCGGAGGCACGGCGCGATCGCAACGAGATCTTCAACGAGGCGCTCAAGGAGTCGGCCGGCGAGCCGGAGACGGAGGCGGTGACAAGGCGTCGGACTGCCAAGAAGGCGGCCCCCGCGGCGGCGCCCGTCGTGGAGCCGACCGCCGAGCCGACCGTCGATCCGAGTGTCGAGCCGACCGCCGAGCAGGTGCCCGCCGACGCCGTTCCGGCCGACGAGACCCCCGATGGTGCAACGGCGGCCGCGGAGCAGAGCGAGGTCGAGGCCGTCGACGCCGAGATCAAGCAGGACTGATCCGCAATGGTGGCCGAAGCACTCGAGCACCTCGTACGCGCCATCGTCGACAATCCCGACGAGGTGTCGGTCCGTGCCAAGGAGCTACGGCGCGGTCGGATTTTCGAGGTACGAGTGCATCCAGACGATCTGGGCAAGGTGATCGGTCGCTCGGGACGGACCGCCACGGCCATCCGCACCGTTGTCACCGCCCTCGCCGGTAAGGGCGGTGCGCGGGTTGACTTCGTGGACGTGGACCGGCGCCGGTGAGGTGCCGGTGCGCGGGAACGAAGCGTGGGTGCAGCGTGGACGTGGACCGGCGCCGGTGAACCAGTAGGAGTCGGCATGGAGGTCGTCGTCGGTCGGGTGGGTCGCCCGCACGGCCTGCGCGGTGAAGTCAGCATTCACGTGCGCACCGACGAGCCGGAACACCGCTTCGCACCCGGTGCGATGCTGCGCCCCGAGCCGAGCACGATGGAGACGCTGACGGTGTCGGCGGTACGCCCCCACGGTGCCCGGTTGCTCGTCTCGTTCCACGAGATTGGGGATCGCGCCGGTGCCGAGTTGTTGCGTGGCGCGGTGCTCATGGCGCAGCTGGCTGATGACGCCCGTCCCGACGATCCGGAGGAGTTCTACGACTCTCAGCTGGTCGGGCTGGTCGTACGTACGTCCGACGGCTGTCGCGTCGGCGAGGTCCGCGATGTGTTGCACCTGCCGACGCAGGAGGTTCTTGTGGTCGCTACCGACGAGGGGCAGGAGGCACTGGTGCCGTTCGTGGCTGCGCTCGTACCGACGGTCGACCTGCCGGCAGGTTCGCTGACAGTGGTGGCGCAGCCCGGCCTGCTCAGCGACGACGTGGGCTGAGTGCCATGCACATCGACGTCATCACGATCTTCCCCGACTACTTGGCCCCGTTGGACCTTTCGCTGAGCGGGAAGGCCCAGGGCGCGGGCGTTCTCGAGGTCACCGTCCACGACCTACGGCAGTGGACGCGCAACCGGCACCGCACCGTCGACGACACTCCGTACGGCGGTGGGGCGGGCATGGTGATGCGACCCGAGCCGTGGGGCGAGGCACTCGATGCCCTCGTACCGCTGGGCGGCTCCTCACCCCCGACGATGCTGGTGCCGACACCGACCGGCCGCCCGCTGACGCAGTCACTTGCCGAGGAGCTGGCCCAGGTGACGCGGCTGTTGATCGCGTGCGGGCGATATGAAGGCATCGACGCGCGGGTCGTTGAGCATGCACGCTCGCGGATGCCGGTGCTGGAGGTGTCGATCGGCGACTATGTCGTGACCGGTGGCGAGGTGGCTGCGCTGGTGATCATCGAGGCCGTGGTGCGACTGCTGCCCGGCTTCATGGGCAACCCCGGTTCGTTGGACGAGGAGTCACACGGCACCGGAGAGGGCCAAGGCCTGCTGGAGTACCCGACGTACACCAAGCCTGTGACCTGGCGTGGGCTGGACGTGCCGGCGGTGCTGCTGTCCGGCCACCATGCACAGGTGACGCGGTGGCGGCGCGAACAGTCCCTGCGGCGGACTGCTCGGGTGCGCCCCGACCTGCTCGCCACCTATGACGTGGCGAGTTTGGACCCTCGCGACCGTGAGGTCCTGGCCGAGGAGGGCTGGCCCGGCAGCTAAGGGCGAGGAGGTCCCGACGCGGATTTGGCTTCGTTGGGCCGTCCTTCCAATGGCTGAGCGACACTTCACCCGGCGTGCACGCCAGGTGGAGTGCGCTGATACCACGTTCACATGGGATAGGGACACGGGCGTGACGTCGGAGAGAGGCGGGCGGCTCCGTGGGCCGGATGTGTGCTTCCGCGCTGATGTGGCAAACTGGTCCGTTGGCGCTCGACATCTCGGCCTTCCGGCCGACGGTCCTCTGCCGCAGGGGAAGGACCGCAGGATGGGAGCAGCCACCACCAGTCCGCCATCGTGCGTAGGTGACCTGTGGCACCGACGAGGAAGAGACGACCATGCCCAACACCATCGACGCCCTCGCCGCGCAAACTGCTCGCGATGACGTTCCTGAGTTCCGCGCCGGAGACACCCTCAAGGTCCATGTGCGCGTGGTGGAGGGCAACCGGTCCCGGATCCAGCTCTTCCAGGGCGTGTGTATCCGGCTTCAGGGCTCGGGCATCGGCCGTACCTTCACCGTCCGAAAGATCAGCTTCGGTGTGGGCGTGGAGCGGACGTTCCCGCTGCACACTCCCATCATCGACCGGATCGAGCTGGTCACCCGAGGCGACGTCCGGCGCGCCAAGCTCTACTACCTGCGCAACCTGCGCGGTAAGGCCGCCAAGATCAAGGAGAAGCGCGAAACGTCCCCGGGTGCCTGATTTGTTGCGGCTAGGCTCGTCAGGTGGCCAGGATCGATAACGACGGCCGCGGCACAGAGACAGCTCCGCCGCAGTCGTCGGTCTCTGCTGACCGCGAGAAACGACCTGCCGGGTTGGCAGGCGCGCACGCGCTCCGCAAAGCGCCCGCCAAGAAGGCGCCGCTCCCGCTGTGGCAAGAAGTGCTGGTGCTGCTGGCAACCGCGCTGATCCTGGCCATCGTGGTCAAGACCTTCTTCGTCCAGGCTTTCTACATCCCATCAGGATCGATGGAGCCGACGCTGCTCGGCTGCGAGGGCTGCGGCGGCAACGACCGCATCCTTGTTCAGAAGGTCTCGTACTGGGCCGGCGACGTCCACCGCGGTGACATCGTCGTTTTCGACGATCCTGGCGGCTGGCTGAACCAGGAGGAACAGGTCCAGCCGAGCGGGGGGCCTCAGCGCCTCCTCGAGGTCTTTGGTCTGTTCCCGACCGGGGGTCATCTGGTCAAGCGAGTGATCGGCATCGGTGGTGACCGCGTCCGCTGTTGCGACCGCGACGGGGACCTGGTCGTCAACGGTGTCCCGCTGGAGGAGACGTACCTGCCTTCGGACGTGGCGCCGTCCGAGACGGACTTCGACGTCACGGTTCCCGAGGATCGCCTGTGGGTTATGGGCGACAACCGTTCGGCTTCGAGCGACTCCCGGGCGCACAGGGGTGATCCGGGAGGCGGTTTCGTCCCTGGCGAGGATGTCGTCGGCAAGGTGTGGGCCATCATCTGGCCGAGCTCGAGGCTGGAGATCATCGATCGTCCCGACGTCTTCAACGACTCCGCCCTCGACGGAGCGGCGTCATGAGCCGACATCCGGCACACTGCTGCTGACTGCTGATGACCGAGCCACCTCGTAGCGCCACGATCCGCAAGGACGCCGGGCTTTACGGGTACGAGCGGGCGCTGCAGCGCGCGGGTCTGACCCCGATCGCCGGTGTCGACGAGGCGGGTCGGGGTGCGTGCGCGGGACCGCTCGTCGCTGCCGCGGTGATTCTCGGCGAGGGTGCCCGTGGCGACATCCGTGGCCTGGCGGACTCGAAGTTGTTGAGCCCCCAACGTCGCGAGGCGTGTTACGACCTGGTCGTACGCCGGGCCCGGGCCTGGTCCGTGGCTGTCGTATCGGCGGCGGAGTGCGACCGGCTGGGCATGCATGTCGCCAACGTCGACGCGCTGCGACGGGCGCTGGCACGGTTGGCGACCCGGCCGGGGTACGTGCTGACTGACGGCTTCCCGGTCGACGGTCTCGAGGTGCCCGGCCTGGCGATGTGGAAGGGGGACCGGGTCACCGCCTGCATCGCCGCGGCATCGGTGGTTGCCAAGGTGACCCGCGACCGTCTCATGGCGCAGCTGCATGAGCGTTATCCGGTGTACGACTTCGCCACCCACAAGGGGTACTGCACGCGGGAGCACGACGAGGCGTTGGCACACCACGGGCCGTGCCCGGAGCATCGGTGGCGGTTCGTCAACGTACGTGCGGCGGCCGGAGTCGACGACAATGCTGAGGACGCGATGAGGAGCGAACCGACACATGAGTGCTGAGGATCTCGAGAAGTATGAGGCTGAGATGGAGCTGCAGCTCTATCGCGAATACCGAGATGTCGTCGCCATCTTCAAGTACGTCGTCGAGACGGATCGGCGTTTCTACCTGTGTAATGCGGTGGAGGTCAAGGTGCGGGCGGAGAGCGGGGACGCCTACTTCGAGGTGTCGATGACCGATGCGTGGGTGTGGGACATGTACCGGCCGGCGCGGTTCGCCAAGAACGTCAAGGTGCTCACCTTCAAAGACGTCAACGTCGAAGAGCTTTCGCCGCGTGACCTCGAGCTGCCGAAGGAGTGAGGCGGCGGAGCGGCACGGATGGTCGGAGCCGGCTGTCCACATAACCCGGGACGTTTCCCCGCTCCCCTAGGCGACTCACCACCCTGAGGAGTGGAGGTGGTGAGGTGGCTGCGACCGCGCAGGCGCGGACGGCACTGGGTCGATGGGGTGAAGACGTCGCGGTCCGGTTTTTGGTGGCGGCAGGCCTGGCGATCCTGGAGCGCAACTGGCGCTGCGAGCTCGGTGAGATCGACATCGTGGCGCGCAGCGATGACGTGCTCGTGGTGGTCGAGGTGAAAACCCGCGCGACGACCGCGTTCGGGTCGCCGCTGGAGGCGGTCACCGAACGGAAGGCAGCGAGGCTGCGCCGGCTCGCTGCCCGCTGGCTCGCCGAGCACCCGGTGTCCGCTCGGGAGGTCCGCATCGACGTGGTCAGCGTTGTGGTGCCGCACCGCGGCGGGCCGCGGGTCGAGCACGTGCAGGGGGTGACCTGACATGGCGCTGGCGCGTACTCGGGCCGTCACGCTCGACGGGGTGCGGGGCCACGTCGTCGAGGTGGAGGCCGATATCGCCTCCGGACTACCCAAGATAGTGCTGGTCGGGTTGCCCGACGCTTCGCTCAACGAGTCCCGTGATCGTTGCCGCGCCGCGATCATCAACTCCGGACACTCGTGGCCCAATCGCCGGGTCACGATCGGCCTCTCACCTGCTTCGCTGCCGAAGTCTGGATCGCAGTACGACCTCGCAATCGCGCTGGCTGTCCTGGCGGCTGCTGGGGAGGTGCCTGCGGAGGCGATCCGCGAAGCCGTGCTGCTCGGCGAGCTGGCACTCGATGGCCGACTGCGCGCGGTACCCGGGGTGCTGCCGGCAGTCCTCGCGGCGGCGCGGGATGGTTGTGACCGGGTGATGGTCCCCGACGTCAACGCGGCGGAGGCCGAGGTGATAAGCGGCATCTCGGTCCTCGCCGTGCGTTCCCTCCGGCACGCGGTTGCCCTGCTGAACGGCGAGGAGGTGCCCGACGATCCACCGGTTCCGCCACTGACCATGGCCCAGCAGGTCGAGTGGGCAGGTGACGATCGGCTCGCCGCCCTCGATCTTGCCGACGTGTTGGGACAGCCGGAGGCACGCCGTTGCGCCGAGGTGGCAGCGGCCGGTGGGCATCACCTGTTCCTGGAGGGCCCTCCGGGCGCCGGTAAGACGATGCTGGTCGAACGGCTGCCGGGCCTCCTTCCCGATCTCGACCTCGAGGAGTCCCTGGAGGTGAGCGCCGTGCATTCCATCGCCGGGATGCTCACCCCGGACGCCCCCCTGGTCAGCCGGCCACCGTTCCTGGATCCGCATCACACGGCCAGCATCGCTTCGATCGTCGGCGGCGGCAGCCGGGTGATCCGGCCCGGTGCGATGTCGCTGGCGCATCGCGGGGTGCTCTTCCTCGACGAAGCACCGCAGTTCGCGGCCCACGTGCTCGAGTCGTTGCGGCAACCGTTGGAGAGCGGGCACATCTGCATCGGCCGCGCCGAGCGAACGGCAACGTTCCCGGCACGATTCCTGCTCGTCCTCGCCGCCAACCCCTGCCCGTGCGGCCTGAACTTCGGACGCGACGAGCGCTGCGAATGCACGTCAGCCGCCAAGCGTCGCTACCAGGATCGCGTGTCCGGACCGGTGCGTGACCGCATCGACATCTATCGCAAGGTGCAGCCGGTGTCGCGACACCACCTGGACGACGGCTTCGCAGACATCGACAGCTCGAAGGTCGTGGCCGAGCGGGTGGCCATGGCCCGCGAGCGGCAACGCCACCGGTACGCAGGCACACCATGGCGCTGCAATCGCGAAGTGCCCGGTCCGACGCTGCGGCAGAGCTGGCCGCTGCCGAGCTCCGCAACCACCAAGCTCGAAGACGACCTCGCCCGAGCACGGATCAGCGCCCGTGGCGCCGACCGCGTGCTGCGCCTCGCCTGGACCCTCGCCGACCTCGACCAAGTCGGTCGCCCTGGGCGCGAGCACGTCAACGAGGCGGTGGCTCTCCGCACATCCGGCCCGCTGCCGCTGCGACCCGGTACCGGCCAAGGCACGGACGTGATCGGGTGACCGCCGTCACCGCGGCCCCGGGCTGTGAGCCGGCGGATCGGCTGGCCCGACTAGCGCTGTCAATCTTCGAGGAGCCAGGCGATCCGCAGCTGGCCGAGTACGTCCGCGACGTCGGGGCGGTGCGACTACGACACGTGCTGGCGACCGGAGAACGGCTCGGTGGCAACCGACCATGGCCGCCGCGCTGGTCGAGGGACGATGCGAAAGCAGCGATGGGTGCGGCAACCGACAAGGCGCAGGGGCTGCTCGACGCCACCCCGCGGACGTTGCGATGGATCTGCCCAGGCGACGGTGAGTGGCCCATCGCCGTCGATGACCTGGACCACGTGTCCCCGCTGTCGGGCCGAGGTGCGGCCCCGCTGGGGCTGTGGATGCGCGGCCCCCACGACCTGCGGGCTCTCGCCATCCGATCGGTGGCGATCGTCGGGTCGCGCGCAGCCACCTCGTACGGCAGCCAGGTGGCCGGTGACCTCGCCGCCGAGGTCGCCGAACGCCGAGTCACCGTGGTGTCCGGTGCGGCCTACGGCATCGACTCCGCTGCGCACCGCGGCGCACTTGCGGTCGACGGGATCACCGTGGCGGTGTTGGCCTGTGGTGGCGACGTCGCTTACCCGCGCGCGCATGAATCCATGCTCGCCCGCATTGCGACGGACGGCCTGATCGTGACCGAGCTCGCGCCAGGTTCGACTCCGACCCGGTTGCGGTTCCTCGCCCGCAACCGGTTGATCGCCGCCTTGACGTCGGGCACCGTCGTGGTAGAGGCCGCGTGGCGCAGCGGGGCCCTCAACACTGCCAACTGGGCGGGCAGCCTCGGACGGGTGACCATGGGGGTGCCCGGACCTGTCATTAGCTCGACATCGAATGGCGTGCATCGGCTCATCCGTGATGGCGGCGCGGAGCTCGTCACCACGGGTGCCGAGATTGCGGAGTCCATCGCGGCGCTCGGAGCCGAGACCTGCTCGTGGGTGCAGGGTGAGCACCGCCTGCTCGACGACCTGGACGACTCTGGACGCCAGGTCATGGAGGCACTGCCGGTCCGGCGTGCATGTGCGGTGAATCGAATTGCCGAGTCGGCCCGCCGGCCCGCCGAGGACGTCGCCGCGACGTTGGGTCGGCTGCTGCTCGCTGGGCTGGTCGAGCGCACCGGTGAGGGGTGGCGCCTCTCGGCGCACGCGGCTGGTGAGCTTCGCCGGGCCTGACACTCCGGCGCGGCGCCTTGCTCAGCCATTCGGCCAAGGCGCATGGTGCGCTCGTGGGTGATGGCGAGGTGTGGACCCGTGTCCTCAGCGACTACGAGCGCCACCTGAGCCTCGAGCGCAACCTTGCGCCGCACTCGATCCGGGCGTACCTGGGCGACCTCACCGGGTTGGCGGAGCACGCGGACCGGCTGGGCGTGGCCGACCCGGCTTCACTCGACCTGCGTACGCTTCGCAGCTACCTCGCCGCCTCCCAGACCCGCGGCCGGGCTCGTACCACGCTGGCTCGACGCGCCGCGGCTGTCAGGGTCTTCACCCGCTGGCTGGCGAAGACAGGTCGAGCTCCGTCGGACTGTGGGGCCATGCTGGCCACCCCGAAACAGCACCGGACGCTGCCCTCGACGTTACGCGTCGAGGAGGTGCGCCGCCTGCTCGATACGGCAGCAGCGGAGGCCGCCGGCCACGGCGCGCAGGGGCTGCGAGACGTCGCCGTGTTGGAGCTCCTCTATGCCACCGGTATCCGGGTCGGTGAGCTGGTCGGTCTGGACGTCGACGACATCGACCGGGAACGCAACGTCGTTCGTGTTCTTGGCAAAGGCAGCAAGGAGCGCTCGGTACCGTTCGGGGGGCCGGCCGCCGATGCGCTCGACGCGTGGACGGTACGGGGGAGGGCATCGCTGGTCGTCGCCGGCAGCAGGGGCGCCCTGTTTCTCGGCAGCCGCGGCGGGCGGCTGGATCAGCGCGCAGTCCGACGTCTGGTCCACGCCCGCCTGGCCGGCGTGGCGGGTGCTCCCGACCTAGGGCCCCACGGACTACGTCATACCGCCGCGACCCACCTCCTCGCCGGCGGAGCCGACCTGCGCAGCGTCCAAGAACTGCTGGGCCACGCGTCGCTGGCCACGACGCAGCTCTACACCCACGTCTCCACTGACCGGCTTCGGCAGGCATACAAGTTGGCGCATCCCAGGGCCTGATCACCTCCGTTCCGGATGCCGGTGAGCAGCCTCTGAGGAGCCGTTGCCGCACCGGCTGATAGCACGGTGAGCAACGGCGGCACGAGTGGAGTGTCCCCGCCGGCCAGGCTCAACGCCAGCGGACCGTCGAGAGGCAGCAGGCGGAGTGGACCGCCGCCCAGCAGGGCGAGCGGGTCCAGGTATGTCTCACCGGCAACCCGGCCGAGATGTAGGCAAGCATCCGGCCAGCAATGACTGCCACCTAGCTGCAGGTGGCCCAGCAGCTGACCCGCGCTCACGTGCTCGTGCCGCCGCACCGCAACGGACACCGGCTGATAGGTGGACCGCTCCGCACCATGCGCCACCACTACGACCCCCTTGCCCGCTACCAGCCCGGCGAACTGCACGACCCCATCAGCGGTCGCCAGCACTGATTGACCAACGCGTCCCTGCAGGTCGACCCCACGATGTCCCACTCCGTAGGGACCCAGAGGCGGCTCGAAGACACGTCCGACCTGTGGCCGAGGTTGCAGCGGCCAGACCCAACTCGTTGCCCCGCTCTCAGCGTCTGCCGGGGCGATACCCGTCCCGAGGCCGATGAGGAGCAACCCCACCGCGCACACCGCGCCGATGAATCGCTTCATGTTTGCAGCCTGGTGTCGTGGGGAGGCCAGCGGAAAATCCAGTCCGCCGCTGTGGACGGGTGTGAGTCGCGCGGATTCGTCCCCCTCCCGCCGGCTCCCCTACACTGAGCTCGGCGGCCCGCCTGGGGCCGACTTCGCACACCCGCGTACCCGCCCCTCGGGCAGGGTGCGACCCGTGGTCCCCGGACGCGAGCCGGGGAGGTCGCACGTCGGGTGTCAGGGCACCGGCGACCGTGCGGTGCACAACCACGACAGGCGCCGGAGTTCACGACTCGGTCGCCGAGGAGGATACGGCCATGGCCGTCGTCACCATGCGACAGCTGCTCGAGAGCGGCGTCCATTTCGGGCATCAGACCCGCCGGTGGAACCCGAAGATGAAGCGGTTCATTTTCACCGAGCGCAACGGCATCTACATCATCGACCTGCAGCAGTCGCTGTCATATATCGACCGCGCCTACGGATTCATCAAGGACACGGTCGCCAAGGGCGGCTCTGTCATGTTCGTCGGCACCAAGAAGCAGGGCCAAGAGGCGATCTCCGAGCAGGCCATGCGGGTGGGCATGCCCTACGTCAATCAGCGTTGGCTGGGTGGAATGTTGACTAACTTCCAAACCGTTCATCAACGACTGCTGCGACTTAAGGAGCTCGACGAGGTCGACTTCGACGACGTGGCCGGATCGGGCAAGACCAAGAAGGAGCTGCTACAGCAGAAGCGCGAACGGGACAAGCTCGAGCGCAGCCTGGGCGGCATCCGGGACATGGCCCGGACACCGTCCGCGGTGTGGATCGTTGACACCAACAAGGAGCACCTGGCGGTCGAGGAAGCCAAGAAGCTCGGCATCCCGATCATCGCGATCCTCGACAGCAACTGCGACCCCGACGACGTCGACTTCCCGATCCCGGGCAACGACGACGCCATCCGGTCGGTCACCCTGCTGACCCGGGTCGTGGCCGACGCAGTCGCCGAAGGCTTGCTGGCCCGCGCGGGAGTACGCACCGGCGAGGAGCCGGCAGGCGCCGAGCTCGGTGCCGAGGAGCCGCTGGCCGAGTGGGAGCGCGAGCTCCTCGAAGGGACACCAGCGACCAGCACCGGTGCGGTGGCCGCCGACTCCGACGACGGGACCATCCTGCCCGGGGCAGATGAGGACACCGCGGCGCCGGCGGCCGATCCGAGTGCTGCCGCACCGGTGATCGAAGCAACGCCCGGAGATGACCCGGCGCCCGCGGTCGCCTCGGTTCCGGCCGAGACCGCGGATGTCGAGACGTCCTGACCCGTACCACGAGGGAGAGACACGGCATGTCGCAAATCACCGCCAAGGACGTCAAGAGGCTCCGGGACCTGACCGGAGCCGGGATGATGGACGCCAAACGCGCCTTGACGGACGCCGCCGGAGACACCGACAAGGCCGTCGAACTCCTGCGCATCAAGGGCGAGGCGAAGGTGCGCCAGCGAGGCGCCGAGCGCCGAGCGTCCGCCGGCATGGTGGCGGCGGCCGACGGCGCCATGGTCGAGTTCAACTGCGAGACCGACTTCGTCGCAAAGAACGAGGCATTCCGCCAGCTGGCAGCCGACATCGTCGCGCACGCATCGGCGACGAAGCCGGCCGACACCACCGAGCTTCTCGGCCAGACGCTTTCCGACGGGCAGACCGTCGAAGCCAACATCGCCAGCCTCGCCGCGGTCATCGGTGAGAAGTTGCAGCTCGGTCGTGTCGCGGTCCTCAGCGGGCAGGTCGCGACCTATATGCATCGCCGCGCCAGCGACCTGCCGCCCTCTGTCGGTGTCCTCGTGGAGTACGAGGGCGACGATCTCGAGGCCGCGCGTGGCGCCGCGATGCAGATCGCGGCGATGCGTCCGCTGTACGTCACCCGGGACGAGGTGCCCTCCGAAGCGGTCGCCAAGGAACGCGAGATCGCCGAGGCGACTGCCCGCGAGCAGGGCAAGCCGGAGCAGGCACTGCCGCGCATCGTCGAGGGTCGGGTCACCGGGTACTTCAAGGACGTGGTGCTGCTCGAGCAGTCGTCGGTCCAGGAGACCAAGCGAACCGTCAAGGCGGTCCTCGACGAGGCCGGGGTGCGCGTCAAGCGGTTCGCGCGGTTCGAGGTTGGCGGGTCGTGACCTACCGGCGGGTGCTGCTCAAGCTCTCTGGTGAGGTCTTCGGTGGTGGCGCAATCGGGGTGGACCCAGACGTGGTGGCATCCATCGCCCGACAGATCGCCGATGTCGTCACCGATGGGGTGCAGGTGGCCGTCGTCGTCGGCGGCGGAAATTTCTTCCGCGGCCCCGAGCTGTCGCAGCGAGGCATGGAACGCGACCGGGCGGACTACATGGCGATGCTTGGCACCGTCATGAACTGCCTTGCCCTGCAGGACTTCCTCGAGAAGTGCGGCGTCCCCACCCGGGTCCAGACCGCGATCGCGATGGGGCAGGTCGCCGAGCCGTACATCCCGCGTCGTGCCGAGCGGCACCTCGAAAAGGGTCGAGTGGTGATCTTCGGTGCCGGCGTGGGGTTGCCGTACTTCTCGACCGACACGGCCTCCGCCCAGCGCGCGCTGGAGATCGCCTGCGACGTCTTGCTGATGGCGAAGAACGGTGTCGACGGCGTGTATGACGCCGACCCGCGACTCCACCCGGAGGCCCTCAAGTTCGACACGATCAGCTTCGACGAAGCACTCGCGCGGGGGTTGAAGGTCGCCGATGCCTCGGCGTTCAGCCTCTGCCGCGACAACGGCTTGCCGATCTGCGTCTTCAACCTCATGACCGAGGGGAACATCGCCCGCGCGGTGCGAGGTGAGAAGATCGGCACGTTGGTCCACCCCGGATGACCACCTTCGGGCCCGCCGCCGACAGGGGCGCGAGGCGCCACCGACCAGGAGTGAGGACACCGTGATCGACCAGACGCTGCGCGAGGCCGACGCGAAGATGGACAAGGCCGTCGAGGTCGCCAAAGAGGAGTTCGGTGCGATCCGCACCGGGCGCGCCCATCCGGCGATGTTCGCCAAGCTCACAGCGGACTACTACGGCAGCCCCACCCCGATTCAGCAGCTCGCCTCGTTTCACATCCCGGAGCCACGCGTCGTCGTCATCTCCGCGTACGACAAGACGGCGGTCACCGCAATCGAGAAGGCGATTCGCGACTCCGACCTCGGCGTCCACCCAGCCAACGACGGCAATGTGCTCCGCGTGGTGCTCCCCGAGCTCACCGAGGAGCGGCGCAAGGAGTTCATCAAGCTGGCGCGCACGAAGGCGGAGGAGAGCAGGGTGTCGGTCCGCAACATCCGCCGGACCGCCAAGCATGCGCTCGACAAGCTGGAGAAGGACGGCGACGTCGGCAAGGACGACGTGACCGGCGCCGAGAAGCGCCTCGAGGGCTTGACCAGGAAGCACGTGGACTCGATCGACAACCTGCTGGAACACAAGGAAGCCGAGCTGCTCGAGGTGTGAGCGGGCCCAAGGACATCCGCAGCGACATCTCCGGCGGCACCGACAGCGGCGGCTCCACCGGTAGCCACAGCGCGGTGCCCTCCGACCCGGATGCGGTCGTACGGGCCAGCAGCGCGGGTCGCGACCTGCCCGTCGCCATTGCCGTGGGTGTCGCTCTCGCTGCCGTCGCGCTGGCAGCGTTGTTCATCGTCAAGGCGGCTTTCGTGGTTTTCGTTCTGGTCGCTGCCATGCTGGGCCTCCGCGAGCTCAGCCAAGCGCTGGCAACGGGTCCGACCCGGGTGCCGCGGGTACCAGTCACTGTCGGCGGCGTCGCCATGATCGTCAGTGCCTACTGGGGCGGCCCGGACGCACTGTCGGTCGCGACCGTGCTGACAGCACTCGGCTGCCTTCTCTGGCGTCTCGCCGGCGGTGCGGCGGGTTATGTCCGCGACGCCTCAGCCGGCCTGCTCGCCACCATCTACGTGCCGTTGCTCGGGAGCTTCGTCGTACTGATGCTTGCTTCGGGTGACGGTGCCGCGCGGGTTGCCACATTCGTCCTCGTAACGACCGCCTCCGACATCGGGGGTCTGGCAGCGGGGGTGCGACTGGGAAGGCACGCGCTGGCGCCGACCATCAGCCCGAAGAAGTCTTGGGAGGGTTTCGCCGGGTCGGTCGCCGCCTGCATGCTCGTTGGCTGGATCACGGTGACGTACGCGCTGGATGGCGACTGGTGGGTCGGCCTGGTGCTTGGCGTTGCTGCGGCGGGAATTGGGACTCTCGGCGACCTGGCGGAGTCGATGATCAAACGTGACTTGGGAATCAAGGACATGGGCAGCTTGCTGCCAGGCCACGGCGGCGTCATGGACCGGCTCGACTCGCTGCTCGCGGTTGCCCCGGTGGCCTGGTTGATCCTGGACCTGCTGGTCTCAACCTCGTGACCCGATCTCGCGCTCGTCATTGGTTGGCGCGAAGCGGCTGGCGACACGCCGATCGGCGCCTGCTGAACGCACCAATCGAGGCTGTGTCGTGCCGGCGCTGACGTTGGTCAGGCACGGGCTTCCGGAGATTGATCCGACGGTACCGGCCGATCGTTGGCAGCTAGGCCCTGGTGCGCTACCAGCATTGACACAGCTTCGCCTCAGCGGGCTGATCGCTTCGGGTTCGAGGTGGTTCAGCTCGCCTGAGCCCAAGGCCAGGGAGTCGGCTGAGGCGCTCACCCAGTCACCCGTGGCCGTGGTCGAGGCACTACGGGAGGCGGAGCGGCCCGCGGGCTGGTACCAGAACGCGACAGAGTTCTCGGCCCTCGTGCGTCGTTCTGTGCTCGAGCCGCACACACCAGCAGCCGATGGCTGGGAGCCGGCCGCCGCGACCCAGGCGCGCGTGCTGGCGGCAAGTCAGGCGATCCTCGCCAAGACAGCGTCGGACCCTGTGGTCCTTGTCGGTCACGGCACTGCGTGGACGCTGCTGGTGGCGGCGCTGACCGCTTCCAGCCCCGATCTCGACGCCTGGGAGTCGATGCGGATGCCAGATCTGGCGGTGCTTGAGGTCTCCGCGTCGGGCCGGAGTCGGCTGCGGCGCCCCTGGGGTCAGGGTTGAGCTGGTTCCAGGGCGGCAACAACCTCGGCCACCGTGTCGACGCACCAGATGCGCTCGGCCATCGGCCGGTCACGCGCCAATGCCTGGACCAGCTGCCACGCCGGTAGATGACGCTGCCAGTGGTCGACGCCGAGCAACACCATGGGGGCCACCTTCTCCGCTGGTGCGTAGTAGTTCTCGCAGGCATCGGTGAAGATCTCCTGTGCGGTGCCGGCAGCTCCTGGCAGGTAGACGATGCCGGCTTCGCAACGTTCGACTAGCACCGCCTCTCGCAGCGCATTGTGGAAGTACTTCGCGATCACCGTCGCGAACAGGTTCGGCGGCTCATGGCCGTAAAACCACGTCGGGATACCGATGCTGGCGCGACCCTGAGGGTGCTCCTGGACCACTTCGCTGGCGGTTCGTGCCCAGGTCGTCCGATCCTGGAACGTCGGCACCTGCCCGAGGTGGGCCAGGGCAGCGGCCAGCTCGCCCTCGGTGGCGTCGGCGAGGTAGGCGCCCAGATTGGCAGCCTCCATGGCGCCGGGACCGCCACCGGTGACGACCGTGTGACCGGCTCGAGTCAGGGCCCGTCCCAACAGCACGGCCTGGGCATACGACGCATCCCCTCGTGCCGTGGCGTGTCCGCCCATGATGCCAACCAGGCTCGCGCCATCGAGCTCTCCGACCGTCAAGGTGTCGTCGAATGCTTCGGCGATGCTGTTGTCGTGGAGCGCGCGGGCCAGCGCTGCCGCGAGGTCATGTTGTGCTTCGCCGTCGCGGGTCCACGCGTACACCCGGGCATCCAGACATGCGTCGTACGGTGCATAGGCGATCGCGTCGTACAGCTGTCGGGGGGAGTACAGGTCGGCGCGGTACGGGTCGAACGGAACGTCCGGCATCCGGGGGAAGAGCAAGGCGCCGCGGGCGCGCAGGTCGTCGACGGTCGCCAGCTCGACTTGGCAGCCGAGGAACACTGATCCGGCGGCGCGCAAGCCTCGCAAGATGTGGCTCCGGCTAGAGAGGTCGACCGACTGAAGCCGCCAACCTCGCATCGAGCGAGCACCCTCGGCCACAGCGTTGTCGAACTGCTCGAGCGTCTCGATCTCGACGACTCGGCGGCGTCCCGGCATGCGGGTTCCTCCTCGTGCTCCCGCGCGAGGGTACCCGTGCGGGTCAGCCGGCCTGCGACATGAGCTCGGCGAACAACGCGTGCTCATCGATGTCGAGTCCGCGAGCGACGAACCATGAGCAGACGTTGTGGCAGTCGCGCATCAAGTAGTCCATCCCCTGTGGGTTCCCGACGAGGTCCACGACCTGGGGCATGTCGATGAGCACGAGACGATGACCCTGCGCCAGCAGGTTGTACGCGGACAGGTCGCCGTGGGCCCACCCGTGTCGGGCCAGGATGCTCATGGCGTCCCGCAGCTGGGCGAAGTACTCCTCGAGCACGTCGACCGGGGGGCGCAACTGTGCCAGCCGAGGCGCGGGCTCACCGTCGACGGCGATGAGCTCCATGAGCAGCTCGGTGCCGTCGATCTGGACCGGGTACGGCACCGAGACGCCGGTGGACCACAGCCGACTCAGCGCGTCGAACTCGGCAATCGCCCACTGTCCAGCGGCCACGGCACGGCCGTGGACGGTCTTCTTGGCCAGGGCGCGGGCATCGCGGGTGTTGCGAGTCCGCCTCCCCTCGGTGTAGGCCGCGCTGCGGTGGAACGATCGATGCTCCGCTGACCGGTAACGCTTGGCAGCGAGGACGACGCTGCGCTCGGCATCGCCCGGCACGGCGCGCTCTACCAGGAAGACGTCGGCCTCCTTGCCTGTCTTGAGCAGACCGAGCTCGGTGTCGATAGCGCCGTCCTCGGTGACGACCCAGGCAGGTCGCGGCTGTGGCCCGTGAGCGAGGCGTTGAGCCACCGCGGACCAGGTGGACCAGCGCTGGTCGGGCCCAAGCTCGTTGACGGCGTGGAAATCGAAGATGAAAGGGGACCCGCCGGGGGGCGAAGGGGAGGGCATCAAAGTGGGTGCTCCTTGAGGGAGGCCGCCCACCGGCGATGTCAGAGCAGTGCGGCGAGCGACCGAAGGAAGGGGACGCGAACGATCCCACGAACAATCGTGGACATCTCGATGCCTCCTTCGCGCTCGGGCGTCCTTCTTCGAAGACGCGCTTTCTGTTCTCAGCATCCCCGTTGGGCGCCGGTGTGGCAACCGATTTCCGCCTTGTTAGTGGCCGCCGACGAGGGGAGCCACTGCTCGTGCCAGCAGACTGGGACGACCGGTACGTACCTCTTCCGGGTCGGCCAGCGTCATCACCCGCAGCCCCAGGTTGACTCCAAGCCAGCGCAGCGGCTCGGGTTCCCAAGCACGGCTACGGTGGTTCACCCACGGCAGGGATGCTCGCTCGGTCTCCTCACCGGTGATGAGGTCGGAGAGGGTGCGGCCGGCGAGATTTGAGGCTCCCACGCCGTCGCCCACATAACCTCCGCCCCAGGCGAGCCCCGTGGCGCGGTCCAGCCCGACCGAGGCATGCCAGTCACGCGGCACCCCGAGTGCCCCGCCCCAGGCGTGCGTGAACCGCACACCGCGCAACTGAGGCAGCAGGCCGACCAGGGTTCGACGCAGGTCGGCGAAGACACGTGGCTCGACGTCGAAGGCTGGCTCGGTACGGGAGCGGAAGTGGTACGGCGCGCCCCTTCCGCCGAAGGCGATTCGCCCATCCTGGGTGCGTTGTCCGTAGATGATCAGATGGCGCCCGTCACTGAATGTCTGGCGCTGCCCCAGTCCGATGTCGAGCCAGTCAGAGTCGCTGAGCGATTCGGTGGCAACCATCAAGGAGTAAAGCGGTGCCAGTGAGCGCTCGTAACCAGGCAGGCCTGCGGTGTACCCCTCGGTTGCACGGACCACGACTTCGGCGCGCACCACACCACCGTCGGTGTGGACCCGCCGGGGTCCCAGCTTGCGCACCGGAGTCCGTTCGTGGACTGCGACACCTCGGGCTTCGACGATGCGCGCGAGGCCGCGTACCAGACGGGCGGGATGAATTGCCGCGCAGTGCGGTGTGTAGATACCGCCGAGGGTGCCCGCCGCGTTCAGGTGTTCGCGCGCCGCGTCCTCACCGAGCAGGCGAACACATTCGGGGCGTTGGCCCCAGGTGCGGGCGTTGGCCAGGTCGGCACGTGCGCGACGGAGTTGCACGGGGGTTCGGGCCAGCACGATGGTGCCGCCCCGTGCGTAGTGCGCGTCGATGCCTTCCCGCGCGGCGACGTCCCCCACTTCGACCACTGCGTCCTCGAGTGCTCGTTTCAGTCGGATGGCAGCATCCCGGCCCTTGCGGCTGCCGACCCTCGCAAGCGACGAAGGGAACAAGGCACTGCACCACCCACCGTTGCGCCCGGATGCCCCAAAGCCTGCGACGTCCTTCTCCAGCACCACGATCCGCAACCTGGGGTCCGCCTGGGTGAGGTAGTACGCCGTCCAGAGCCCGGTGAAGCCGGCACCAACGATGGCGACATCGCAGTCGGTCGAACCAGGAAGGGTCGGGCGGGGCACCCAATCGTCGCCAGCCGTCTCGTGCCACAGCGACAGGCGGCCATAGTCGGTCGCAGCGCTGGGGCTCAGCGGACACCCCAGGCGTAGGTCTGCTTGCGCAGCTTGAGGTACACGAACGACTCGGTGGCGCGCACGCCAGAGATCATCCGGATCTGGTTCGACAACACGTCGAGCAAGTGCTCGTCGCTCACGCAGACCACCTCCGCGAGGAGGTCGAACCCACCGGCCGTGATCACGACGTAGTCGATCTCGTCCATCGTTGCCAGCTCGTCGGCGACCGGCTCGAGCGGCCCCTCGACTGTGATCCCGATCATTGCCTGCCGCGCGAAGCCGAGCTCGAGGGGATCGGTGACGGCGACAATCTGCATCACGTTGTTGTCGAGCAGCCGTTGCACGCGCTGCCGTACCGCCGCCTCGGACAGGCCGACGGCCTTGCCGATGGCGGCGTAGGGACGCCGACCGTCTTGTTGCAGCTGTTCGATGATGCCCTTGGAGACCTCGTCGAGCACCTGGCTGCGGCCGCTGTGAGATCCGGAACGTCCAGCGCGTGTCACCACGAGGCTATCGTCGCGACCTTGCTCCCTCCTCGGCAAGGAATCCGCAGTATCTGGTAGTCCAGACGGCGGATTTCGTGTGTGGGGAAGGGCAACGGCGGTGGTACCGGCGCGCGCGGCGAACCGGTTTCCGTTGTGCTAAGCCAACCTGGCGACGGAATCCCTTGTATGAGGCGCCTCGCTCTGCCACGATGCGGGGCGGGCCCTCGAATTACGGAGGTTTCCGACGACGGGAGCCAGCAGCGGCTGTGACGCGCGCTTGCTTGATGACGTGTCGCATCCTTATGACAGACCTCGAAAGGTGCGCCATGAATAGTCGTCGCCCTCCGGCATCGCTACCACCCGAAGTAGCACAGCTGGTCCGTAGTTCCCTGAGTCGTCGCTCGTTCCTGCGCGGCATGTCGCTGTCGGCCCTGGCGGTTGCTGGTGGCGGTTCGCTGGCGGCTTGCGGGACGCCGGCCGCCGAACAGACCACCGAGTCGTGCGTCAGTGAGGACCTCTCCGCGACGGAGAAAGTGGTCAACTGGTCGAACTGGCCGGCCTACATCGACCGCGCGTTCGTGGAGCGGGACGGTGAGGACGTCAACATCTCCCCGACCCTTCAAGACTTCGAGCAGTCGTCCGGGATCACCGTCCACTACACCGCAGACGTCAACGACAACGTTGAGTTCTTCGAGAAGGTGCGCAATCAGTTGGCCGCGTGTGAGACGACCGAGCGGGACCTGTTCGTGCTCACCGACTGGATGGCGGCGCGGATGCTCGACCTCGGGTGGTTGCAGAAGCTCGACCACGCCAACCTCCCCAATGTCGAGGCGAACCTGGCGGCGAGCCTGCGCGCGCCGGCCTGGGACAAGAACCGTGACTACAGCGTGCCCTGGCAAAGCGGCCTCACCGGGATCGCCTATAACGCGGATCTCACCGACGAGGTCCGCTCGTTCGAGGAGCTGATGACGCGGAGCGACCTCAATGGTCAGATCACGCTGCTCACCGAGATGCGCGACACCATGCTGTTCATGCTGCTGATTACCGGCGGTGACCCGGAGGACTTCAGCGACGACGAGTGGGGTACGGCGCTCGAGCGGTTGCAGCAGGCAGTCGAGGACGGCCACGTCCGCAAGTTCACCGGGAACAACTACCTGCAGGACCTGACCTCCGGCAACATCGCTGCTTGCGAAGCCTGGTCGGGGGACGTCATCCTGACCCAGTTCGACAACCCGAACATTAAGTTCGTGGTGCCGGAAGAGGGGTTGGCCCTGTGGAGCGACAACATGGTGGTGCCCAACAAGGCGACCCACAAGACCAACGCCGAGAAGCTGATGGACTACTACTACGACCCCACGGTGGCGGCTACGGTGTCCGCCTGGGTCAACTACATCTGTCCGGTGTCGGGTGCCCGGGAGGCGATGGAGAAGGTGGACAGGAGCTTGGTCGACAACCCCCTGATCTTCCCCGACGAGGCGATGCTGGCGCAGACGTCCAGCTTCATGTCGCTCGACGAGACGACAGCACGTCGCTACGAGACCGATTTCCAACAGGTGAGCGGCGGCTGACAGGTTGAGTACGCGCGCGGCTGTTGCCGAGGAGGTTTCGCCCTTGGCGGCACGAAGCGGCGGGGACGACCTGCGGTTGGAGTCGGTGACGAAGCAGTTCGGACCGTTCACCGCCGTCGACAACTTGACCCTGACGGTGCCGGCCGGCTCTTTCTTCGCTCTGCTAGGCCCCTCAGGCTGCGGCAAGACCACGACTCTGCGGATGGTTGCCGGACTCGAGGACCCCACCGTCGGCGACATCTATCTCGGCCAGGAGCGGATCACCTCTCTTCGACCGTACAAGCGGCCCGTCAACACCGTTTTCCAGAGCTACGCGCTGTTTCCGCATCTGTCGGTCGAGGACAATGTCGCGTTCGGTCTGAAACGCCGTGGTCGTAAGGACGTCAACGCCGAGGTCGAGCGGATGCTCGAGCTCGTCGAGCTGGCTGGCTTCGCCAAGCGTCGTCCGGCGCAGTTGTCGGGTGGACAGCAGCAGCGAGTCGCCCTCGCGCGCGCGCTGATCAACTCTCCGCAGGTTCTTCTGCTCGATGAGCCGCTCGGTGCGTTGGATCTCAAGCTGCGAAGGCAGATGCAGATCGAGCTCAAGTCGATCCAGACGGAGGTGGGTCTTACCTTCGTCCACGTCACACACGACCAGGAAGAGGCCATGACCATGGCCGACACGGTCGCCGTCATGCATGCCGGACTCATTGAGCAGAAAGGCGCGCCCGCGGACCTGTACGACAACCCTGCCACCACGTTCGTCGCGAATTTCCTCGGCCAGTCCAACCTGGTCGAGGGTGAGATACGCCGGGCCGAAGGTGATGAGCTGGAGGTGGACGTTCAGGGGATGACCATCCGCGTGCCCGCCGAACGAGCTCGCGTGCACAGTGGCAAGGTGTGGGTCGGCGTTCGGCCCGAGAAAGTCGTTGTCCATTCCGAGGCTGCGGCCACCGACGCCACCAACTCGTTGCCCCGCGGCCGGGTGATCGACGTCAGTTTCTCTGGCGTCAGCACCCAGTACCTCGTGCGGATGCCATGGGGCCAGGAGCTCACGGTCTTCGAGCAGAACACTGGTTCCCGGCCGCTTCTACACGTCGGTGGCGAGGTCGACCTGCGCTGGCGTCCGGAGCACACTTTCTTGCTGGACGCGGCACAGGACGCCTCCGCGGGTGTCCAGGACGCCCTGGTCGGGACGTGACGACACTCACCCGAACTCCCGGTGACGAGACCGCCGAGGACCCAGGCACTCCCGGTGGTCGCGGCCGGTGGACCGGCTACCTGCTGCTGTTGCCGGGAGCCCTGTGGTTGGTGCTGTTCTTCGCCGTTCCCATCGGTTCACTGGTCAGCACCAGCCTTTACGACCCGACCGGGACCCTGGAGACGGGATACCGGTTCGCCTTCGACGTCGGCAACTACATCGATGCGATCTCGACGTACGCTCCGGAGTTCGGGCGATCGCTGCTCTACGCCGGCCTGGCAACCATCTTCGCGCTCCTGCTCGGTTACCCGCTTGCGTACGCGATCTCGTTCAAGGCCGGGCGATGGAAGAACCTACTGCTGGTTCTCGTCATCGCCCCGTTCTTCACCAGCTTCTTGATCCGGACGCTCTCGTGGAAGCTGATCCTTGCCGACCAGGGGTGGGTCGTCGACTCGCTCAAGTTTCTGCACGTGCCGCTCAGCAACGGACGGTTGTTGGACACGCCGGTCGCAGTCATCACCGGACTGACGTACAACTTCCTGCCGTTTATGGTATTGCCCCTTTACGCCAGCCTGGAGAAGATCGATCATCGCCTCATCGAGGCGGCCGGTGATCTGTACGCCAGCCCGTTCCAAGGGTTCCGGAAGGTGACGCTGCCCCTGTCGATGCCAGGAGTAGTCGCCGGAACACTGCTGACGTTCATCCCGGCGGCCGGCGACTTCATCAACAAGGAGTTGCTCGGTTCTCCGCAACAGTCGATGATCGGCAACCGCATTCAGGGGTTGTTCGAGTCGGGTTCCTATCCCGCGGCGTCGGCGCTGTCGGTGACGCTGATGGTCCTCATCGTGGTCATGGTTATTGCCTACATCCGCCGCGCGGGCACGGAGGACCTGCTGTGAACATCACGTTGGTGCGGGCGGGGCGCTGGATCACCGATCATCTGATCCTGTTCATCGCGCTGCTGGTGCTGTTGTACCTGTTCCTGCCGATCTTCGTCGTCGTGCTGATGTCCTTCGACGACACCGCCGACCTCAGCTACCAGTTCAGCGGATTCACCTGGTCGAACTGGTCGGACCCGTGTTCGCCGTTCGGCATGTGCGACGCGTTGACGACAAGTCTGCAGATCGGTCTGCTGGCCACCATTGGCGCAACCGCGCTCGGAACGCTGATGGCGTTCGCTCTCGTCCGGCACCGGTTCCGTGGCCGCGGCCTGGCCAACGTCGGCATCTTCTTGCCGATGGCCTCACCCGAGATCGTCATGGGGTCATCGCTGCTGGCGCTCTTCGTCTCGGCCGGCTTCTCCGGCCAGCTGGGATTCGCCACCATTTTGGTCGCCCACGTCCTGTTCAGCTTGTCGTTCGTCGTGGTCACGGTGAAGGCGCGGCTGGTGGGCCTCGACGGGCGACTCGAGCAGGCAGCCATGGATTTGTACGCCAACGAGTGGCAGACCTTCTGGCGCGTCACCTTCCCGCTGGTGTTCCCCGGGATCTTGGGGGCTGCGCTGCTGGCGTTCTCGTTGTCGTTCGACGACTACATCGTCACCAGTTTCACCGCCGGGCAGACGGAGACGTTTCCGTTGTTCGTCTGGGGCTCCGCGCGACGAGAGATTCCCCCACAGATCAACGTCATCGGCACCGCGATGTTCTTGATCTCGGTGCTC
>JACCYJ010000062.1 GCA_013696555.1 Nocardioidaceae bacterium | reverse complement strand
GCAGCGCCGTACCGGCCGGGAACTCGGATCGGTCACTGTGGTGGCCGATTCCACCCAGACGCTGCTGTGCACCTACCTGTCTGCAGTGCTGCTTGCTGGGTTGATCCTGAACGCCACTTTGGGCTGGTCGTGGGCGGACCCGATCGTAGGACTGGTCATCGCGGCGGTCGCCGTCAAGGAAGGGCGCGAAGCGTGGCGCGGCGACAACTGTTGCTCCCCCACCGTCCTCCTCGATGCCCAACCCGCCTGTGGCTGCAAGGTCGGATGAGATGGCGCCTGCTGCGCAGGCCTCGGTGACCGCGACGGAACGCAGTCACCTGCTGTGGGCGAACGCCGCCAATGAACCGCCACCACAGCGGCTCTGCTGGGGCTGCTCATCAGCATGGGGTCAGTAGAGACGTCGACAGGCGGTACCTCAGCTCAGCTCTATTGCTGATCGTCGGCTTCATGGCCGTCGAGGTAGTCGTCGGCTTTATCGCCGGATCTTTGGCGTTGATCTCCGATGCCGCTCACATGCTCACCGACGCTGCAGCTATCGGGCTGGCGCTGGTCGCGATGCGGCTGGCCGCCCGACCCGCCAAAGGCGCGTACACCTACGGACTGAAACGGGCCGAAATTCTCTCAGCCCAAGCCAACGGGATCACCCTGCTCCTGCTGGTCGCTTACTTCCTCTACGAGGCGATACGCCGCCTCTTGGACCCACCCGAGGTCTCAGGCGCCGGCCTGACACCTCCCGGCGTGTCCGGGGACTCGGTTTCTTGAGTCACCCGGCGGCTGCCAGGGTGGTCTGGTGATCGTAGTGAAGTCGTTCGACGGTCTGAGGGGTGAGGTCGTCGAGGGCGTCGTGGGAGCGTTCGGTGTTGAACCAGTGGACCCAGTTCATGGTGGCGATCTCGACGTGGTCGACGTCGCGCCACGGGCCTTGGCGGCGGATCAGTTCGGTCTTGAACGAGCCTACGGTGGTCTCAGCGAGCGCGTTGTCCAGTGCGTCGCCCACCGACCCGACCGAGGCGTCGACACCGGCGTCGAGGAGCCGCTGGGTGAACGCGATCGACGTGTACTGCGATCCGGCGTCGCTGTGCGCCACCAGGCCGGTCAGGTCATTGACGCCTTCGCGGACGCGGGTGAAGAACGCGTGCTCGAGCGCGTCGAGAACCAGTGCGGTGGTCATCTGCCTAGCGACCCGCCACCCGATGATCCGCCTGGCGTAGGCGTCGATGACGAATGCGACGTAGACCATCCCGGTCCACGTGGGGACGTAGGAAAAGTCGGCCACCCACAGCCGGTTCGGTGCCGGCGGATCGAAGTCACGGTTGACCAGGTCAGCGGCCCGGTGATGGAACTTGTCGGGAATGGTCGTCCGCACCGTCTTGCGGTAGCAGGCGCCCTCCCACCCGTTGACGCGCATGAGGCGTTCCACAGTGCAGCGGGCCACGTCGTGTCCTTGGGAGCGCAGCCGCAGCCACATCTTGCGTGATCCGAGGGTGGCGACGAACGCCGAGCTGGCCCGCTCAGCCCGAATGGTCTCGCTGACTTCGTCATCACGCAGCTGGCGGCGCGACGGGGCCCGGCTCACCCATTCGTAGTACGTCGAGGCAGAGAGAGGGATCTGGTGCTCGCTGAGCACGGCGCACAAGGGCTCGACACCCCAGCGCAGCCCATCGGCTACGCAGTGGTCCTTGTGCTCGGTGATGAATGCGATCACCGTCGCCCGGGCCGGTCGAGCTCGGCCCCGAAGAAAGCCGCCGCAGCCTTCAAGATCTCATTAGCCCGCCGCAGCTCGGCGTTCTCCCGCTTCAGCTTCGCGACCTCAGCAGCCTGCTCGATCGTCACACCGGGTCGAGTGCCGGCCTCGACCTCGGCTCGGCGCACCCACTTCCGCACCGTCTCCGCAGTACCGATCCCCAGCTTGCCGGCGACCGCAGCGATCGCGGCCCACTGCGACGGATAGTCCGGCCGCACTTCGGCGACCATCCGCACCGCCCGCTCCCGCAACTCCGGCGGGTACCTGCTTGAACGTCCCATGAGCTAGAGCCTCCCAACGCTGGGAGCCTCCGGACACGCCGGGAGGTGTCAGCCTGGTCCTGATAACAGCCCTAGTCGGCATCGGGGTCAACGTCCTCGCGGCATGGCTCTTGTCCAAGGCCAACCGGTCGCACCTCAACATTGAGGGTGCGTTCCAGCACATCCTCAACGACCTATACGCCTTTATCGCAACCGCCGTGGCAGGACTTGTCGTCATCCTCACCGGCTTCGCCAGCGCCGACGCCATCGCCGCCCTTGTCGTCGCAGCAGTCATGGCTAAACCCGGCTACGGGCTGCTGCGCGACTCCGGCCGAGTGCTCTTCGAAGCAGCCCCCCGCGGTATCAGCCCCCAGCTGGTCGAGACAGGTATCCGTGGCCTGGCCGGTGTCGTCGATGTTCACGAACTCCACGTGTGGGGAGTAGCATCCGGGTTCCCGGCACTGTCTGCCCACATTCTGGTCGGCAGCAACCACGACTGCCACGAGCGCCGGTCAGCAGTCGAAGCACTGCTAGCAGCCAACTTCGATCCATCACACCACCCTCCAAGTCGACCACCGGGACGACCTCCTCCCGGAGGCACCCTCACTCAGCGGCTGCGACCCGTGAGCAGCCCAGGCGACACCGGGCACTCAGATGCCGCCCACTCTGACGGAGACGCGTAGCCGCTTTTCACGTGCCAATCTCGCCGATCCCCTGGGAAACAGTGCGAGATGAGCTCACACCAACCGTGCTCTGGTTCTGGTCTCGGCGCACCGACGAGACAATCCCGCGCCGCGAGCGGTGCGTTGATCAGCAGTGGACGCCGATCGTCACTGCGGCACGGTGGAATCGCAGCACGGCAAAGTAGGGACTCAGGCGACTGCCAGGGCCGTTTCGACGGAGCCCGAGAGGGCGGATCCAATGGGTGCCGCAACACGTGGTTGCTCGAACGAGTCGGACAATAGACGGTTGAGGGCTTAGGCGCGCGCGTACGTGCGCCGAGCGTCTTGCGGGACTCAGAAAGAGAGGGCATCAAACCCGAGACGCTTCAGGGGGTCAATCTTCGGCCGCCGTGGGGGGCAGTTTTCAGGTGCCTTCGGCATGATGATGGTGGGGCATGGTGCGTGGGGAAATAGTGAACCCGTTTCAGGTTCGAGGATCGCGTGTCGGACCCATCGCGAGACGCGCGAAGCATACAGACGTCCAGGCCTGGCGGCCAGACGCTTCGATGGCGCGGTTGCGCGCGCTAGGGATTTGCTAGACACGGACATACCTCGGGCCGGCACCAGCCGTCTCCGACCGGATGGCCGATGGATGGAATCGCAGGTCAAAGGACTGGCAGCGGGTACCCCGGACCACACGGACATGACCACCGGGCACTTTTAATCCGCGGTTTGTGGGTTCGAGTCCCACGGGGCCCACTGGTAAAGCCGCAGGTCAGCGCGCTATGCCTGAGTATCCCACCCGGTTCCTCGCCGCCCGGGGGCACAACAGGGGCACATCAGCACCAGCCCGGGCGCTGCGCCAACCAGTGTTGTGGCGGCATGGGCGGCGCGTCCCTGCAGTCAGTCATCGACGTGAACTGCTGCTTCCTTGACGGGGTGCTGGGTGTACGTCCACTCGAGCGCTATTGCGGCCGAAGGACGCACCTCTCAGCCCGCCCGGATCGCGGCAGGTGAGCGCCTTGCTGCTCCGGTAGGGGGGTCGACGTCGACCCTGGCATTGTGTCCGCATGACGCGTGTGAGACTGGCGACACCGAGCGACATCGACTATCTGTCGCAGAACGACCGCATTCACACGGCTGAGCTTGACGTCATTGTGCGGCATGGGCGCATCCTCATCGCTGAAGAATTTGGCCGGGAAACAGCGGCCGGCTGGCTGCGGTGGGGACTGTTTTGGGCCGAGCTGCCGTTCATGAACATGCTCCACGTCGCCGAGGAGCGCCGGGGCAGCGGAATCGGCAGTTTCCTGGTCAGCCAGTGGGAGACTCAATGTCGCGATGCTGGCTACTCCGTGGTCCTTACATCGACGCAGTCGAATGAATCGGCTCAGCACTTCTACCGGCGCCTTGGCTACCGAGACGCCGGCGGTCTACTTCTACCTGAAGAGCCCTTGGAAATCCTCTTCGTCAAGTACATCGGGGACTCGCGCAAAGCTGCCGTTGACAATTGGCAATTAAGCCGCGCGGATCGCGGCATGTCCGGATGGCCGCAGCGAACGCTATGCGGCATGAGCGGACGTGTGTGCGCACAGGTGTTGTGAAGGTCAACGCTCGACGATTGGTCCGCGCCCCCACCGTCTGAGTTCTGGCGTCGGGGCGGTGTGGCCTGGCCGTACTCTCACATTTGATTGGTTATCATGCAGAATGGGCACGAGAAATTTTCTGGTTGAAGGCGTTTCCGGCACCGGCAAAAC
>JACCYJ010000274.1 GCA_013696555.1 Nocardioidaceae bacterium | reverse complement strand
GGCTCGGGCTGCATCGCGGGGTTTGTCGTAGCGTCGGTAGGCGGCGGCAGCGCGCCGGAAGCTCCGCTCGGAGGATGCGTTCTCGTCGGCGATCAGTCCGCTCTTTCCGGCGCGTTCGAGCAAGGCCGCGGCAGTGAGCTCGTTCTCCGTTCCGCTGGCTTGTTCGAGCAGGTCGGCGGCGGTCGCGTAGGCGTTGGCAGCGGCGGAGGGCGCACCGGTGCGTTCGGCCCGTTCTCCGGCGCGAGTCAGCATCGTCACAGCTTGGTCGCGGATGCCGGGGATGTCGGAGTCGTCGGGTACGGCGGTCAGCGCGTCGAGGAGGTGGGCGGCGATGACTTCGGCGACCTCCTCCCCATCGTCGGCGAACGCACCTTCCAGGTGACCTGCGACGGCGAGATGACGGGCCTTACGTTCCCGCCGCGACAAGGTGTCGTAGGCGACCTGGCGGAACATGGTTTGCACGAACGCGTACTGGCCGCGCTGCGGTGACAGCGGGTCCGCCCGCACCCCCAGCACCTCACGCCGGACCAGCTCCGCCAACAATGCGCGCACCTGCGGTTCGGTCTGGTCGGAGACCGCAACCAACGCCTCGGCGGGGAAGGTGCCGCCCAGCACCGCCGCATCAGCCACCAACCGGCGGGCATCCGGCTCCAAACCGTCCAGGCGCGCGGCCAACAGCGACTGCAACGTCGCCGGCACACTGAGCTCACCCACGTCACCGACCAGCCGGTAGAGCCCGTCGACCGGTTGCACCACATCACGGTCGATCAACATCCGCACGGTTTCCACCGCATACAACGGGATCCCCTCAGCGCGGCCAGCGATCGCGGTCTTGCCCGCCGTCGGCATTCCCGGCACCAGCCCGTCGAGCAACGCGTCCATCGCTGAGGCGTCCAACGGGTCCAACGTCAACGCGGTGCTGTTACGCCGTCCCGTCCCCCACCCGGCGCGGCGGGCCTCCAACTCGGGCCGCGCCAAGGTCAACACGAAGACCGGCACATCGCGGGCCCAATCCAGTAGGTGCTCGAGAAAGTCGAGCAAGCCGGTGTCGGCGTACTGCACGTCCTCCACCAGCAACACCACCGGTGCTCGGTCAGCCAACCGCTCGAAGAACAGCCGCCACCCGGCGAACAACTCCTCCCGACCCAGCGTCGGCCCCGGACCCTGCTCCACCCCGAGCAGCTGACCTAGCCGCGGACCCACATAGGACCGCTCAGCCGGGTCCGACAACCAGAGCTCCAGACCCGCAGCCAGTTTCAAGCCGCCGACCCGGGTTGAGTCCTCCTCGGCGATTCCCAGCCGTTGGCGCACTATCTCCGCCAACGCCCAGAACGCCACCCCATCCCCATACGACAAGCACCGGCCCCGATGCCAGTACACGGTGTCAGCGAGACCGGCGGTGTACTTCTCGAACTCCCACCCCAACCGGGACTTCCCCACCCCCGCCGCCCCGGTGACGGCGACCAGCCGCGGGGTGCGGCGCTGCTCGCACGCATGGAACAGCTCTTTCACCAACCGCACCTCCGGATCCCGGCCTACGAAGGCCGCTTCCAACCCATCGATGCGCTGTGCCCCACCCACACCCGAGAGCACCCGATCGGCCCGCCACAACGGCACCGGCTCGCCTTTACCCTTCAATGCGTGCTCACCGGCGGAGCTGAACGCGACCGCAGCCTGGACCACATGTCGGGTGCCCTCATCCACCAGCACCGCACCCGAATCGGCTGCAGCCTGCACCCGGGCAGCGGTGTTCACCGCATCCCCAGCCACCATCCCCTCACCAGTCGCACCCACCGTCACCGCGACAGCACCCGTGACGACCCCCGCCCGGGCCGCCAACCCCTCCGCACCCGCTTCCCGACCCAACTGCCCAACCGCGTCCACTAACTCCAACGCCGCCCGCACCGCCCGCTCCGCGTCCTCCTCCGTCGCGGTCGGCGTCCCCCACACCGCCATCACCGCATCCCCGATGAACTTCTCCACCACCCCCCCATACCGGCCGATCACCGTCCTGGCGATATCGAAGTACCGAGACAGCAGCTCCCGAACCTCCTCCGGATCCCGCGCCTCCGACAACGGGGTAAACCCCACCAGGTCGCAGAACAACACCGAACACACCCGCCGCTCCGCCACCGGCAGAGTCGGCACAGGGAGGGCCTCGGGGACAGGCGCCCTCAGCGCTGCCCCGCAGTTGCCACAGAACGGCTTCCCGGGTGGGGCTGGCGCGCCGCACGCCGGGCAGGAGGCGACCAGCGGCGAGCCGCACTCGTTACAGAACCTGTTGTCCGTCGGATTGTCGGCCTGACAGTTTGCGCAGCGCATGCCCACCTCCGGTCTGAGGCAGAGCCTAGAACCACACTGCTATATGAGGCGGCGGTCGCTCGCCCACCGGCTCAGCTCGTGGCGGCTGGACAGCTGCAGCTTGCGCAGCACACTCGATACGTGGGTCTCGACCGTCTTGATCGAAATGAACAGCTCCTTGGCAACTTCCTTGTACGCGTAGCCGCGCGCGATCAGGCGCATCACCTCGCGCTCCCGTACGGTCAGCCGGTCCAGGTCCTCGTCGACCTGTGCGACCTCGATCGTGCCTGCGAAGGCGTCGAGGACGAAACCTGCCAACCGAGGTGAGAAGACTGCATCGCCGTCAGCCACCCGCCGGATGGCGGCCATCAGCTCCGGCCCGGTGATGTTCTTGGTGACGTAGCCGCGTGCCCCCACGCGGATTACCCCGATGACGTCCTCGGCGGCATCGCTGACGCTCAGGGCAAGGAACTTGGTCTCCGGCTGGCGCAGGTGCACCCGACGAACGACCTCGGTGCCGCCGCCTCCGGGCAGGTGTACGTCGAGCAGGACGACGTCCGGGGATGTTTGCCCGATTACCTCGACCGCCGAGTCGACGTCGGCCGCCTCGCCGACGACAGTGACCAGTTGCCCGATCTCGCCGCGGACCCCGGACCGGAACATGGCATGGTCATCGACGAGGACGACGCTGAGCTGGTCGTTCATCCAGCTTCCTTCCGCTGTACGGAAAGCCGGATCTCGGTGCCCTCGCCGGGTGCGCTCCGTACCTCGGCTGCCCCTCTGTGGCGCTGCATGCGGCCGATGATGGATCGCCGTACGCCCATCCGGTCCTGGGGTACAGCGGCGGGATCGAAGCCGACGCCTCGGTCACGGACGAAGACGTCGAGCGCTTCGGCGGTGACCTCGGCATAGACGTCCATCGTCGAAGCGCCCGAGTGGCGGGCGGCATTGACCATGGCCTCACTGGCGGCGCGTATGACGGCCGTGGTCGCTTCGTCGATGACCGCGTCACCCACACAGACCACCTCGATGGCGACGTCGTGCCTGTCCTCGATCTCTGCCGCAGCCGTGGTCAACGCCACACACAACGAAGGCGCGCGCGAGGTGTCGTCCTCGTACAGCCACGACCGTAGCTCCCGCTCTTGACGACGGGCCAGTCGGGAAACTGCGCGCGGGTCGTCGGCGTGCCGCTGCAGCAGCGCAAGCGTCTGCAACACCGAGTCGTGCAGGTGTGCCGCCATGTCGGCGCGCTCCTGGGATCGCACCCGCTCACGCCGCTCCGTGGCAAGGTCGGAGATGAGGCGCTGAACCCATGGACCGACGAGCAGGCCGAGCCCGATGAGAGCCAGCAGCGTGGCCGTGAGGACCTCGCTGAGGACTGATAGGCCACCGGACTGCACGATGAAGAGCCCAATGGCGCTGGCGAGCAGTGCCGCGCCAGCCACCAGACGCGCGGCCGCCGCCCAGCCACCACCACCAAGGAGGGGGGCCAACGCCGCCGCGCCCGGTGCCGCGTCGCGCCAATGTTGTCGCTGCGCTTCGTCGCCTTGACGCCACAGCAACGCCAGCCCGGCTGTTGCAATGAGGGCCGGCCACAAGATGCGGCTGTCAAGTCCCCAGCCAAGCCTCGATTGGAGCAGGATCACCCCTACGCCGAGCGCCAGGAGCGCCACCGCCTGCCCGACGTCCCCACCCGACCGACGCCGGGTCTTCGCCGGCGTACGCATTCCCAGGCGAGTGGCAGCCGCCACACCGGCGGGCCCGTCCGGCGCCGGATCCGTGTCGGTTCCGTCTTGCTGCGGCAGCAGTCGCCACAGCACCACGTACACCAACAACCCGAAGCCGCTCAACCAGCTGCCGACCACGAACGCCAGTCGTGCCCAGAAGGGGTCCATGCCCAGGTGGCGCGCCAGTCCGGAAGCGACCCCGCCCACCAGCTGACCCTCCGTTAGCCGGTAGGCGCGCCGCACCGGCGGAGCGGCCGTCGCCGCCGCGCCGCTCGATGCCTTGCCCGCTGGGACCGCCGAGGTGCTGCTCATCAGTGGAAATGGTCACACGCGCTGACGGGCGCACGCCATCAGCGCTCGCCCCCGTCGGACCCTGATGCCACCATGACGGTGGCCGGGAGATCTCCGGGGCATCCCCGATCGCTTTCGTGTCACCTGCGCTCCAGAGTTGGCACATGACCGACACCATGCACGAGCAGCCGCCACCGCCGGCCGGCTTCGACCCCCAGCGACTGCGGACCGTCACGCACATGGAGCGCAGCCGCGACGACCGGATGATCGCCGGTGTCTGCGGCGGAGTTGCCCGCTATCTCGACGTCGACCCGGTGGTCGTTCGAGTAATCACCGCGGCGCTCACGGTCGTGGGTGGCGTGGGCATCGTGCTGTACGTCGCCGCGTGGCTGCTGGCGCCGTTGCAGGGAGAGTCGCACAGCATCGTCGGAAGACTCACCCGACGCCCGGACGGCGGCGTGGGCAGGATGCGCACCGTCGGGTTCGCAATCGCCGGAGCCGTAGCGATCATCGCGGTCGCGACGAACGATCCCTGGTCGGGTTGGTGGTCCCCGTTCCCGCTGGCGGTCATCGCTGTGCTGCTGTGGTTGTTTCTCCGGCGGCGTGACAGCGTCTCGGCGCCTGCGACCGTCGCCGATGATGAGGTGTCACCGCCTGCACGTACTCCGGAGTCCGCTAGCGGGTCAGCGTCGCGTCGGTCTCGGCGCCCGAGCCGTGGCGACGGTTCCCTGACCTGGTTGACGATCGGTGCCGCGCTGATCGCAGCCGGAGTGATGTGGCTGGTGGACCGAGCCGCTGGCGGTGTCGAATGGCCTGACTATGTCGCGCTGGAGCTGGCCGTCGTTGGCGTGGGCGTGCTCATCGGGATCTGGCGAGGCAACGGCCGCAGGCTGATTCCCTTCGGGATAGTACTGGCCTTGGTGCTGCTCGGTTCGACGCAACTGCCCGTTCTGTCAACAGGTGAGGTACGCGCCACCCCACTGTCCGCTGCGGATGTCCAGCCCAGCTATCAGCTGGGAGCAGGCTCCCTGCGTCTCGACCTCACCCAGGTTACGGACATGGCAGCGTTGGATGGTCGCACCGTCAGCATCGAGCAGGGTATGGGAGAGGTGCGTGTCCTGGTTCCCGACGAGATGGACGTCACGGTCGCTGCCCATATCGACATGGGTGATATCAAGGTTTTCGAGCGCGAAGTGGCTGGCTGGGACTCCACCCTGGACTGGGTGGACGGCGACCCATCCGCCGGGCCGGACGTCCGTCTTGTCATCGAGTCATCGCTCGGCGAAGTGAAGGTGATGAACCCGTGAACCGCCATCCCGCTGACATCGTCGCCCTGGTCTTCGCGCTGATCTTCCTCGGTTGCGCCGCCACCTGGGCCGGCTGGGCACACAGCGACCTCGACATCGATGCGTTCGCCTGGGCGGTCCCCTTCGTGCTCATCGGAGCCGGGGTGGTCGGCGTCATCGCATCGCTGCGACGCCAGCCCTGAGCATCCGCCAATCACCCAACGCGGCAAACGCCGACCGGGCCACCACGGCGATGTCGGGGAAGTCGGTGAAGACACCATCCACACCGGCCGCGAGGAAAGCCGCGTACTCGTCGACGTCGTCGCTAAGCGTCCAGGCATGGACCGCCAACCCGGCATCGTGGGCGTTGTCGACAACACTCGGCACGACGACGTCCTTGTGGGTTCCGACCGCCACCGCATACGCGGCAATGTCTCGCAGCCCGGCATCACTGACCAGATCGGCGTACGTGCGTAGGTCACCCGCTGCGACAAGGTCGTACGGCGCCCCGCGCGGGCCGATGAGCTGCACCAGTGGAACCCATGTCAGGTCGGCCAATCTGCGTAACGCACCCGGCTCGAAGCACTGGACGTACACCGCGGCATCTGGCCGGTCGAGTCCGTGTCGCCTCAGCGCCGCAACCATCGGCTCCTCCAACGGCAACCCGACGGAGCGGAAGTACGACGGTGCCTTGATCTCGGGGTAGACGCCGACTGCTCTGCCCCGGCGGCGGCCTTCGTGTGCAACGAGGTCCAGGATCTCCTCGAATGTCGGCACCTTGTGTCGACCGTCAAATCGGCAGTTCCCGGGCCGGAGCCTTGGCAGCCGCTCTCGTACGCGCAGCGTCTTGACCTCGGCGAGAGTGAGGTCCTCGGTGAACCATCCGGTCACGCAGCGACCATCGACCATCTTGGCCGTGAACCGGTCAGCGAACTCCGGATGCGAGGCGATGTCGGTGGTGCCGCTGATCTCGTTCTCGTGCCGGGCCACCAGAGCACCGTCCTTCGTGGCCACCAGGTCCGGCTCGACGAAGTCGGCACCCATCGTGATCGCAAGCCGGTAAGCCTCCAAGGTGTGCTCGGGGCGGTAGCCACTGGCGCCACGATGGGCGATGACGAGGGTCACCGCACCAGTACACCGGCAGCCGGTGGCTGCCCTTGAAGCGCCAGGCAACCAGCCGGTGTACGCCGTGCGAAGCCTTCCCCGCTTGCAAAACGACTCGCGCCCCCCTGGCGCCTTCCCTACCCTGGCTAGGACATGAAGAACCTGCCGCTTGCCGATCCCGGCACTCCAGATCTTCGTTCCCCCGGTCGCTACCTGATCTTCGTGATGCGCGCCCAGGCTGGAACGCTGAACGTTGCTGTCCTTTTCGGCATCGTGTGGATGGTGGCCCAGGCATTGATGCCGGCCTTCATCGGGCGGGCGATCGATGAGGGGGTCGCCGCCAACGACACGGGGCGACTCACGTTCTGGGCCATGATGCTCTTGGCCGCTG
>JACCYJ010000248.1 GCA_013696555.1 Nocardioidaceae bacterium | reverse complement strand
AGCACTGGTCGACCGGGGGAGCAGTGGTCACATCGCGGTGCGTGCATTCCGCGCTGGATCGGACCTGTTGTTGATGCCGGCGTCACCGCGAGCGGCGGTAGCGGGTTTGCGCGACGCCGTGCGCGAGGGGGTTGTCACCCGCGCGGACATCGAGCGGTCGGTAACCCGGATCATGCACCTCAAGGACAAGCTGGGCCTGATCCGCGGCCGGGCGGCGCTGCGCCACTGCTGAGTCGATGGCTGAGCATCGATTGGCGGGTTGCGGTTCGACCGCTCGGCCTGTCGGCAGTCTCATGGCCCGAACGACGCGTGCTCGCTGGTGGCTCCGACCACCGAGTCAGGTCTTGGGGCCGACGTACTCGTCCAATCCTGCTACCGCATCGCGACGGGCGACGGAGATTGAGTCACCGCGGTTGTAGCGCCAGGCGATCCCGCACAGGTCGAGCGCCCACCCACACAGTCCGAGGATGTCCGTTGACTGGTTGTTGAAGAAGTAGCGCGGATACTCGTACCGCTTCGGTTCTCCATCCACCGCCTTGACTGTCCAGTTCGTGAGGCGGTATCCGTCGGAGTGGAACAGACCACGCAGGAAGCGCCCTGGGTGCCGCTCGACGATCTCGCGCTGCCAGCTGGCGAGGACGATGGGTCGCTCATGCTTTCGACCGGGGGCGTGCTGTGGAAACAGGCATAGCCAATGTTTCCAACTGACCGACATGATGGTTGCTCCTGGACGAGCACGCGTGTGCGGACGGCCACCAGGCTTCACCGCTCTCATCGACGCCAACACTTCTGACAGAGCGTGGTGTACCGAGCGTCGTTGAAGATGGACAGGAGGAAGATCCGTCGACGCGCCTCAATAAGGTAGCCGTCGCCGAGGTACCACCCCAGCAGATGAGCGTATGCCGCCTCATCCAGTGACGCACCGTCGCAGCGGGGACAAGGAGGCGCCAGATGGCTTTGTCCGCGAGGCTGCCCCTGCCGCTGGTAAAGCCGTCGCCACCGGCGAAATTGTCTTGACCGCGACTCCGTTGATCAGGGCATTGTCCGCGTCTCGCAAACCGATGTCCGATAGGAGTAAGCCGCCGGAAACCGTGGCGTCGTCACGAATATGTCCCATGCTCAAGTCTCACAGCAGCCACTGTGACAAACACGACGGATGAGTGTGCCGGGTGGGGGAGTCGAACCCCCATGCCCTTGCGGGCAGATGGGTTTGAGCCATCAGCGTATGCCGTTCCGCCAACCCGGCTGGACGACGCTGCCGCATAGCCTCTCATGTCGGACGATCACGATTGCGCAACACCTGACCATCTCCCCTCGTGCCTGGCGGGAAGAAGTATTCCGAGCGCTACCCTATGTCCTACTGTAGAGCTGAGTGCCGATCGGGCCTTGGCACGGAGTATTCGGAGGATCGATGATCCGCAACAAGACCTGGCTCGTCGCTGGCGCCGCCTTGCTCGTCCTAGGCGCCTGTGGCGGGACGACCGACGACACCCAGAGCACTACGTCCACCGACACCGAAACGACCACCGCTGGCGGCGGCGGTGGCACCGAAGGCGTGACGTGTGACGACGTGAAGATGGGATTCTTCGGCGCGCTGACCGGTGACTACGCGGCCCTTGGCATCAACATTCGTGATGGTGTCAAACTCGCGATCGACCAGTTCACGGAGGCGAACCCGGACTGCGCTGTCACCCTGGAGGAGTACGACTCCCAGGGCAGCGAGACCGCTGCACCCGACCTCGCCCAGCAGGCGATCGATGACCAGACGGTGATCGGTGTCGTTGGCCCCGCATTCTCCGGCGAGTCCAATGCGGCCGGTCCGATCTTCGCGGAAGCGGGTCTGCCTACGATCACGCCCTCTGCGACCAACCCCAACCTGGCTGAGAACGGGTGGGCGACGTTCTTCCGGATTCTCGGTAACGACGCTACGCAGGGACCGGCCGCCGCAAAGTACATCAGCGAGACCATCGGTAGCACCAAGGTGTTCGTGATGGACGACGCGTCCGAGTACGGAAAGGGTCTGGCCGACATCGTCACGGAGACCCTGGGTGACGCGGTCGTTGAGACGGACACGACTCAGCAGGGGGAGGACAACTTCTCTGCGTCGATCACCAAGATCAAGGCGTCCGGCGCTGACACGCTGTTTTACGGCGGCTACTACCCCGAGGCGGGCAAGCTGATCAAGCAGCTGCGGAACGCCGACTGGCAGGGTCAGATGGTGGTCGGCGACGGCGTGAAGGATGAGGCGTACGTCGAGGAGGGCGGCGAGTCCACGGAGGGCACGATCATCACCTGCCCCTGCCTGCCGCCGGACCAGGCGCCCGACTTCTTCGACGCCTACCAGGCCGCGTTTGACACCGAGCCTGGCACGTACACGGCTGAGGGCTACGACGCCGCCAACGTTTTCTTGGCCGGGATAACGGACGGCGCGACCGAGCGGGAGGCCATGCTGGAGTTCGTCGGCAGCTACGAGGGCCAGGGCGTCACGAAGGAGATCGCGTTCGACGACAAGGGTGAGTCGACCAATGTTGTCGTCTGGGCCTACACCGTCAAGAAGGGCAAGATCGTGCCCGATCAGGAGATCAAGTAAGAACGACTTCGCTAGACGTCTGAAGCAAGTGCTGCGG
>JACCYJ010000242.1 GCA_013696555.1 Nocardioidaceae bacterium | reverse complement strand
CCGTACCCCTGGCTGGAGGAGCTGCGCCGTGCCGCGCCGCTGGTGTGGCACGCGCCCACGCAGATGTGGCTTGCTGCGACTCATGCCGCGGTGAGTGAGACACTCCGCAGCCGAGCGTTGTGGCGGCTCTGGAGGGACCGAGAGCCAGCGGGACGCTTCGCGCCGTTCAACGCCCTGCACCGCCATCAGATGATGGAGAACGAGCCTCCGGTGCACACCCGGCTGCGCCGCCTGGTTACCTGGGCCTTCGCCAGAGGGCACGTGGAGCGGATGCGGCCGCGGGTCGAGAGCCTCGCCACCGAGCTGCTCGACAGGCTGCCGACGGGTCGCGTCGACGTGGTCGCACACTACGCTGAGCCGCTGCCGGTCGCGGTCATCGCGGACCTGCTCGGCGTACCACCAGTGGACCGGCCGCGGCTGCGCGACTGGTCGCAGGCGATCGTGCGGATGTACGAGTACGAGCGAACCGAGGCGCTCGAGAACGCGGCCATAGCCGCCAGCCAGGAGTTCAGCGAGTACGTCCGCGACCTGGTTGGTGAGCGACGCCGCAATCCGGGGGAGGACCTGGTCAGCGACCTGGTCGCGGCGCGCGACGACGGCGTCTCGCTCTCCGACGACGAGCTGGTCGCCTCCGTGGTCTTGCTGCTCAACGCCGGGCACGAGGCATCGGTCAACGCCTTCGGCAACGGGCTGGTGGCGTTGCTGCGCCATCCCGAGCAGCTCGCTCGGTTGGCGACCGGCGAGCTCGGAATCGAGACTGCGCTCGAGGAGATGCTGCGCTACGACGCACCACTCCAGCTGTTCGAGCGAACCGCGACGCAACAGGTGGCCGTGGCCAGCTGTGCGGTCGAGCCAGGACAGAAGGTGGCGGCGCTGCTGGGATCGGCGAACCGGGACGAGTCGGTGTTCGCGTCGCCTGAGCGGTTCGACGTGGGGCGCGCACCGAACCCGCATGTCGGCTTCGGAATGGGTGTTCACTTCTGTCTCGGCGCCCCGCTGGCGCGGATGGAGTTGGAGGTCTCGCTCGCCACCCTGCTCGACCGGTTTCCCGCTCTCGAACTGGCGGCGGAGCCCGCGCAGCGACCCACGTTCGTACTCCGTGGTTTCGAGCGCATCGACGTCGACCTCGGGAAACCGGCGTGACCGAGCCGTACGACGCCGTCGAGATCATCCGGAGCAAGCGCGACCGGGCCGAGCTGGACGGCGCGCAGATCGACTGGACGATCGATGCGTACGGCCGCGGTGTGGTCACCGACGAGCAGATGGCTGCGCTGGCGATGGCGATCCTGCTCAACGGAATGGACCGTCGGGAGATCCGGCGCTGGACGCAGGCGATGATCGGTTCCGGGGAGCGGCTCGACCTGTCCGGGCTCTCTCGGCCGACGGCCGACAAGCACTCGGCTGGCGGTGTCGGTGACAAGATCTCGCTGTCTGTGGTCCCGCTGGTCGCGGCATGTGGGGTGGCGGTGCCGCACCTCTCTGGGCGCGGGCTCGGGCACACAGGTGGCACGCTCGACAAGCTGGAGTCGATCCCTGGCTGGCGGGCGTCGCTAACCAACGCGGAGCTGATGCGCCAGCTCGAGAAGGTGGGTGCGGTCATCTGCGCCGCCGGCTCCGGCCTGTCTCCGGCGGACAAGAAGCTCTACGCCCTGCGTGACGTCACCGGCACGGTGGAGGCGATCCCGCTGATCGCGAGCTCGATCATGAGCAAGAAGATCGCCGAGGGCACCGGGGCGCTGGTGCTCGACGTCAAGGTGGGTTCCGGTGCGTTCATGAAGAACCTCGAATCTGCCCGCGAGCTGGCGAGCACGATGGTCGATCTGGGGGTCGACGAGGGCGTGCGTACGGTGGCGCTGCTCACCGACATGTCGACGCCGTTGGGTCGTACCGCGGGTAATGCGCTGGAGGTACGCGAGGCGCTCGAGGTGTTGGCCGGCGGCGGACCCTCCGACGTGGTCGAGCTCACCTTGGCGTTGGCGCGCGAGATGCTCGGCGCCGCCGGGCGTGGCGACGTCGACCCGGCGGAGCG
>JACCYJ010000241.1 GCA_013696555.1 Nocardioidaceae bacterium | reverse complement strand
CACCTGGGACCTGGCCCGCGCCACCGGCCAGGACGAGCGGCTCGACCCGCAGACCTGCGCCGACCTGCTCGCCGAGATGGCGCCGATCGAGGAGCTGATGCGGTCCTCGGGGCAGTACGGGCCCCGGATGCCGGTGCCGGGCGACGCCGACGTGCAGACCCGCCTGCTCGGCTTCATCGGTCGCGACCCGCTGCGCGGCAGGGAATGACGTTCACCGCGTGACGGCAGGCGGGGCACAGGAAGGCCACAGCGCCGACATACGGGCGAAGCGGGCCCTTGGGAAAAACGACATGGGACCTAGTTCCTGCAAGCGGACTTGCGCCAGACCGATGAGTTTCGGGCCCTACGTCGTCATATGAGGAACTGGCCTTACCACCCTCGCGGAAAGGACGAAGCACTTGCCCATCACGTGTACACGACGTTTGCCTCGCTACGAAGTGACGGGTGCTCGCGACGGGACGCACCGTCACGAGCCGGCACGACGACCCGATGACGACACGCAACTGCCCACAGCGGCAGTCGCTTCAGATCTCACGAATCCGGGATGTTGGCTAGATGCTGCCGACTAGCGACCCGACGCCGTTGGCTAAGGCCGCCGAGGCCTACCGTCATCAACTCCACCTGCACTGTTACCGGATGCTCGGGTCGTTTCAGGACGCCGAGGACATCGTCCAGGAAGCGTGTCTGCGTGCCTGGCGAACCAATCCCGACCTTTCCGAGCTTGGAAATCCTCGGGCCTGGCTGTATCGAGTGGCGACCAACCTTTGCCTTGACTCAATCAAAAGCAAACGACGACGAGCCGAAACCCTGGCTTCGTTCCGCGATCTCCCGTGGCTCGAACCGTACCCGGACCACATTCTCGACCGATCACAGGTTGCGGCGGCGGCGACCCAGGAGCCAGGGGAGGCTGTCGTCGCTCGGGAAACCATCGAGCTGGCCTACGTAGCAGTGATCCAATCGCTGCCACCTGCTCAACGCGCTGCCCTGGTGCTACGCGATGTGCTCGGCTGGCCCGCCGCCGACATCGCGGAGACCCTTGACCTCAGCATTGCTGCGGTCAACAGTCTCCTGCAACGGGCACGGGCCACGTTGCGTGGGCGACTGCCGCGTAAGGAACGTGGCGCATGGGTGGCACACTCCACGACTCGCGCAGAGCGGCTCCTGCTGGATCGGTTCATCAGGGCTCACGAGTCGGGGGACCTCGCCGCAACCCTGGAATTGGTCGCCGAAGACATTAGAGTCACGATGCCGCCGGCGCCGTACGTTTTCGAGGGGACCGCTGACATGGCTACTCTGGTGGCGCGAGCGAAAGCTACAGGTGCGTGGCGACTACAGCCGGTGTTTGCAAATAGACAGCCAGCTGCCGCGTGCTACCTCCGTCGCGAAGGCGAGTCCACGTTCAGCGCCTACAAGATCGACGTTCTCCACGTAGTCGGCGGGAAGATCGCGGAGATTACCACCTTCGGTGTCAAGCATTTCGACGCGTTTAAACTCCCCCCGGCGCTGAATGGTGACAACTTAGGTGAGTGAGCACAACGAAGCGACGGAGTATGAGTTCACATTATGGCGCGACCTACCTGGATGGGTAGAACAAGGGCAACTGGTCTTGCCGCCAAGCGGCGAGCACGACTGTTCGTTGCCCCCGTGGCAGGACTCCATCTGCGTGGTAGAGGCCGGCACCGTGGTCCTGTCCTGCGTCGATGGTGATCTCGCACTGCCGCAAGGGTCCGTGTTCGTCCTAACCGGACTCCGGTGTCCATCTCTGCGCAACCCCAACTCGGTGCGCGCCACCGTTTCAATTGCGCGACGAAAGTACCTTCAAGCTGGCCAAGCGACGGCGCTTGGTCACGCAAACATTGAAAGCGAGCCCACGATGCAGAGCAATCAAAACCCTGCCGAAGAGTACCGGGACCTGGCGGACCGTTTCACGCGCTTGGTTGAAGGAGTCGCGGATGACGCGACCTGGAATCAGCCGGCACCACCAAAGGGATGGACCGCACGAGATGTCGTCAGGCACCTCGTCGAATGGTTCCCGCCGTTCCTTGAACAGGGTGCCGGGATAAAGTTGCCGAACGGTCCTAGCGTGGATGAGTCCCCCGTCCACGCCTGGTGTGGGTTCAACGCGGCGGTGCAGGCCGTACTTGACGATCCGACGAATGTTGACAAGACATTCTCAAACCCCAACACCGGCGACCTGCCCCTGTTGCGAGCAATTGCCCAGTTCTTCACCCCAGACGTGTTCATGCACAGTTGGGACCTCGCCCGAGCCACCGGCCAAGACGAAACCCTCGACCCTGAACGCTGCGCCATGATGCTCGAGGGCATGCGCGCCTTCGAGGACCTGCTGAGAAGCAGCGGCCAGTACGGGCCGCGAGTGAATGTGTCGGAGGACGCGGATCCGCAGTCGCAATTCCTTGGCTTCATCGGCCGCGATCCCTCCAAGCCTGAACGGTCGAAATTCTCCGCGTAACCCAACACCTGCTCAGAGGACAACGCATGCGCATACATGAACAATCATCCGATGGACCCCAGCCGCCTCGGCGGGTCGTCAGCAACATATCCATGTCTCTCGACGGTCGAATCAACGGAAGAGGCGGCGACTTCGACATGGGCTGGATTGTCCCTCACGCCGTTACCGAGGTCGCCCGTGAACACCTGACCAGAATGACTAAAGACGCCACCACTGCACTTCTCGGACGCAAAAACTACGAAGGCTTCGGAAGCTATTGGCCGAAGGTGGCCGACGACGAGAACGCAGAGCCGCGCGACCGAACTTTCGCCCAGTGGCTAGGTGCTGTGGAAAAGGTGGTCTTCTCCACGACCGCGCCACAGTTGACCTGGACTAACTCCCGCCTTTCTAACGACCCTGTCCAAGAGGTGAGGAGGCTGCGCGGCGAGCCGGGAGGAGACATCGTGGTCCTTTCCAGCAGCAGCGTCATCCGAACGCTTTTGGCGGCCAGCGAGGTAGATCGACTTGTGATCCAGTTGTGCCCCGAGATCGTTGGTGGTGGAGCGAGATTGTTCGCCGACGACGCGCCTCAGACGTCATGGTTTCTGTCGGGGCAGTCGGTTGGTGCCACCGGTGCTACCTACCTCACTTATGAACGGCGCGCGCCTTAGGGTGCGGGCCCAGTCTGCACGCACCGCCTCGCCAATTTGTCGCTGCCGACGGTCGTGATTCACGGCACCCGAGACCCGTTGTTTCCGTTCGAGCATGGTGAGGCATTGATGCATCCGATACTGGGTGCGAAACTCGTGCCCCTAGCCGACTAGGGCATGAGCGTCCGCCCACCCCAAACGTGGGACGGCCATCGACACACTTCTTCATCTGTCATCTGGGCCTTTGCGTAGAATTGCGGTACGCCCTAAGAGCAATCGAACCAAGGAAAGAGTGACCATGTCTCAACTAAACGAAGCGCCGTCTGTCGTCGACCGAGATGACTGGCGGAACCGCCGCCTAGAACTGCTAGCACGGGAAAAGGCGCATACTAGAGAAGGCGATGCGATTGCGGCGGCCCGGCGGAGGCTCCCCATGACCGAGGTCGACGGTTCAGCAACGTTGGTCGGCGAGGAAGGACCCGTTCCGTTTCTGGACGTCTTCGACGGTCGCGAGCAGCTCGTTGTGTATAAGCACATGTGGCACCAAGGTGCTGGGATCGAGGGCCAGTGCGAGGGCTGCACCGCAAGCATCATTGACGTGCACGACGTCAGTTACCTCAACCATCGCGGGGTCTCCTTCGCCGTCTTCTGCGAAGGCCCTTGGGATGAGATCGTTCCCTTCCGCGAGTTCATGGGCTACACACTTCCTTGGTACTCAATGGCCGGGGTTGAGGATCGTGGGGTAGGGGACGGCGTCGTCGACGAACCCGGTCACATCTCTTGTTACCTTCGTCTGGATGACAAGGTGTTCCTCACCAACGAGACGATCGGTAGGGGCGTCGAGGTGACGATGCTTCAAGCCGGCCTCCTTGACCTTACGGCCTATGGCCGGCAGGAGGACTGGGAAGACTCGCCCGTGGGTTGGCCGCAGGGTAGGACTGGTAGTTGGTGGAAATGGGATGGCCGACCCGTGCCTCAGTGGACCCGCCCCGGTGCCGCCCCCGCCGCGGGAACCGGCAGCAAGACTGGGCATTGCTGCCATTAGAGGTTTTCGCGTGTTGGGGGTGGCATTGTCAAACCCGGCGCTCCCCTGGGCCGATATGCGAGGTCGCGCTGTCAATGCGGCCAGATAAGGGACGAGCCATTGACTCAGCGCATCCATTTCAAGTGGACGAGCGGTCCGAGCGTAGGCGGTCGTTAGGCTGGGGTCTGCGACCACCCCTGGAGGACCGGCACAGCGCCCGCCGAGGCACCTACCGCGTGCTCTACCGCATCGACGACACCCGTCGACTAGTCACCGTGCTAGCCGTCGTCGCACGCGCCGACACCTACCGACCCCACTGACACCCTGTTCGCATGCGGATCGGCTACCGTCACGCTACGCGTGACCATCCCCAATCGGTGATCGGCCGGCTGCTGGCCACACTGGGTCCAAGGGACCGATGGTCGTCCGGCTTGCGGATCAGTCGCGAGAGCCCGCCACAAGGTCCCACGAAAGTGTGCACGTACGCGCAATCGTGGAGAAGCCGAGCGACTCGTAGAGACGGCGCGGTGCCGGGGAGCCGTCGTCTCCG
>JACCYJ010000189.1 GCA_013696555.1 Nocardioidaceae bacterium | reverse complement strand
CGACCAAACCAGGGGCTCCGCGCCGTACGCGCAGTTCACAGTCCAGGGGACGGACCTGATCCGGGGCGAGGTCACGAGCAACGCCTACCTCGCCCCGGCTTATGTGCTGGACGAGCGTGGAGAGGGATTGCTCGCTGAGCTCGGATGGGGTGCACCGACGTACCGTCGGGGCGACGAGCCGGACCGTGGCTCGGCGAACTTCCACGTGGACCTGCCGCGTTCTTATGCGGATCGGCTTGCCGCGATGGCGATCCGCGCGTTGCGCGATGTGTGGAGCGTCCCGCACCCGGCGTTCCTCACCGCCGAAACGGCGGACGAAGAGTTGCCCGACCTTGGACTGCCTGCTCCTGCGGAGCCGGAACCGGCCAACGCGCTCGAGGTTGGCTACCCCGTCGATGCCGACGATCTGCAACGGCTGGTGGACGCATCGCTGACCCCGGTCTTCGGGCACCCGCCAGAGAAGGACGCCGACGGCGACATCCCGGTCCGCAGCGGCAACACCTTGCTGTTCGTGCGGGTACGCCGCGACAGCCCGGTGGTTGAGGTGCTCGCGCCCCTGGTGCGCGACATCACCGGGCGCACTCGGGCAGCGGAGGTCGTTGCCGATCTCAATCGCGGATCGTCGCTGACCAAGTTCGTCCTCATGGACGACACCGTGTTTGCAGTGGTTGCGCTCCCAGCTCGGCCGTTCGTCCCGGCGCACCTGCGAGACATGCTCGCGCTCATGTTCCAGACAGCGCACGATCACGACGACGACCTGGCCAAACGCCTGCAGGGACGTCGGATCGTCGCCGACGCGGAACCGACCATTGAGACGTCGGAGTCGCTGGACGAAGACGTCCGGGACGATGCCGATGCCGATGACGACGACGAATCCAACGAGCTGGCACCGGAGCTCCTGACACTGCTGCAGCTGGACCCGGACGGTGAAGGATCGGTAGATGCCGCCACTGCGGCGAGTGTCTGCGGGCACGACCGGGATCTCATCCTGCGGTTGTTGCGGGAGTCAGAGGAGCAACAGATCGCCTGGCGGACATCGGCCGACACCGACGCCGCGGACCGAGACCGCGACGAGGCCGAGGCGTGTCGCCACGAGGCGTCCGGGTGGGGCCGCACTATCGAGACGTTGCGTGGCGCGCTACGCCTGGTGTTCTCGGAGAGCGTCCCACCGCGAGCGTCCGACTGAGGCCGGCACAGCGGGCGCGGCTGTCCCTTACTCAGCGGGTGCTACCAGCGCAGCCTGCTCCCACAACCGCCCGCGGGCACGCGCGCTCGGCAGTGCACGCCGGACTGCCTGTTGCGCCTCTGGCGCAGTGATCCCCAGTTGCCGGGCGTACGCCACTGCGACCGAGGGCGTCCGCTGCTCGGCTGCCACGCAGTGAACGAGCACGTGCTTGCCTTCAGCGCGCAGGTCCGCCACCATCTGCGCGGTATCCGCCAGGACGAAGTCGAGGTTCGGGTTGGCTCTCACGTCATCGCAGTCAATGAGCCACGCTTCCAGCCAGTCGCCCGATGGGACGCCGCGAACGAGCGGCTCGTCACAGCCCATCCGGCACAGCGAGACGACGGCCGTTGGCTTCGGTCCGGTCGGCGTCGCGGTTCCAAGCAGCACTTCGCCGTCGTACGGGTGAGCGGCCGACGCCCTACTGTGCTGGCCGTACTCCATCGTTGCGCCCGTGGGCCAGCCCGAACTGTCGGGCCGACCGCCACGCGCGGTGAGGACAGACATGGTGACGAGGTCGCGTGCTCGAAGCCGCGGCCAGCCGTGGATCACCCGACGCCAGCGCGCGGGCACCGCCGACGATCCCCAGCAGGCGCCTAGTAGGCCACCGGCGATGGCTGCAACGGTGTCCGTGTCGTCGCCAATCCGGACGGCCGCATGCAGTGCCTCCTGCAGGTGCAGACAGGGGTACGACGCGTTCTCTGGTTCCAGTCGGGGGATGGGTGTCGACACGATCGACGACCAGGCTGCCTGGAGTGCGGTGACCGTGAACCCGTTGGGGCGGAAAGTTGCGGAAAGCTTCCGCTCGGCGTCGGTGATCCATCCGGACCACTGGTCACGGCGCTGCTCGGGCAACAGATCCAGTCCCTCGGCCACGCTGAACCGTGCCTCCTGAACCGCGACGCGGACTGCTTCGCTCCACAGCACACACGAGTCGCCGGCCAGCGGGTCGGCGTGAGTCAGCTCCGCCACCGCCCGGGCGGCTTCCGCCGTCCGATCTCGATCGGCGAGGCTGGTCAGTCCCACAACGCTGGTTCGCATCAGTGCGCCGTTGCCAGCGCTGCGGCTGTGGCGCGAGCCGTATGCGCGCGCCGCGTCCCTCAGCCGGATCGAGGTGCGGCCGTCCCCACGCTGCCCCGCGGTCAGCACGGCCCGGGTTTGGTTGCCGATGTCAGTCGCTCCGTGGGCGGCCCAGTCGAGGAAGCCGTCGGCAATCGCGTCGAGGGCGTCGTTGTTGGTGAGATCGGCGCCGGTCGACGTGACTCGGGCGATGCAAACCGACATCTGCGTGTCGTCGCTCCACTCACCCGGGGCGTACGGGCCGAGCCCACCACCACGCATCTCGGCCAGCTCGCTTGTGCCCGGCTGGCGTGCGAACTCATATGGCACGCCGAGCGCGTCACCGCAGGCTTGGCCGAGGAGTACGCCGGCGCCTCGGTCGGCCCTAGCTGCACTGTGGTCTGCCATGGCACCGCACGCTAGGCCGGCATGTAGGACTTGCAGGCAAGGTCGTCCGCCTGGGCCCTGGCACTGTGGTCGCCAACCTCGTCGACCCAGGCGGTGCGGTTGTTCCAGTCACCCGGGGGCATTGTGCTCCACCAGGAAATGTTGGTGTTGTAGGACCATCGCCCGGTGCCCACACCGGGGTGGTAGGCGACCGCGCTTCGCCGGCTGAGGCGACCAAGTGTGCCGGCCAAGTAGGCCGACGCTGTGTACTGCTTTTTATCGATCGCCGTGTGACCCCACTGCGCGACCATGCGTGCGAAACCTTCGGGTTGCCGCTGCGCATAACTGCGCTCAACCAGCCCGTACTCGAACCAGCCGTGGCCGAGGTCCGCAATTGCGGCCGGCAACTCGTGCTCGAGGCCCAGTTCCTCGGCCAGTCCCGACAGTTCAGGAACCGAGGGTGGTGCCGGTGTAGCGAGCCAGAACCACGGCTGATTTCCCGGGTGGCCGCTGGCCCGGTCACATTCGAACGACGTGGATCCATCATCGAGGAGCTGGCCAACAACGGACTCGTCAGTGTGGAAGGGGCACACCTGTCGGCTCATCGAAGCTGCCTTCTAGACGTCCAAAGCCTGCAGCCCACAACGCTACATCTGCCGATTTCGTGCGGTTGCTCTGCACCCACCAGACTTGTCAGTGGCTCCTGGCACCATCAGAGATGTGAGGGGGTTGAGACTATGAACATTGAGTGGTTCCGGGCGTACGTCGAGAAACTGCTGCGTGGCGGCCTCATCGACGAGCCGAAACAGGACAGCGACGGGGACTATCTCTACCGGTGGGGGACGGCAGCGTGCTGGGTGCGGCTGTCTGAGCAACCGTTCTGGCGCGTGGACGTGTTCGCGCACGCGGTGCTCGGCGTCAAACCTACGGCGCGGTTGTTGCGTGAGATCAACGAGACCAACGCCCGGCTGGTCAGCGGACGGATCTACACCGCCGGTGGGGTCGTGGTTGTTGAGCAGAGCGTCCTCGCGGACGGGCTCACCGCCGACACGTTGGCGCAGGCCTGCGTCGCCGTGGGCAGCGCGGCCAATGACCTGGGACCGCTGCTTGCGGTGATGTTCGACGGCCAGACCCCGTTCCCGGCCGAGGCCGAGCCGATCTCGTCTGAGGGAGCCTGAGTGCCGATTTGCGTCCCGGCGCGGCCGGACCTCGTCAACTCCAGCGAGCGGGTCGTCTGGGAGGCGTTGCGAGCGCTACGCGAATGAGGCTGTACCGACGTAGCGCACCCAAGCCGTGTCATGGCTGATATCCCAGAGAATGGCCCAGTCATCCCGGT
>JACCYJ010000187.1 GCA_013696555.1 Nocardioidaceae bacterium | reverse complement strand
GGGGTCGCCGTGACCCGGGTCGAAGACATGACCGGGTTCCCCGAATGCCTCGACGGCAGGGTCAAGACCCTGCACCCCGGCGTTCATGCGGGCATCCTCGCCGACGTCCGGATGGCCGCGCACCGCGATCAGCTGACCGAGCTGGGTATCGAGCCGTTCGACCTCGTCGTCGTGAACCTCTACCCGTTCGCGGAGACGGTACGGTCCGGTGCCTCGGCAGACGAATGCGTCGAGCAGATCGACATCGGTGGTCCGGCGATGGTCCGGAGTGCCGCCAAGAACCACGCCAATGTCGCCGTGGTTGTCTCGCCGGCGCGTTACGGCGAGGTCGTCGAGGCCATCCGCGAGGGGGGCTCGACCCTTGGCCAGCGCCAGCAGCTGGCTGCCGAGGCGTTCGAGCACACCGCGACGTACGACCTGCACGTCGCCAGGTGGTTCGGCCACGAGCTCGCCCGGGAGGCGGAGGAGACGTGGCCACGGTTCGCAGGGCTCGCGCTGCAGCGTCAGTCGGTGCTGCGGTACGGGGAAAACCCGCACCAGCCGGCGGCGCTCTACGTCGACACTGACGGCGGCCACGGGCTGGCGCAGGCCGAGCAACTACACGGCCAGCAGATGTCGTACAACAACTACGTCGACGCGATGGCCGCGCATCGGGCGGCGTACGACTTCGACCAGCCGGCGGTCGCGATCATCAAGCACACAAACCCCTGCGGGATCGCGATCGGTGCCGACGTTGCGGTGGCGCACGCGAAGGCACATGCCTGCGACCCGGTGTCGGCGTTTGGCGGGGTCATCGCCGCCAATCGGCTCGTCACTCTCGAACTGGCGGAGCAGCTCGTGGACATCTTCACCGAGGTGGTGGTTACCCCCGGTTTCGAAGCAGCTGCACTCAAACTGCTGTGCGAGAAGCATAATATTCGGTTGTTGCGATCACCACCGCCTTCAGAACCTGCTGTGGAGTGGCGCGTCATCAGCGGCGGCGCGCTCGCGCAGGGAGCCGACCGAATGGATGCCGAGGGGGACGAGCCGACGGCGTGGGAGCTGGTCAGCGGCAGCCCCGGGGAACTGACGGATCTCGAGTTCGCCTGGCGGGTATGCCGGGGGGTGAAGTCCAACGCGATCGTGCTGGCCGCTGACGGCGCGACCGTCGGGATCGGGATGGGCCAAGTCAACCGCGTCGACTCTGCCCGGCTCGCCGTTGCCCGCGCCGGCGAGCGCGCGCGTGGGGCGGTGGCGGCGTCGGACGCGTTCTTCCCGTTCCCGGACGGGCTCACAGTGCTCGCCGAGGCAGGGGTGGTCGCGGTGGTGCAGCCCGGTGGCTCGATCCGCGACGCGGAGGTGGTCGCAGCGGCTCGCGCGGCCGGCATCACGATGTACCACACCGGCACTCGCCACTTCGCCCACTGATGGCCTTCGACTGGGGCGCTCCGGTACGGATCCGCATTGGCACGGGGGACCCCTGCGCCAATTGGACGGGCACGGGGGACCCCCGTACCAATCGCGGCGCGCCTCGGAAGGCGGGCGCATGGCAGACTGCGGCTCCGTGACCGCTGCGATCCTGGACGGCAAAGCCACCGCAGCCGCGATCCGGACGGAGCTGCGCGAGCGCGTGGATGTGCTCCGTGAGCGTGGTACGACCCCCGGCCTCGGCACTGTGCTCGTGGGGGAAGACCCCGGCAGCCAAGCGTACGTCGCCGGCAAACACCGCGACTGCGCCCAGGTCGGCATCGCCTCGATCCGGGTCGACCTGCCCGCCGACGCATCGCAGTCCGACGTCGAAGCCGAGATCGACCGGCTCAACGCAGATCCGGCCTGTCACGGTTACATCGTTCAGCTGCCGTTACCGAGCGGGCTCGACGAGTACGCCGTCCTCGGCCGCATCGACCCGGTCAAGGACGCCGACGGGCTTCATCCGACCAACTTGGGCTGGCTGGCGCTGGGTCGCGAGGCGCCGTTGCCGTGCACACCGCGGGGCATCGTCGAGTTGTTGCATCGCTATGACGTACGAATCGCCGGGGCACATGTCTGCGTCATCGGACGCGGGGTCACCGTGGGGCGGCCACTGGGGCTGCTACTGACCCGGCGTACCGAGAACGCCACGGTCACGCTGTGCCATACCGGCACGCGCGACCTGGCCTTTCATGTCCGCAGCGCCGACATCGTGGTGGCCGCCGCCGGGGTTCCCGGTCTCGTGACCGCCGACATGCTCCAGCGCGCGGCGGTGGTGCTCGATGTCGGTATCTCGCGTACCGACTCCGGGATGATCGGCGATGTCGCCCCGGACGCTCGGGCCGTCGCGGCGTGGCTGGCGCCGATGCCAGGAGGAGTGGGCCCGATGACCCGCGCGATGTTGTTGACGAACGTGGTCGAAGCCGCCGAGCGATCGCAGGTGGTATGAGTCGCAACCGCACGCGACCAAAGCCAGGGACGTTCGCGTACGTCGCGATGCTCGGCGGCGCAGTGGCGGGGCTCATCCTGGTGGCGAGAGGCAACTGGCGCGATGGCGGCCTGGTGATTGGCGCCGCGCTCGTCTTCGGTGCCGTCTTGCGGCTGCTTCTTCCCGACCGGATGGCCGGTCTGCTGCGGGTGCGCCGCAAGCTGGTGGACGCGGCAATGTTGGTAGGCATGGCCTTCACCATGGTGTTCATGACCCTGTCGATCGCAGCCCGACGCTGATGGCGAGCTCTGCTGCGGAGGTCTATCTGCACATCGGGCTGCCGAAGACCGGAACGTCGTACCTCCAAGACCGGTTGTGGAAGAGCCGTGACCAGCTGAGCGCCTCTGGCGTGCTGGTCCCGGGTGCCAAGCGATCGGCGCAGAACCTCGCGGCGTGGGATCTCATGGGTCGCAGACCGCGCGGCGCGGACCGACCGCAGGTGCCTGGCTCGTGGGATGCGTTGGTCAAGGAGGTCCGCGACTGGTCCGGCTCGCACGCGATCATCTCCGAGGAGTTCCTGGCCTTCGCTCGAGCCGGCCAGGTGCGGCGTGCGGTCCAGGCGTTCGCCCCCGCGCAGGTGCACGTGGTCGTGACCCTCCGGGACCTCGCTCGGGTGCTCGTCGCGGCCTGGCAACAACAGCTGGCCAAGGGTCAGCATTGGACGTGGGAGGAGTACGCCGCGGTGGTCCGGGATCCGGAGAGCGGCCCGGCCAGCGCAGGGGTCGCGTTCTGGCTTCGGCAGGACGCGGTACGGGTGCTCGACACGTGGCAGGTGGCGGTCCCCCCGGAGCGGATCCATCTGGTGACGGTTCCCCAGCCCGGGGCGCCACGAGAGCTGCTGCTGCAGCGTTTCGCCGCTGCCACGCGGTTGGACCCGGCCTGGATGGCCGTCGAGTCCCCCGGTCGGGGCAACGTCTCGGTGGGCACCGCGGAGGCCGAGGTCCTGCGTCGGCTGAACCTGGCCCTCGACGACCGGCTGAACGAGCGGCAGTACACCCGCGTGGTGGCGTACGGCGTCCGACCGGTCCTGCAGGATCGGAGCAGCTCGCCAGGGATGCGGCTGCCGGAGGAACAGTCAGCCTGGGTGACCGCGCGGGCGACCGCCATGGTGACGGCGCTGCGCCGGCGCGGGCACCACGTGGTCGGAGACCTCGACGACCTGCTCCCGGTCGCCGACGCGGCCGCGGGGCGGCGGCCGGACGAGGTCGACCCGGCGGAGCTGGCTGACGCGGCGGTGGCGGCGTTGGCGGCCGCGGTGGAGCAGCACGCCAAGCTGTGGTGGCGATTCCGCGATCGCGATCATTCAGCGGCGGCGGACGGTTCGCGGCTGACCAGCTCCGCACGTGCCGCAGCCGGCCGGGCCCGACTATCGGCATTGCGGCTAGCCGATCGCAGCCGCCTGACGCGGCGCCTTGCAATCAGATACCTCAACCGCTCACCCTGAAGATCTGAACCATCACGAGATCAGGCCCATCCCACGTACCGCCTCGCGTTCCTCGCTCAGCTCGCGAGCACTTGCGTCGATGCGTTCGCGCGAGAAGTCGTTGATCCTCAGCCCCTGGACGATGGAGTAGGCGCCGTCCGAGCACGTGACGGGGAACGACGAGACCAATCCCTCGGGCACGTCGTAGGAACCGTCGGAGCGGATTGCCATCGACACCCAGTCGCCGTCCTTGCTCCCACGCAGCCAGTCGCGGGCGTGGTCAATCGTCGCTGCCGCGGCCGACGCAGCGGACGAGGCGCCACGCGCGTCGATGATCGCCGCGCCGCGCTGTTGCACGGCGGGAATGAAGTCACTTTCCAACCAGGCCTGGTCGTCGACGAGCTCAGCGGCGTTCTTGCCCCCGACCTGAGCGTGGAAGATGTCGGGATACTGCGTCGCCGAGTGGTTGCCCCAGATCGTCAGCCGGCTGATGTCGTTGACCGACGAGTCAGTCTTCGCGGCGAGCTGAGCGAGCGCCCGGTTGTGGTCGAGCCGGGTCAGGGCGCTGAAGCGATCTGAGGGGATGTCAGGCGCGTTCGACATGGCGATCAGCGCGTTGGTGTTCGCCGGGTTGCCGGTGACCGTGATGCGTACATCGTCGGCGGCATGGTCGTTGAGCGCCTTGCCCTGTCCAGTGAAGATCGCGCCGTTGGCCTCCAGCAGGTCAGCGCGCTCCATGCCCTTGGCGCGTGGGCGGGCACCCACCAGCAGCGCGATATTGGCGCCGTCGAACGCGACGTTCGGGTCATCGGAGGTCTCCACACCGGCCAGCGTCGGGAACGCGCAGTCGTCGAGCTCCATGACCACGCCGTCCAGCGCCTTCAGCGCCGGTGTGATTTCGAGCAACCGCAGCTGAATCGGCGTCTCCGGCCCGAGCAACGCGCCGCTGGCGATGCGGAACAACAGGCTGTAGCCGATTTGACCGGCGGCTCCGGTCACCGCGACCTTTACGGGGGTGGGGCCCACGACGCCCTCCTGGCTGGTCCGACGGGATCAGCCCAGGACGCTAGCAAACGCGGCGCGTGCGGCAAGGTCGACACCGAGGCGGCCGGAATCTGAGGCGTCGGATATCTTGCAACCTCATGGCCAAGACCAAGGTCGACAACCCGGTCGTCGAGCTCGATGGCGACGAGATGACCCGGATCATCTGGCAATTCATCAAGGATCGGCTGATCCACCCGTACCTCGAGATTGACCTGCTCTACTACGACCTCGGCATCGAGAGCCGCGACGCCAGCGACGACCAGATCACCGTGGACGCGGCGAACGCGATCAAGCAGCATGGCGTGGGCGTCAAGTGCGCGACCATCACGCCCGACGAGGCACGGGTCGAGGAGTTCGGGCTCAAGCAGATGTGGCGCTCACCCAACGGCACGATCCGCAACATTCTCGGTGGCGTGATCTTTCGCGAACCGATCGTGATCTCCAACATCCCGCGGCTGGTGCCCGGGTGGACCAAGCCGATCATCGTCGGCCGCCACGCGCATGGTGATCAGTACAAGGCGACCGACTTCAAGGTGCCCGGTGCGGGCACGGTCACGCTGACCTACACCCCGGCCGACGGCGCTGACCCGGTCGAGATGGACATCGTCACGATGCCAGCGGACGGCGGCGTCGTCATGGGCATGTACAACTTCAACAAGTCCATCGAGGACTTCGCTCACGCCTCGCTGTCGTACGGGCTGCAGCGTGGCTACCCCGTCTACCTGTCCACCAAGAACACGATCCTCAAGGCATACGACGGGCAGTTCAAGGACATCTTCGCCCGGGTCTACGAAGACGAGTTTCGGGCCGACTTCGAGGCGGCCGGCCTGACGTACGAGCACCGCCTCATCGACGACATGGTCGCAGCCGCGCTGAAGTGGGAGGGCGGCTACGTCTGGGCGTGCAAGAACTACGACGGCGACGTGCAGTCCGACACCGTCGCGCAAGGGTTCGGCTCGCTCGGCCTCATGACCTCGGTACTCATGACGCCGGACGGGCAGACTGTCGAGGCCGAGGCGGCGCACGGGACGGTCACCCGGCATTTCCGCCAGCACCAGCAGGGCAAGCCGACGTCGACCAACCCGATCGCCTCGATCTTCGCCTGGACCGGTGCGCTCCGGCACCGCGGGAAGCTCGACGGTACGCCCGAGGTGACCGCGTTCGCGGCCGCATTGGAGCAGGTCTGCATCGAGACGGTAGAGAGCGGCAAGATGACCAAGGATCTGGCGCTGCTCGTCGGGCCGGATCAGGGTTGGCTCACCACGGAAGAGTTCCTGGCGGCGCTCGACGAGAACCTCGCCGGTGCCGAGAGATGATGCATCGAGGTTGTCGTAGGACCGCACGTATGCAGATTCGCTCGTAGGAGGAGCCGCTCATGCGCACCAACCGTCGCCGGCAGTCCTTGGCGCCGCTCCTGCGCAATGCCCGGCTGGAGGTGCTCCCGACACCCACCGCCGAGCAACGAGTGACCGAGAACGTCGCGGTCGGTCGGACGATCACCGTCACGGCTTCCCCCAATCGGGGACTCGAAGCGACGCTGGATCTCGCCGAACGCCTTGCTGGCCAGGGCTACCAGGCCGTCCCGCATCTGGCGGCGCGGATGGTGAGCGGGCGGTCCGAGCTGGTTGAGATCACCGAGCGTCTCCTCGCCGTGGGCATCTACACGGTCTTCGTGCCGGCCGGGGACGCCGACTCCGTCGCCGGCGACTACGCCAGCTCGGTGGATCTGCTCGAGGACCTGGCGGCAATCGGCCGCCCGTTCGCTGACGTCGGCGTGACCGGCTACCCGGAGTCGCACCCGATGATCGTCGACGACGTGACCGTGCAGTCCATGTGGGACAAGCGTCGCCACGCCACCTACATCGTGAGCAACATGTGCTTCAACCCGAGGGTGTTGCGCACCTGGATCGTTCGCATCCGCAAGCGCGGGATCACACTGCCGTTGCTCGTCGGACTGGCCGGGCCGGTCGAGCGGGCCAAGCTGCTGGCGATGGCGACCAAGATCGGCGTAGGCGAGTCCACCCGCTTCCTGACCAAGAACCGGTCTGCCGTGGCCAAGATCGCGTCGCCCGGTTACAGCCCGGAACGGCTCCTCGACAAGACCGCGGCGACCCTCACCGCGCCAGAGTCACTGGTCACCGGGCTGCACCTGTTCACGTTCAACCAGGTCGCCGAGGTGGAGCGGTGGCGAGCGCGTCTCTTGGCTGCGGCCGAGGATGGATCGCTGGTCGGCTGACGCTCCGCCCCGTCGGCCCCGCCCCGATCTGCGTGCCAACTTCCCATGTGGGTCGGCGATGGGGTCGCGGATTGGTGGTGAGGTGTTCGCGATCGTGCACTAGCGTTGCGACATGAGCAACAAAACCGGTGCGGGCAACAGCACCGTGCAGTCGGTCGACCGGGCGATCACGGTGCTGGAGATCCTGGCTGACTCGGGCGCAGCCGGGGTGACCGAGATCGCCGGCAAACTCGGAGTGCACAAGTCGACGGCGTTCCGGCTCGTCGCCGCGCTCGAGGGTCGTGGACTGGTCGAGCAGAACGACGAGCGCGGCAAGTACCGCCTCGGCATGGGCATCCTCCACCTGGCCGGCGCCACCACGGCCAGCCTCGATCTGGTGCAGGAGTCCCGGCCGCCGTGCCGGGCGCTGGCCGCCGAGACCAACGAAACGGTCAACCTGGCGATCTTGTCCGACGGCTCGGCTCTCTATCTCGACCAAGTCAGCGGTTCGTCGGCGCTTCAGTCTCACAACTGGGTGGGGCAACGCATCCCACTGCACGCCACGTCCAACGGCAAGGTGCTGCTCTCCGGTCTATCCGACAGCGACATCGGACGGGTCGTGGCTCGACCACTGCGCGCATACACCGCAAGCACCATCACCACAATGAAGGGGCTGATGGCCGCGGTCGCCACCGTCCGCGCGCGAGGGCACGCACTCGCGGTGGACGAGTTCGAGCTCGGACTAACCGCGGTTGCGGCTCCAGTGCACAACTTCCACGGCGACGTGATTGCGTCGGTGTCGGTGTCCGGACCCACCTTCCGGCTCGACTCCGACCGGATGAGCGCAATCGTGGTGGACACCAAGCGCACGGCGGCAGCGATCTCGCAACGGCTCGGCTGGCACCGAGCCGTTGGCTAAGAGTTGATAACCGTTCTTGACGCTCGCGGCACGGCGGACGATGCTGTTGCGCAGCGCAAGCAGTTGTTGCGTCACATGCAACGAGTCGGGCGAGTGAGCTGATCGCCCGCGGCTCCGGAAGGGAGCGGCGTGCCTGAGCTCTTGATCGGTGGGACCTGGCGGGACGCACGCTCCGGTGCGACGCGAGAGATCCGGTGCCCGGCCGACGGTCGCGTCGTGGCCACCGTCCCCGAGGCCGACGAGGGCGATGCTTGCGATGCCGTAGCGGCGGCACGGGCGGCGTTCGACTCCGGCGAGTGGCCGGGGACGCCGGCTGCGACGCGCGGCGCACTGTTGCACCGGGCCGCCGACTTGATCGAGGCCGACAAGAGCGACGTAGCCCGAGCCGAGTCCCTTGACACCGGCAAGCGTCTCGTTGAGGCGGAGTACGACGTTGACGACGTTGTCCGAGTCTTCCGGCATTTCGCGGGGCTCGCCGGTGACGATGCCGGCCGCGTCGTCGATCCCGGGCAGCCGGATGTCGTCAGTCGCGTGGTGCGCGAGCCTATCGGGGTGTGCTCGCTCATCACGCCCTGGAACTACCCCCTGCTGCAGACCTCCTGGAAGGTGGCGCCGGCTCTGGCCGCTGGGAACACCTTCGTGCTCAAGCCCAGCGAGCTGACCCCGTCAACGGCGATTCTGCTGCTGCACCATCTGGAGAAGGCAGGGCTGCCGCCCGGCGTGGCCAACCTGGTACTGGGATCGGGAGCCGCGGTGGGTCCGACGCTGACATCGGCACCGGAGGTCGACCTCGTGTCCTTCACCGGTGGCCTCGTCACCGGGCGGGCGGTGATGGCCGCGGCAGCGGCGACGGTCAAGCGGGTGGCCCTGGAGCTCGGTGGCAAGAACCCCAATCTGGTCTTCGCCGACGCCGATCGGGAGACCGCTCTCGACTTCGCGCTCACCGCGGTGTTCCTGCACTCCGGCCAGGTGTGCTCGGCCGGCGCCCGACTGGTCGTGGAGGAGTCGATCCACGATGAGTTCGTCGACGAGCTGGTCATCCGGGCCGAGCAGATCCGGCTGGGTGGTCCGTTCGACGATCGAGCCGAGACCGGGCCGCTCATCTCGGCGGCGCACCGCGAGAAGGTCGAGGCGTACGTCGCTGCTGGAATCGTCGAAGGCGCAACCTTGCGCTGCGGCGGCCGGCGCCCCGATGCACCCGAGCTGGCTGACGGGTACTACTACCAGCCCACCATCCTCGACGACTGCCGCAGCGGCATGAGCGTGGTGTCGGACGAGTCGTTCGGTCCGGTGCTAACCGTCGAGACGTTCACCGACGAGGACGATGCGGTACGCATCGCCAACGACAGCATCTACGGCCTGGCCGGTGCCGTGTGGACCTCGAACGCGGGTCGGGCCGAGCGGGTCGCTGCCCGCATGCGCATGGGCACGGTATGGATCAACGACTACCACCCGTACGTCCCGCAGGCGGAGTGGGGCGGTTACAAGCAGTCCGGCTTCGGTCGCGAGCTAGGACACACCGGGCTCGAGGAGTACCAGGAGACCAAGCACATCTGGCACAACGTACGACCGCAGCCGCAGGGGTGGTTCGGACCGATGGCCGCTGGCGACGGTGACGGATGAGCGAGAAGCGGTACGACGTCGTCATCGTCGGCGGTGGGTCCGCCGGGTGCGTACTCGCCAACCGATTGTCATCGAGCCCCGAGACGTCGGTGCTGGTGTTGGAGGCGGGGCACTCGGACTTCCGGATCGACCCGTTCATCCACATGCCGGCCGCGTTGCCGTTCCCCATCGGCAGCCGGTTCTACGACTGGCGCTATCAGTCCGAGCCCGAGCCGTACATGCGGGGCCGACGGATCTTCCACGCCCGCGGCAAGGTGCTGGGCGGCTCGAGCAGCATCAACGGGATGATCTTCCAGCGTGGCAACCCACTCGACTACGAGCGATGGGCTGCCGAGCCTGGGATGAAGGAGTGGGACTACGCCCACTGCCTGCCGTACTTCAAGCGCATGGAGACGTGCCTCGCGGGCGCGGACGCGTGGCGAGGCGGCAGCGGACCCCTGATCCTCGAGCGCGGTCCGGCGACTGGGGCGCTGTTCGGTGCGTTCTTCGAGGCCGCGCAGCAGGCCGGGTACCCGCTGACCGATGATGTCAACGGCTACCGTCAGGAAGGGTTCGCCCCGTTCGACCGCAACGTGCACCGGGGTCGCCGGCTGAGCGCATCCCGGGCGTACCTCCATCCAGTCAGAGGGCGCCGCAACGTCACTGTGGAGACGCTGGCCACCGCGACGCGAATCCGGCTGCAGGGCAAGCGAGCTGTCGGCGTCGACTACGTACGAGCCGGCCGGCTGCGCCGAAGCGTGGCTGCGGGTGAGGTCATCCTGTGTGGCGGCGCCATCAACACCCCCCAGCTGCTGCAGCTGTCCGGCGTCGGACGGGCAGCGCACCTGCGCGGGCTGGGCATCGATGTCGTCGCTGACCTGCCCGGCGTCGGTGACAACCTGCAGGACCACCTCGAGGTCTATGTCCAGCACGCCAGCCGGCAGCCGGTGTCGATCGCTCCGGGGATGCGCTGGCGGCACCGGCCGCGCATCGGTGCGGAGTGGTTGTTCCTGCGCAAGGGTCTCGGCGCCACCAATCACTTCGAGGGCGGTGGTTTTGCCCGCAGCAATGACGACGTGGACTACCCGAACCTGATGTTCCACTTCCTGCCGATCGCCATCAGGTACGACGGGTCACAGCCGGCCGCCGAGCACGGCTACCAGGTGCACATCGGGCCGATGTACTCCGACGCTCGGGGGACCGTCGAGATCATCTCGACCGACCCGACCAAGCACCCGGCGCTGCGGTTCAACTACCTGTCCACCGAGCAGGACCGGCGGGAATGGGTCGAGGCGATCCGGGTCACGCGGCGCATCCTGTCGCAGTCAGGTTTCGCGGCCTTCGACGCCGGGGAGCTGTCGCCCGGTCCGTCGGTCGAGACCGATGAGCAGATCCTGGATTGGGTTGCCCGCGACGCCGAGACCGCCCTGCACCCGTCGTGTACGGCCAAGATGGGCGGGGGTGAGGCGTCGGTGATCGACCCGACCACCATGGAGGTTCATGGAATGACCGGGCTTCGAGTCGTGGACGCTTCAGCGATGCCGTTCGTGACCAACGGCAACATCTACGCGCCGGTGATGATGCTGGCCGAGAAGGCCGCCGACCGGATCGCGGGGAACACGCCACTCGGCCCGCTGCACGTGCCGTACTACAGCTACCGGGACGGGTCGCGTACGTACCCTCCGAACAACCCCGAGATGAGTAGGGAGAGCGTCGATGAGCACCACAGCTGAACATGAGGCGTCCCCACGGCTGAGCGATGGCGAGAGCGTGCCCGACGCTGCCCTTTCGGTGCGCGGGCTCTGGAAGGTGTTCGGGCCCAAGGGGGATGAGATCGTCGGCAGCCCCGAGGCTGACCTGCCCCGGCCGGAACTCCTGGCTCGCACCGGCTGCACGGTGGCGGTCAAGGACGTGTCGTTCGACGTTGCCCCCAGCGAGGTCTTCGTCGTCATGGGGCTGTCCGGCTCGGGCAAGTCGACTCTGGTGCGTTGTCTCACCCGGCTCATCGAGCCCTCGGCGGGTGATGTGCTGCTAGACGGCGAGGACGTGCGCAAGATGTCCGAGTCTCGCCTGCGTGAACTGCGTCGCACCCACGTATCAATGGTGTTCCAGCATTTCGGTCTGCTGCCGCACCGACAAGTCATCGACAACGTGGCGTACGGGTTGGAGATCCGAGGGGTCAGCAAGAAAGAGCGGCATGCCAAGGCGCAGGAGATGGTGGACCTGGTTGGGCTCACCGGCAACGAGCACTCGTATCCGGATCAACTCTCCGGCGGTATGCAGCAGCGAGTCGGCCTGGCCCGGGCGCTGGCCGTTGATCCCACCGTGATGCTGTTCGATGAGCCGTTCTCCGCACTCGACCCGCTCATCCGACGGGGCATGCAGAACGAGGTCATCCGGCTTCACGAGGAGGTCGGCAAGACCATGGTGTTCATCACCCACGACCTGCAGGAGGCGCTGAAGCTCGGCGATCGGATCCTCATCATGCGCGACGGTGCCGTGGTCCAGATCGGCAGCCCAGCTGAGGTGGTAGCCCGCCCCGCTGATGACTACGTTCGGGACTTTGTCAGCGACGTCCATCGCTCGGCCGTGCTCACCTTGCGCTACGTGATGCGGGAGCCGCTGCCGGACGACTCGTCTGAGGGCCCGATCATGTCTCCGGACACCATCGTCCGACAGGCCGCACGTGTCGCGCTCGCGTCCGCGCATCCGTTACGCGTGGTCTATGACGACATCCTCATCGGAATCGTCGACAATGATGCGCTCTTACGGGTCGTTGTGGCTGAGGAGTCGTAGTGACAACACTTACGGCAGGGGCACAGCGCGTCCGGACGGTCGTGACGGTGCAGCGGAGCTGGCTTCTGCTTGGCGTGTTGGTCTTGTGGGTGTTGTTGTGGGCGGTCCTGCGCGGGCAGGACACACTGGCGCTCGCGCGGGCTGACCTCACTGACTTCCAAACATGGCTCAACGATCTCGATGATCGACTGCGTGGCACCTGGTTGCTCGATGTAACTGGCGTGATCAGCGACGCCCTTGATGGACTGCTCACGTTCCTTCGGGAGCTGGTCAGCACTCCCGCCTTCCCGCGCCCGGTACCCGAGATCGGCTGGCTGGGTGTGCTCTCCATCGCCACCTGGGTCGCCTATGCGATAGCCGGTTGGAAGCATGCCCTGCTGACCGCGGCGTCCTTCGCGGCCTTTGGCCTGCTCGGCTACTGGGAAGAAAGTATGGACCTTCTGGTGGTGACGTTCACCGCCGTTGCCGTTTGCCTCCTCATCGGCATCCCACTCGCAGTGTGGATGGGGCGAAGCCAGCGCGTCACCTCAGCGATCACGCCGGTTCTCGACCTCACCCAGACGATGCCCGCCTTCGTCTACCTGCTTCCGCTCACGCTCCTGTTCGGCATCGGCCCGCCGGCGGCCGTTGTCGTCACGGTGATCTATGCGCTTGCCCCGGTCATCCGCATCGGCGCACATGGCATCCGTTCGGTCTCTCCGACTGTCCTGGAGGCGGCAGCGTCGATGGGTACAAACCGCTGGCAGGTACTTCGCAAGGTACAGCTGCCGATGGCGCGTCGGACGATCATTGTGGGCGTCAACCAGACGGTGATGGCGGCGCTCTCCATGGCGACCATCGCGGCCCTGATCGCCGCGCCAGGCCTTGGAGAGGAGGTCGTCGTTGCGCTCGGCTCGCTCGCCGTGGGCACCGCCTTCGTTGCCGGTCTTGCAATCGTGGTGATGGCGGTGATGCTGGACCGGGTTACCACGGCCGCGTCCGAGCGGTCCGAGCAGTTGGCGCGTCAGACGACAGTGCATCCCCGGCGTCGCGTGGTCCTGCTTGCCGGAACCGGCGCCCTCGCCCTCGTCGGGGTGTACCTCTCCCGTTACTACACCTATTTTGCGGAGTTTCCGGACAACCCCGATCTCGGTACACCGTTGGGAAATGCCGTTGACGATGCGAGCATCTACATCCAAGACAACTGGTTCAACGTCACTAAGGGTATCGCCGACGCAGTGTCGAACGGGCTGATCAATCCGCTCGAAGCGCTCATCGCCGACTCCCCTTGGTACCTCACTTCCGCTGCGCTTCTGATGATCTCTGCCGTGCTCGGCGGGCTCCGGTCGGCGATCACGACCGCAGTCTGCCTGGGAGTGATCCTCGCGACTGGCCTGTGGCAGGACTCCATGGTCACGCTGGCAACGACCCTCGTGGCGATCGTTTTGGTCATGGTTCTCGCGCTGATCTTCGGCCTCATCATCGCCCGCAATAGTCGGGCAGACAGCGTGATTCGCCCCATTCTCGACGCCGCCCAGGTGATGCCGCCGTTCGTGTATCTGGTGCCGGCGCTTGGTCTGTTCCTGGCGACCCGCTTCACCGCGATCGTGGCCGCAGTCATCTTTGCCGCACCTGTTGCGATAAAGCTGGTGGCCGACGGCATCAAGAACGTGTCACCCACGACAGTCGAGGCTGCCGAATCGGCAGGCTCCAGCCGCTGGCAGGTGATCAGCAAGGTGCAGCTGCCGATGGCCCGGACCGGCATCGGGCTGGCAGCGAACCAGGGCCTGCTCTACGTGTTCTCGATGGTCGTCATCGGAGGACTCGTGGGGGCGGGCGGCCTTGGTTACCTGGTTGTATCAGGCTTTTCCCAGGCACAGCTCTTCGGCAAGGGGCTGGCCGCGGGCATTGCGATCGTTGCCCTGGCCATCATGCTTGATCGAATGACCCAGCACGCCAACATCCGCGCCGGCCAACGATGACCGCGCCAGACAGGCCGACCCGTCGGCTGTTGACAGAAGGAGTAACCGTGAGGAAACAGAAGTCCATGCGCCTGCTCGGTATAGGCGCGGCAGCCGGCCTCATCCTGGCCGCCTGTGGCGGCGGGGACATCGAAGAGGCCGATGCCCCGGCCGCCGGCCAGGAGGACTGCGGCGATTTCAACATGGCGATCAACCCTTGGGTCGGCTATGAGGCGTCTGCCTACGTTGTCGGGCAGATCGCTGCCAACGAGCTCGGCTGCACTGTGGAGTACAAGAACCTCAAGGAGGAAGTGGCTTGGCAGGGCTTCGGTTCAGGTGAGGTCGACGTCGTCATCGAAAACTGGGGCCACGAGGACCTGAAGAAGAAGTACATCGAGGAGCAAGGCACCGCGGTCGAGGTAGGCCCAAACGGGAACGTCGGCATCATCGGTTGGTACGTACCGCCGTGGCTCGCCGAGGAGCACCCGGACATCACCAGCTGGGAAAACCTGAACAAGTACGCCGACGAGTTCCAGACCTCGGAGTCCGGTGACCAAGGACAGCTGCTCGACGGTGACCCGTCGTTCGTCACCAACGACGAGCCGCTGGTGAAGAACCTCGATCTTGACTTCAAGGTTGTGTACGCCGGGAGCGAGGCGGCGTTGATCCAGAGCTTCCGCCAGGCGGAGGCCAACAAGGATTGGGTGATCGGCTACTTCTACGAGCCGCAGTGGTTCTTTGCCGAGGTGCCCCTGGTCAAGGTGGACCTGCCACCGTACGAACCCGGGTGCGACGCAGATCCGGCAAAGATCGCCTGCGACTACCCCGAGTACATCCTCGACAAGATCGCCAGCAAGGAGTTCATGGACTCCGGGAGCCCGGCCGCGGACCTGGTCTCGGCCTTCCAGTGGACTAACGACGATCAGAACGTCGTCGCGACGTACATCGCAGTTGACGAGATGTCGCAAGAGGACGCTGCCGCGAAGTGGATCGAGGACAACCCGGACAAGGTGGAGGAGTGGCTCGCGGCCAGCTGACGAGTGGCTTCCAATGGCGGAGGGGCACTTCCAATGGGTTCGAACCCATTGGAAGTGTCCCTATCC
>JACCYJ010000159.1 GCA_013696555.1 Nocardioidaceae bacterium | reverse complement strand
CCCAATACCTGTCCAGCCTGCGCAAGAAGCTGGAGTCTTGGCCGATGACCTGAGTAGGTCTGACGGACACCCGGCCGGGCCCCTCGCGGGGTCCGGCCGGGGCAGACTCCCTACCCTTCGTGGGATGGATCGCGATCTGCTCGTCTGCCATCTCGGCCGTGTCGGCTACGAGGACGGGCTGCGCCTGCAGGAGCGCCTGCGCGAGCGCATCCAGGCCGGTGAGCTGGACGAGGTCATGCTGCTGCTCGAGCACGAGCCCGTCTACACGCTCGGGCGCCGCTCGCAGCCGGGCGACCTCCCGATGGGCGAGGACTGGTGCCGGGCGCAGGGCATCGACGTCGTCAAGACGCCGCGCGGCGGCAAGCTGACCTACCACGGCCCGGGCCAGCTGGTCGGCTACCCGATCATGCGCGTCGACGACGTGCTCGTGTTCCTGCGCACGATGGAGCGCGCGATCATCGCCGCCGTCGGCGAGGCCGGCCTGAGCGCCCGCTCGCGCGAGGCCGAGGGCCGCGACTACACAGGCGTCTGGGTGGAGGACCGCAAGGTCGCGTCGATCGGCGTCCACCTCTCCCGCGGCGTCTCCGCGCACGGCTTCGCCGTCAACGTCGCCAACGATCTCGAGCCCTTCTCGTGGGTCGTGCCGTGCGGGCTGCCCGCCGTCCGGATGACGTCGCTCGCCGCGGAGGGAACGCCGGACGACCTCGCCTGCTTCCGCAAGCGCATGGCCTACAGCTTCTGTCAGGCGTTCGGCCGCCGCCAGCGGCTCGTCACCCCGGAGCGGCTCGGCGCGGTGGAGCTGGAGCCGGTCGGTACGCTGGACTCGTGAGCGACTCTCCGCTGCGGATCCACCAGACGCGCTCGCGCGCCAACCCCGGCGGCATGGACGTGGCGAAGGTGCTCGGGGACACGACCGAGCCGTTCCGCGGCCGCAAGCCGCCGTGGTTCAAGGTCCCTCTCCCCGGCGGCCCGAAGTACCGCGAGCTGACGGAGATGATCCGCTCGGAGGACCTGCACACCGTCTGCCAGGAGGCCGCCTGCCCGAACATGGGCGAGTGCTGGGAGCGCGGCACGGCGACGTTCATGATCCTCGGCGACACCTGCACGCGCCGCTGCGGCTTCTGCAACGTCAAGACCGGCAAGCCGACGTGGAACGACCCGCTGGAGCCCGCCCGCGTGGCCCGCTCGGTCGCGCGCATGGGCTTGCGCCACGCGGTCATCACCTCCGTCGACCGTGACGACCTGCCCGACTACGGCGCGTCCGCCTTCGTCGGCGTGATCCGCCAGATCCGCCGCCAGGCGCCGGGCTGCAAGGTCGAGGTGCTCACACCCGACTTCCGCGGCGAGATGATGCCGCTGGCCAAGGTGATCGCCGAGCGCCCCGACGTCTTCAACCACAACGTCGAGGTGGCGCCGCGGCTGTACCCGGTCGCGCGCCGCGGCTCGACCTGGGAGCGCTCCCTGCGCGTGCTCCAGAACGCCAAGGAGATGGGCGGCGACGAGGTCGTGACCAAGTCCGGCCTGATGGTCGGCCTCGGCGAGACGCTCGAGGAGATGGTCGACGCGTTCGGCCGGCTGCGCGAGAAGGGCGTCCAGGTGCTCACCGTCGGCCAGTACCTGCGCCCGACCGAGCGCCACCTCCCCGTCGTGCGCTACTGGCACCCCGACGAGTTCAAGGCGCTCGAGACCGCGGCCTACGACCTCGGCTTCGAGCACATCGCCGCCGGCCCGCTGGTCCGTTCCAGCTATCACGCCGACGAGCACGTGAAGCAGTCCCGCCCGGGCGTCGGCCCGGTCGCGGCGGCAGGCTGATCCGCCAGGCGCGATAGCGTCCCGCCGGGTGTTCCCGCTCAAGGACAACATCCCGACCGACCGCTTCCCGGTCGTCACGGTGCTGTTCATCGCGATCAACGTGGTCGTGTACTTCCTGCTGCAGGACGGCGTGCTCGGGCTGCCGAACGGCGGCGCCGGCGGCGACTGGCCGGTGGCGACCTACGCGGCGATCCCGTGCGAGCTGACCGGCGAGGACCCGTGCCGCACGGCCCCGGGCGGCCCGGCCGCCTGGATGACCGCCTTCACCTCGATGTTCATGCACGGCTCGATCCTGCACCTCGGCGGCAACATGCTCTTCCTCTGGATCTTCGGGAACAACGTCGAGGACTCGATGGGGCCGGTGAAGTTCGTCCTCTTCTACCTGCTCGGCGGCCTCGCGGCGCTCGCCGCGCAGTCGGCTACCGACCTCGGCTCCGAGGTGGCGACGCTGGGCGCCTCCGGCGCGGTCGCGGCCGTGCTCGGCGGCTACCTGCTGCTGTTCCCGCGGGCGCGTGTCGTCACCGCCGTGTTCATCATCATCTTCTTCACGATCATCGAGATCCCGGCGCTGTTCTTCCTCGTGATCTGGTTCGCCCAGCAGGCGCTGTTCGGCTACTTCGACCTGATCCAGCCCGCCGGCGAGGGCGGCGGCGTGGCGTACTTCGCGCACATCGGGGGCTTCGTGCTCGGCCTGGCGCTGATCAAGCTGTTCGCGAGCGAGCAGAGGCGACGCCGCCAGATCGAGCGGGTGGGCCTGCGGTGAACCCGCGCACCGCGATCACCGCCGTCGCGCTCGTGTTCGTGTGCGCGATGGCGTTCGCGACGGTCTACGTGCTGCTCACGGAGGGGCCGGACGTGCTGTCGCTGATCGGCCTCGTGGTCGTCGCGCTGCTGGCGTTCGGCATCTTCGGCGCGCTCTCGGAGCCGCCGGACCGCCGGCGGCGCTGATGCCCTACACGCTGTTCCAGGG
>JACCYJ010000151.1 GCA_013696555.1 Nocardioidaceae bacterium | reverse complement strand
CGGATCGGCGCCGAAACGTGTCAGGTCTTCCTGCGGCACGTAGACCCGGCCACGATCCAGGTCCTCACCGACGTCGCGCAGGAAGTTGGTCAGCTGGAACGCCAGCCCGAGCGAGCGGGCCGGCTGGAACGCTGCCGGATCGAGTGGTCGTAGCACCGGCAACATCATCTCGCCGATCACCGCGGCCGAGCCCTCCATGTAGCCGAGCAGGTCGTCCCAGGTGTCATACGTCGCCACGTCGAGGTCCATCGCCATCGCGTCGAAGAAGCGGTCGAAGCACTCCGGGTCGATGCCGCAGGTCCGTACGGTGTGGACGACCGCCGCCAGCACCGGGTCGTCGGATTCCCCCGCAGCCAGGTCGGCGCTGAACCTGGTCCGGAACCCGGCCAGGCCGTCCCGGCGCTGCCCGACGTCGCCACGCATGTCGTCGACCACGTCGTCGGCCAACCGGCACAGCGCGTACACCGCATGCACGTGTCGCCGCGACTGCGTCGGCAAGAGCAGCGCGCCCCAGTAGTACGTCGTGCCGTACCGCCAGGTCAGCCGCTCGCAGCGCCGGTACGAGGCGGCCAGCTGGGAGTCGCTGCGCGGGTTCATCGCGCTGCCTCGTCGACCCGGTCGGCTGCCAGGCGCCCGGAGATCAGCACCATCGGCACACCGACGCCGGGGACGGTTCCGGAGCCGGCGAAGACGAGCCCGGGGGCGCGGCGGTCGGTGTTGGCTGGCCGGAACGGCCCGGTCTGGCCGAACGTGTGTGCCAACGCGAACGGTGTACCGCGCGCCATCCCCTGGCGCTCCCAGTCGAGCGGGTCCACCATCTCCTCCACGACGACGTCGCCGCCGTACCCCAGCCGGGTGATGTGAGCGTGCAGCCGCTCCCGCATCCGGGGGCGTTCGGCGGTCCAGTCGATCTGCCCGTCGAGGTTGGGGACCGGCTCGAGCACGTAGAGCACCGAACCGTCGGGAGGTGCGAGCGACGGCTCGGTGACCGTGGGGACGCTGACCAGGAGGGACGGGTCGGGCATCAGGGTGCCGGAGCGCATCAGCGCTCGGAACGCCTGGTCCCACTCGGTGCCGAAGTGGATGTTGTGGTGTCCGACGTCGTCAGGGCTCTGCTGCCCGCGCATACCGACGTGCCAGACGACCGCCGACGGCGAGAACCGTCCTCGGCGAGCCGCCCGCGGCGGGGTGAGCCCCGGCAGCAACCGGTCGTAGGCGACCGGCAGGTCCAGGGTGCACACGACCGCGTCGGCAGCGACGACTTCGCCACCTCGCAGCCGGACGCCTCGTACCGGCCCGGTGCTTCCCGACGCCAGCAGGATCCGGTTGACGTCAACGCCGTACCGCAGCTGGGCACCGGCCTTGTCGGCTGCGGTCGCCAGTGCCGTCGGCACCGCGTGGATGCCGCCCACGGGGTACCAGACCCCCTCGATGGAGTCCATGTACGTGATGACCGCGTACACCGCCAAGGCCTGGGCCGGCGCCAGCCCGGCGTACATGGCCTGGAACGTGAACAGCCGGTGCAGCCGTTCGTCGTCGAATGTCCGGGCGACCACGTTGCCCAGCCGGCCGAACGCGCCCATGCGCAACAGCGTCAGGCCAGGCCCGGGGGGTCGAGCCAGGTCGGTGAGCGAGTCGAAGTTGCGGTCGATGAAGCTCGGCATCTCCACCGCGTACAGCCGGGCCAGCCAGGTGGCGAACCGCTCGAACGCCGCGGCGTCTTTCGGTCCGCTGGTGGCTCGGATCTCCGCCGCCATGGCATCGCGGCCGGCTCGGACATTGATGACGCTGCCGTCGGCGAACACCGCACGATAGGCGGGATCGAGTCGACGCAGCGTCAGCAGCGAGTCCATGTCGGCACCGGCAGCGGCGAAGGCCTGCGCGAGCAGCTCCGGCATGGTGAGCACGGTCGGTCCGGTGTCGAAGGCGTACCCGTCGCGCTCGATGCGCCCGGCCCGGCCGCCGGGGACGGCCTCGCGTTCGAGCACGGTCACGTCATGGCCGCGCCCGACGAGATGGCAGGCGGCGCTCAGCCCGGCCAGCCCGGCACCGACCACGATGACGCTACTCACGGCCGACCTCCTGGTCTTGTCGGTGGCTCCGAACGGCCGTTGTCCCTATCCCACGTTCACGTGGTATCGGGGCACTTCCAATGGGTTCGAACCCATTGGAAGTGTCCCTCAGCCATTGGAAGTACGCGACACGGTCACGGATTCGTGCGCGCTAATGACCGCACCATCAGATCCAGCGGCGCAACCGGGAGCGGCGGTCCTTTCACCAGGTTCACCTGGTACGAGTGCGCTTCACCTGGCGTGCACGCCAGGTGAGGTGTACGTACGCCAGGTGAAGGCGCTGTGCGAACGATCACCGGAGGCGTTAGCGTGCCGACCTACTCCGTCGTCACCGCGCGCAGCACGTCGAGCCTGGCCGCCCGCCTGGCCGGCAGCACAGCGGCCAGGACACCGACCAACGCCGCCAACAGCACGAACACGCCGAGGCTCAGCACGGGGATCGACAACACCTGGATGCCCTGGTCAGCCACCGCCCGCTGCAACACGACGCCGAAAACGATGCCCATGACGACTCCGAGCACCGCGCCGAGCACCGCGATCGCTATCGACTCCAGCCGCACCATCCGGCGCAGCTGCCGCCGGCTCATCCCGACGGCGCGTAGCAACCCAACTTCACGGGTACGTTCGATCACCGACAGCGCCAACGTGTTCACGATGCCCAACACCGCGATCACCACGGCCAACCCCAGCAGGGCGTAGATGAGGTACAACGCCTGGTTGACCCCTTCCCGCTGCTCGGCCTTGAACTGCTCCTGATCCTTCAGCGTCACCGTCGGCAGGTCCGCGACCACCTCGTTCACCGCGTCGTACACCTGCGCCGACGGCGCCGACGGGTCGCGGAGCACGTACACGTACGAGTCGGCCGGCCGGATCTCGGCAGCGTCGAGCACGCTGATCGGAACCAGGTACTCACCGACCGCCGGGCTGAGGTCGTACGTCGCGGCCACGCTGAGTTCTTGGGCACCGGACGCGAACTCCAGTCGCAGGGTGTCACCAGCCGCCACGCCGAGGTTTTCGGCTGTCCCAGTCGCCAGCGCGATGCTCGAGCCCCGCAGGTCGTCGAGCGAACCCGTCTCCACCGGCAACTCGAGTGCGCGGGAGAACGCCACCGGATCGGTGGCGGACAAGAATGCCTCCTTGCCGTCGATGGTCGCCGATTCGTAGCGGAACGGCGCGACCGCCTCGACTCCTTCGACCTTCTCGATCTGGCCGGCAACGGTCGGCGAGAATGGCGCGCCGATAGCGTTGGATACCACATAGTCGGCCACCAGGCTGTCGTCGATGGTCTTGTCGATGCTGGCGTTGACCGACGCGCCGAGCACCGACATCGTCGACACCAGCGCCAGTCCCACCATCAACGCGGACGCCGTCGCGGCCGTGCGCCGCGGATTGCGGAGGGCGTTCTGCGTGGCCAGGCGGCCGACCGCCCCGAGCGGACGGTACAACCGGCCGATCAGAGCGAGCACCGGGCGGCCGAGGATCGGGCTCAGCAGCGCGACCCCGATCAGCACCCTGAAAATGCCGCCGCCCACGACGGCAGCGCCGGTGCCCCCCTCCCCAGCCAGTCCGGCCGCGATCAGCGCCGCACCCGCGGCGACCAGCAC
>JACCYJ010000147.1 GCA_013696555.1 Nocardioidaceae bacterium | reverse complement strand
GCACTGTGACGTCACACTCAGCCGACCGTGCGACCGCCCCACCAGACTCCACGCCCCCGTAGCCCAACCGGTAGAGGCACGCGGCTTAAACCCGTTCCAGTGTGGGTTCGACTCCCACCGGGGGCACGACACTCCGGCGGCATCGGCGAAATCAAGGCTTCGTAGTTCGGCTCGGCTCGCGACATTGGAATCGTTTGACTATCGGCGCGTGATGTCCGGGCATCCGTCAGAGCCGAGCGCATTGGTCTTCCTTGTTCCCGTCGACGCGGTTGCCGTCTCCGGTTGGAGCAGGTGAGTTCGACTTGCATTGCAGATTTCCGTTAATGCGGTTGTAGCTGATCCGGATCTCCCCGTCATTGGAGAACATCTGGACGTCTCCGGTGATCTGGTTCCGGTTGATGGTTGCAGATGCACCCTGGACATGCTGGATGCTGCCGCCGATAGAAGACCCTCGTACAACGACCCGTCGGGCATCCTCTGCCTGAACGTTGCCTACCACCCGGACCTCTGCAGCGCGCAACGTCGCCTGACCCCCTACCGTGATGGTCCCTTTGACCCTGGTCCCTTCGAGCGTGCAGGTCGTACCCTGCGGGACCCGCAGGTTGTCGACTGTGATTGCTCCTAACGTGCCGCGACAGGAGCGCTCTTCGGCAACCGCTGGGGTTGCAGCGAGTGTCGGAATCGCCAACGCTCCCCGCCGCTGCTGCGACGGTTGCTACCTTGCGAATCATTGCCTTCTCCTTCGGTTGCCAATGCCGCAAGAGTTGAGCATGCAGATGGTGGCGCGATGAGCGTGGGATGAGAAAACGCTCATGCGAACTGCTCCGACCGCATCCGGGGCCCAGCTATACCGAAGCCGGCGAAAACCAACCCTCACGCATGGCATGCAGGACAGTGACATGGCCAGCGCTAATCGTCGTCGCCGTCGTCGTGGCGGGGTCCGTCGTCGCCGTCGTCGTGGCGGGGTCCGTCGTCGCCACGACCGGCCCGAGCAGCCCGCCCAGGGTCGGCGGACGGACTCGGCCGCTGGCGTTCTTCGAGGACAACGGGGCCGCCGATGCTTGGTTGCGCGCTACCACCACCGATCACGACAGCGACGGTCAGCAACACTCCGGCCGCCGCTGCAAGTCCGGGGACCACCAAACGCCTCATGCGGCCTACCGTCGAGCCCGCAGAGGAAACGTGGATGAGTACTGGATGAGAAGCCTCTCATTCGGGTCTCATCGTGCCGCGATGCACTTGTGCTCAGATTCCTTGCCACTGCCCAACTGAGATCTCGAAAGCCACCTGGTACGCGCATCCTGAGCGACGTCTACGTTTTCGTGCTTGAGGGCGGTGGGCGGCTCGGTGCGTGCGTCGACGAGCCGGTACCCCATCCCGCGTAGCGTCTCGATGCGGGCGACACCTAGTTTTCGGCGCAGGTATCGCACGTAGACGTCCACGATGTTGGAACCCGGGTCGAAGTCGTACCCCCACACGTGCGAGAGCAGCTGCTCACGGGAGAGAACCTGCCCGGGGCTTCGCAGGAAGGTCTCTGCAAGGACAAACTCGCGGGCGGTGAGGTCCACGCTTCGGCCACCCACTGAAGCCCGCCGGGTGCGTAAGTCCAAGGACAAGTCCCCATTTCGTAACACCGTCACCTCCGGTGTCCGGTCGCCGCGCAACCTCAGCCGGACCCGGGCGAGCAACTCCTCAAACTGGAACGGCTTGCTCATGTAGTCGTCCGCCCCACTCTGAAGACCAGTAACGGTGTCGATGACGGAGTCCCGCGCCGTCAGGATGATCACGGGTAGGGACGCGTGCCCCTCACGTATTCGCCGCAGCACGCTGAACCCGTCTTCGTCTGGCAGGCCGATATCAAGGATGAGGAGATCGAAGTCCCCGGTCAGGGAATGCCCGACTGCGGATGCGCCGTCTCCAACCAAGGTGACGGTGAATCCGTTGGCACTCAGCCCTCTGCTGAGGAATGAGGAGATCCGCGGCTCGTCCTCTGCGATGAGAATGCGGCTCATCGGACCTCCTCTTGCTGTCCTGCACGCGCACGAACGGTAGGCGGGCTAACGTCTTGCAGCTGGTCGTCGAAGCGGTCGTCGGCTGGATCCTGTCCCGGCGGTACCGGTCTGAGCGGCAGCACGACTGTGAACGTCGCTCCAGAACCGGGTTGGGACTTCAGCGCTACATGACCGTCATGTGCCTCTGCGATCGCTCGGACAATGGACAGCCCGAGCCCGGAGCCTTCACTGCGTTTGCTGCCGCGAGCCCGCTCGAAGCGTTCGAAAATTCTCCTTGCGTCCTCGGCCGCCACCCCAGGACCGGTGTCACGCACCCAGAGCCGAACCAATTGGCCGTCGACCAGCGATCCAACGGCGATGACCTGGTGCCGTTGGGTGTGTCGGACAGCGTTGGCGGCGAGTTGCACGAGTGCCTGAGTAAGCCGTTGGCGGTCGGTGATCACCGATCCGGACGCCCTAGCGTCGAGACGCCATTCGCGTTCCCCGAGTCCTCGAGCCTTGTCCAGTACGTCGTCGGTCAGCACCCCGACATCCATTGGCTCTAGCCGCAGGAAGTCGGGGCGACCTGCCTTCGCGAGCACAACGAGGTCGTCAACGAGCCGGCCCATGCGATCGATCTCATCGAGTACCAGGATTCTCGTGGCCTCGACGAGTTCGGTGTTGCGCTTGTCGAGTATTTCCATGTGGCCACGCAGGATGGTGAGCGGTGTCCGCAGCTCGTGCCCCGCGTCATCGAGGAACTCCCGCTGGGTCGCAAAGGCGTTCTCGAGCCGATCCAGCATGGCGTTCAGGGTCCGGGCAAGGTCGGAAACGTCATCGTTGCCCTCCACCGTGATACGCCGGGTCAGGTCACTGTCTCTGATGTCCTCCGCCGTGGCGCGCAGCTCGCGTAATGGCTTGAGCAAACGGCCGGCGACCACCCAGCCACCGACACCGATCAAGAGCAAGGCCACCCATGCGACCACCGCATAGACACCAACCGCATCGTCGAACTCGGGGAGCTCGGGAGCGGTGAAATAGGCAACCACGAAGGCCCCGCTCCGCTGTCCCTGACGTACCGGTTTGACCGCGAACCGAACGTCACCCTCCCCTGGTACTTCGACAGTGCCGAATCCCCCGTCGAGCAGGGACGTGACCTCACGCACAAACGGTGGGTACTCGGTCAACGACTCCCCGACCGGGGTGGACGATCTGCGGCCCGCCATTCCAGAAAGCCAACAGCGCCTCATGCTCGTCTGGAACGTTGCGCTGCATGGCCGTCTTAAGAAGCCGGGAGA
>JACCYJ010000144.1 GCA_013696555.1 Nocardioidaceae bacterium | reverse complement strand
TGCTTGAGGCAGGGGTAGAGCGTGCCGTACGACAGCACCCGACCCCAGCCGAGCAAGGCGTTGACCCGTTTGCGCAACTCGTAGCCGTGCATCGGTGATTCGTGCAAGAGGCCCAGGACAGCCATGTCGAGGGCGGCACCGCGGTTGGCCACGGCAGTACCTCCTCGACGTCGTCGGCTTGAGCCCTTGTGGGTGTGTGCCGATGTATCGTAACGATACATCGGGCTGAGGGGGATACTCCACGGGTGGGAGCAATGGAGGCAACCGGGTGACGGACGAGCAGGGCGTGAGCTTACCGGCGCGTAGGGCCACGTCGGCGGACCGCCGGCATTCCCGCCTGCGCAAGTTCGCGAAGTGGACGGGTCTCACGTTCCTCGTCGGGTTGCTGGCCCTGGTCGCCGCGTTCTTTGTGGCCTATTCAGCCATCGACATCCCCAGCGCGAACTCCGAGGCACTCACTCAGACAACGCGGGTCTACTACTCGGACGGCAAGCACCTGCTCGGCACCTTCGAGGTGCAGAACCGCGAATCGGTACCGCTGTCGCGGGTGCCTGATCATGTTCAAGCCGCCGTTATCGCCGCCGAGGACCAGACCTTCTACGACAACCCGGGCCTCGACGTCCAAGGCATCGTCCGGGCCGCCTGGAACAACGCGAGCACCGACTCGACGCAGGGCGCATCGACCATCACCCAGCAGTACGTCAAGGTTTTGTACCTGACCCAGGAACGCACCTGGACTCGCAAGGTCAAAGAGGCGTTCTTGTCCTTGAAGGTCCAGCGTCAGCTGTCGAAGAATGAGATCCTGCAGGGTTATCTCAACACGATCTACTTCGGCAGGGGCGCGTACGGCGTCCAGGCAGCCGCGCAGGCGTACTTCCGACAAGACGTCGAGAATCTGACCATAGAGCAGGGGGCGGCGCTGGCCGCCATTTTGAACTCGCCCGCCAACTACGATCCGCGCGAAGGCCGGTCGGCGCGGACGGCGCTGCTGGCCCGCTACCGCTACGTGCTCGACGGCATGGTCGAGATCGGGCGGCTCGACGCCACGGAGGCCGACAAGGTCGGACGCCGGTTACCCGAGTTCCCACAGGTAACACGGACCGACCGGTTCGGTGGACCGCAGGGGTACCTGCTCAAACTGGTCGAGGACGAGCTGCAGCGGCTCGACTTCACCGACGCCGACATCAACGGTGGTGGGCTGGCGATCATCACCACCCTCGACTACGAGGACCAGATGGCCGCTCAGAAGGCGGTGCTGGATCAGCAGCCGGACGGTCTCGAACAGCTGAACGTGGCACTGGCATCGATCGAGCCGGGCACCGGGGCGTTGCGCGCCATGTACGGCGGGGATGACTACGTCGCCAAGACAAAGGGCGCTCAGATCAACTGGGCACTCACCGGCGCCCAGCCTGGTTCGTCGTTCAAGCCGTTCGCCCTTATCGCCGGGTTGCGTGAGGGCTTCAGCCTGGAGGACACCGTTGACGGCAGCTCGCCCTACGACCTCCCCGGCGGTGACGACATCGAGAACCAGGGCGACAGCGGAGGTACGTCCTTCGGTCCGGTGTCGCTGCTCACGGCCACCAGGGAGTCGATCAACACTGCCTACATCGACCTGACCCTGCAGATGAAGGAGGGTCCGGACCGGATCGTCGAAGCTGCCAAGGACGCCGGTGTCCCCGACGCGGTCATGGATGCGTGGGGCGATCCACCGGCAGTGGTCACCCCGCTGGGCTACGAACGGGTGCCGACCGTCGACATGGCCGACGCCTACGCAACAATCGCGGCCAAGGGGGAGCAGGCTGACTGGTTCGCGGTCGAGAAGGTCAGCGGGCCCGACGGCGAGGTTCTCTACAGCCACAAGGTGCGCACCGAGCGGGCGTTCTCTGCCGACATCGCCGCCGACGTCAGCTATGCCTTGCAGCAGGTGGTCCTGTCCGGCACGGGCACGAACGCCGACATCCGCTGCCCGGCAGCCGGAAAGACGGGCACGGCGACCGGCGTCCAGCGGGGTCGCGAGACAGTCTCGTCATCATGGTTCGTCGGCTATACCCCGCAGCTCGCGACCGCGGTCACGTACACCCGTGGCGACGGCAACGACCAGCTCGCAGGCTACCTGCCGACGTTCTACGGGGGTGAATACCCGGCGAGGACCTGGCAGGCCTACATGAGCAGCGCGCTGTCGGGTGAGGATTGCCAGTCGTTCCCGCCGCCGGCGTTCGTTGACGGGCCGGCCGGTACCCCCTCGGTTGCGCCGACCACACCGCCACCGCCACCTCCGACGACGTCCGCTACTTCGCCGCCGACGACTGCTCCCACCACCACCGCGACGACGCCGCCTCCGTCGACGCCCACTCCGACCCCGTCGACGCCGAGCTCGACTCCACCGCCGACGACGCCTTCTCCGACGCCTACGCCTACGCCCACGCCGACACCATCGCCAACGACATCGCCAACGACATCGCCAACTCCACCGCCAACCACGCCGACTCCGATCGAGCCGGACGGCTAGGCACTTGGTCGCACACCCGACCTGGGATGACCCGGTGGCCACCGCGGCCAGCGCCGCGATCGGCGGTCCGCTCGGCGTGCACGCACGGCCGCACCGATGGCTGACGCCCCTGGTCACAGCGCTGGCGCTCACCGCTGCGACGTTCACCCTCGGCGCGGTAGCGGACAATGCCTGCGCCCAGGGAGCCTGGTGGGACCCGCCGCGACAGTTCGCCAACCTGTGCTACAGCGACCTGCCCTACGCGTACGTCAACGGTGGCGCGGAACGGGTACCCCCCCTCTCCGACAGCGACGGGCGCTATCCGCCGCCGACCGCGGCCCCCGCGACGGCGGTGCTCACGTACGCGGCGGGACTGGTGACCTCGGTGATCGTCGGGTGGCCGGACGCCGAGTCACGCGAGGGCCGTCCACTGGCCGAGGTCGCCGCCGATCCGGAGGTACGGCAGGAGGCAGTCGTCTACGTCGGGGTCGCAGCGACACTGCTGCTGCTGGCCGCGCTGGCAACAACCTGGTGCCTGGTACGGACGCACCGAAACCGTCCGTGGGACGCCGTCGGGTTCGCGGTCGCCCCTGTTCTGGCGCTCAGCGCAACGATCGGCTGGGACCTGATGAGCGTCGGCTGCGTTGCGGGCGCGCTGTTGGCGTGGTCGCGAAAGCGGGTGGTGGGTGCTGGCGTGCTGATCGGAGTGGGCACGGCGCTCGCCGTCTATCCAGTCATCGTGCTGGGAGCCCTTGCCACGGTCGCGATACGGGCGGGGCGGACTGCTGCCGTCGGGCGGACCGCGGCAGCAGCGCTGATCTCCTGGGCGGCGATCATGGTGCCCGCCTACGTGCTGGCCCCCTCCTCGTGGCTCTCGTTCGACGACTACCTGAGCACCGGCGTCGGCAACGGCTCGCTCTGGGCGCTGCTGCCGGCTTTCGGCATCGGGGTGAGCGCGACCTTGGCGACCCAGCTCACGCTGATCAGTGGGATCGTGTTGGTGGTGAGCCTGACCTGGCTTGCGCTGTCCGCGCCTCGACGACCGCGGCTGCCGCAGCTGGCGCTGCTCCTCATGCTGGCTGTCCTCCTGGTGAGCAAGGAGTACGCCCCGCAGTACGCACTCTGGCTGCTTCCGCTCGCGGTGCTGGCCCGGCCGTACTGGCGTGACCTGCTGATCTGGCAGGCGGCGGAAGTCTTCTACTTCTTGGCCATCTGGTGGCATCTGGGTGGCTACACCGATGGGGGCGCCAACGGTGTCGACGAGGTCTACACCTGGGCCATCGCCACGCGGGTGCTCGCACAGCTGTGGTTGGCCGGCGTCGTCGTGCGCGACATCCGCCAACCTTGGCTCGACCCGGTCCGGGTGGATGCGCTCACCGACGACCCGGCCGGCGGCGTGGTGGACCAGGCGCTGGATGTACGGGCCCTCGTGCGCTGATTGCCGCGAGTGGCGCAATTTCGTCGCCCGGGGCGCCTGGGGTCCCGCGAGTGGCGCAATTTCGTCGCCCGCTTGGGTTGACAAACCTGCGCCACTCGGGACATGAGCAGCAGCTCAGCTCACTATCAGCTGATGTGCACGGTGTCGAAGGTGGTCGTCGTGAACCGGACATCCACCGGCACCTCGTCACCCACCGCCGGCACCGCTCGCCGCGCCGGTACGAAGACCATCGACACCTGCATCTGGGGTGGCTCGGCGAACCATCGACGCCTGCCATCGACGGTGAACGGAGACAACGCGAACCCGGCCGACTCCAGCCCGCCCTTGGCGAGAGCGATCCCCCGTGAGCGCACCGTGACCCCTGCTGTCGGTGCCTCGAGACCGATGCCGTGCGCGGTACCGCCGCAGAGCACGAGCAGCCACCCATCGCGCGGCACGGATCGCTGCCGGTAGCCGACGCGCTGGCCGCGACGCACCTGGTGCACCTCGAGGACGGTTGCGACCGGATGCAGGACGCCACGGTTGCCCAGCCACAGGTCGGTCCCGATGCGGGGCCGCACCGTCAGCGAGGGCCAGCGAGAGATCAGCGCGCGCAGCTCGGTGTCGTCCAGATGTGAGACGAAGACCGTGGTGGTCGCGAGGTCGACGGAGGTCAGCTTGGCGCACCACTCCTCCGCCTCCGCCAGCCGGTCACCCGCCATCGGCAGGTGCAGCGCGACACCTTCCACTCGCAACGCCCGGGTGGTGGAAACGGCCGCCGCCAGCTCCTGGCGGGGCAGGCCGTGGCGGGTCATCGTCGTCAGGCCCTCGACGACGACCCGGCTGCCCGGGTGGCGATCCGCGAGGGTTTGCAGGTCTTCGGATCGGCCGAGCGTGTGGATGGTCCGTCGGGCCGCCTCTGACGGCCAAGGCGACTCAGGCCGCCACGGCGTCATCACCAGCACGTCGCCGGCGAAGCGCGGCAACACCTGCGGCGCTTCCTCGTACATTCCAACGGCCACCGTGTCGACGCCGAGCCAGTCGGCCCGCCGGGCGAGTTTGGCGATGCCGAAGCCGTAGCCGTTGCCCTTCGCCACCGGGACGATCCCGGGATGTGACTCCACCACCGTCCGCAGGTGCGCCCGCCAGGGCTCGCCGTCCACCCGAAGCGTGAGCGGCACCTCAGCGCCGCCGCAGATACAGGTCGAATGCGCGATACAGCAACGGGGACAGCGGCAGATCCCACTCACCCACGTACTCCACCGCCTGCCCTCCGGTGCCGACCTTGAACTGCAGGAGCCCGATATGCGGGTCGGACTCGTCGAGTGTGTCGGTGATGCCGCGCAGGTCGTAGACGGCGGCCCCCTCGGCCATCGCGGCACGCATCATCTCCCACTGGAGTGCGTTGGAGCCGCGTACCTCCCGATTGGTGGTCGTCGAGGCGCCGTAGGAGTACCACGCGTGCTCGCCGACACGCACCATTGTGCCGGCCGCCACCAGAACATCCTCGTGGTGCGCCAGGTACAGCCGCATCCGGTTGGGGTGCTCAGTGTTGAGGGCGTCGTACATCGTCTCGAAGTACGCCAGCGGGCGTGGTGTGAAGCCGTCCCGAGCCGCCGTCTCGACGTAGGCCTGGTGGAACGCCGGAAGGTCTTCGCGTCGGCCGACGTCGACCGCCACACCGGCCTTGGCCGCCTTCTTGATGTTCCGTCGCCACTGCTGGTTCATCCCGGCGAGGACGTCGTCCTCGTCGCGGCCCTTAAGTGGCAGCCAGAAGTTGAAGCGGGGCTGGCCGGCGGTGAACCCCGGGGCAGGTGGCTGCTGGCGCCAGCCGCCACGCTCGAGCAGGCTGCTGAGCCGGGCACCCAGGTCGCTGCGCTCGTCCGGCCTGACCTCGCTCAGCCGGTGCGCCGCTGGGTCCGCGATGGCCGACTTGATGGTGGCGGCCTCCCATCGGCGGAGCACCACGGGCGGGCCCATGCGGATCCCGAACGCACCGAGTTTCTCGAGATGGGCGGCCATCGCCTGGATGACGGCGGGCAGGTCGTCGCGCGACCAGTCGAGGGTGGGACCCTCCGGCAGGTACGCGAGAAAGCGACGGAGCAGCGGGATCGGGCGGAGCAGCACCAGCCCCGCACCCACCATCACCGACCCGGCGAAGAATCCGAGGGAGTGTGACATCCAGTCCGACTTGACCTGCCCCCAGGCGGGCGTCTGCAAGAAGCTGGCCGACGGCAGTGACCGCAGGTACGCCAGATGCTCGTCGGAGCTGATCGTGCGTACCGCGACATCGGCACTCGATGGGGACGACGTCACAACCCGCGAGGCTACCGGAGCAAGTCCCTATCCCACGTTCACGTGGTACGGGGTCACTTCCAATGGGTTCGAACCCATTGGCAGTGACCCGGAGCCATTGGAAGCGGTGGAATCAAGCAGCCATGTACCGTGCGGCCATGGCAGCCTTCGTGATGGTCCGTCGTGTCCGCCGGCTCGGTTCGGCGTTGGGGGTGGCACCGGCTCCAGCCTGAGTGGGCCGAACGCGTCGTGTCCGCGACGCGCGTCCGGCCCGGGGAGCTGGTGCTGGACCTCGGTGCGGGTACGGGTGCATTGACCTGGCAGCTGGCTCAGGCCGGTGCTCGCGTGCTGGCGGTGGAGCTGCACCCCGGCAGGGTCGCGGCGCTACGCCGACGGTTTGCCGATCGCCCCCAGGTACGGATCATCTCGGGCGACCTGGTCGCCTTCCGGCTGCCAGCGCGACCGTTCCGGGTGGTCGCGAACCCCCCGTACGCAGTGCGAGCACAGCTGCAACGCCGACTCCTGGCGCATCCGAGCCGAATGTACGCCGCGGATCTGGTGCTGCCACGGGCGTACGTCCACCGGGTGCTGGCGCAGGGAACCGGGCGGCCGGGCTGGCAGGCAACGGGCGGTCTCCGGCTCCCACGGAGTGCATTTCAGCCGCCGCCGCCGGTTGACTCAGCGGTGCTGCAACTCCGGCGTCGCTAGTCGAGTCGCTCCCGCAGCCAGGCGATGTCGGCGCCCTGGCCCTCCGCGCCGCCGGGGGTTTCGACGATGACCGGTGCTCCGGCCGCCCGTACGACCGCCATCATGTCGGCCTCGGCTATCCGTCCGGAGCCGAAGTTGGCGTGCCGGTCGGCGCCGGAGTTGAAGTCGTCACGGCTGTCGTTGGCGTGCACCAGGTCGATCCGCCCGGTGATGGCGAGCACCTGGCCGACCGCGTCGCTGAGTGGGATGCCACCGGCGTGCGCGTGGCAGGTGTCGAGCACGAAGCCGACCTCGTCACCGCCTGCGGCGTCGGTAACGGCCTCCCACAACCGGGCGATCCGGTCGAGCTGACGCGCCATCGCGTTCGTGCCACCGGCGGTGTTTTCGATCAGCAGTGGCACCTTGGCGTCGAGCCGCTCGATGCACTTGCGCCAGTTGTCGAAACCCGTCTCCGGATCGTCCTCTTGCGAGACGTGCCCGCCGTGCACGATCAGACCGCGGGCACCGATGGCCGCCGCACCGTCCATCTGCCCCTGCAGGAGCTTGCGGCTCGGGATGCGAATGCGGTTGTTTGTCGTCGCAACGTTGATGACGTACGGCGAGTGGACGTACAAGCCGACCCCGGCCGCGTCGGCGTCGGAACGCAGCTGATCGGCACCACCCGCGTACGCGATCTTGGCGCCTTTCCAGCCCTGGGGATCCCCGAGGAAGAACTGCGCCAGGTCGGCGTCACGCGCCTTCGCCTCGGTGAGCGGGTCCACCTGATCCACATGGGCACCGATCAGAAGCTTCTGGGACTGCTTGCGCGCCATTCCCGCAGCCTAGATCTGCCGTCCGACTGCCAGGAGCCTGGATGTTGGCGGAGTCAGGCACAGGGGTCGGGTCAGGGTCGAGCCAGGGGGAATCCGGTGCCGGGTGGTCACTCGAGCCCATTAGCGTTGCCACGACGAGATTCAGCTCGCGATGAGGGAGAGACGATGGCACCGGCCGTGGCGGCTCGGGCAGATCAGCTGTCCAAGGTCTACGGCAAGGACCTTGCCGAGGTACGTGCGCTCGACGACGTGTCGATCGCGTTCTACGCCGGTGAGTTCACCGCCGTCATGGGGCCCTCGGGGTCCGGCAAGTCCACGCTGATGCATTGCTTGGCGGCGCTTGACTACGCGACGGAGGGCCAGGTCTACATCGGCGACACGGAATTGACCGGGCTCGACGACAAGCGGCTGACCGGCTTGCGGCGTGACCGCATCGGGTTCGTCTTCCAGGC
>JACCYJ010000115.1 GCA_013696555.1 Nocardioidaceae bacterium | reverse complement strand
AGCGTGCCGCGATCTACGACGCCGCCGACCGGGCACAGGTACGCCTCGGCCTCCAGGTCAACCCGGACGCGAAGATTCACTCAGGTGGGTCTTCGCGTCAGAGCCGGTTTGACGGTCGGGCTGACAGTGTGCTGGTTCAGGACATCGGCGACAGATGTCTCAAGACATAGGCGACAGATGTCTCAGGTCATCGGCGACACCCTCGCGGGGCTCGATGCTCGGCCATGTCGAAAGCACGCCTTGTCATCACAGCCCTCTTCGTCGACCACCAGAGCCCCGCCGAGGTCGCCGCCCGCTACGGCGTCCACCGCGCCTGGGTCTACAAGCTCAAGGCCCGCTTCGAGGCCGAGGGCGAGGCCGCGTTCGAGCCCCACTCCCGACGACCCAAGAACTCCCCGACCGCCCTCGCTCCCAACGTGGTCGACCTCATCGTGGAGGTACGCAAGGAACTGACCGATGCGGGACTAGACGCCGGCCCCGAGACCATCGGCTGGCACCTCGAGCACCACCACGGACAGCGGGTGTCTAGATCGACCATCAGCCGCCACCTGACCAGATCGGGGCTGGTCACCCCCGAACCCAAGAAGCGTCCGAAGTCCTCCTACATCCGCTTCGCAGCATCGATGCCGAACGAGACCTGGCAGTCCGACTGCACCCACTACCGACTCACCCATCCCGACGGCCGTCCCGGCGCGGACGTGGAGATCATCAGCTGGCTCGACGACTGCACCCGCTACGCCCTGCACCTGAGCGCACACACCCGGGTCACCACCGCGATCGTGGTCAAGACATTCCGAGAAACCCTTGCCCGACACGGGATCCCCGCATCCACGCTCACCGACAACGGCATGGTCTACACCGTCAAACTGGCCGGCCGCGGGCGCCAAGGAGGCAAGAACTCCTTCGAAGCCGACCTCGGCCGCCGCCACATCGTCCAGAAGAACTCCCGCCCCGGACACCCCACCACCTGCGGCAAAGCCGAGCGGTTCCAGCAGACCCTGAAGAAGTGGCTCCGCGCCCAACCTGTCCAGCCGACCACGACCACCGAACTCCAGGCACTGATCGACCTCTTCGTCGAGGAGTACAACCACCGGCGCCCGCACCGATCCCTCCCCCACCGTGCGACCCCGGCAACGCTCTACGACTCCATGCCCAAGGCCCTGCCGGGCCCGACCACGGACCCCGAGACCCACGACCGGATCCGTCACGACCGCGTCGACAAGGCCGGCTCGGTCACCCTTCGGCACAACAGCCGACTACACCACATCGGCGTCGGCCGAACCTACGCCGGAACCTGCGTCATCCTGCTCGTCCAAGACATCGACATCCGCGTGGTCAACGCTGCAACCGGCGAACTCCTCCGCGAACTCGTCCTCGACCCCACCCGCGACCACCAGCCCACCCGAGCACCCAAAGGACCCACCCCACAAGTCCCGAAATGACAACAGCCAGACCTGCAACCGCAGGTCCAACTGTCGCCGATGTCTTGAGAGATCACATTGGTAGCGGGGGCAGGATTTGAACCTGCGACCTCTGGCTAAGAGATCAAGCCAACGCAAACCTGATCCCCCCGGCGGCAAGTGGGATCAGCCATCAGCAAGGTGTTCGCTGACAGCCGCGGTCAGGCGCTGAGAGCCTTGCGGCGTACGGCGGAGACATCCCGTTCAAGCCGGTCCAGCGCGGACTTCAGGTCGTCAGCCGGCGCAAGCGACTGCAGCAGGAGTTGGCGGGCAACGGTCGAGACCGGAAGGCCGCGGTCCGCTGCCAACGCAGTCAGCTCACCCAGTTCGTCCTCGTTGAGACGAACCTGCAAGGTCTTGGCGCGGTCGTGGCCGCGGGCCACCTTCGCGTCAGCGCGCGGGGGCGACTTCTGGTCGGCCTCAGCCTCTTCGGCCGCGACGCCCTCGGCGTCGAGGAGGTCCTTCAACCCACTCATCGCAGTTCCCCTTCCTCGTAGATCCGTCTGTCCCTCGCGTTGGACTGCCAGGCGTTCACTCCGTGAGTGACTCCTCCGTCCTCGAGGACGATGACGGTGAGCAGATCGCCAGATGTTTGCGAGAAGCCGATGATCCTTACCGATAGCCCGCTCGTGCTGTTGTAGTCCGGGTCGATCACGATCCGCTCGGGATCAGCCAATGCCTCGTCTGACTCATCTGGGGTCACACCGTGCTTCGTGACGATGTAGTCCCCACGATGGGACCAGTCTGCGTGCCCGAACACGAGAGCATCGTACTACATTGCAATACATTCGAGGTCGAACGATCTCCACGCCGCCACGAAGCCGCGGTTCGTCCACAGTCTGGTGGTTCGACGCTGCACACCTTCAAGCACGGGGGCAATCCTGTCCCGTCACAACGAAGGAGCTCATGATGAGCACGACGATCGACACGAGCGTGGAGAGCGGCATCCGCACCATCGACCAAGCTGCGGCGTACCTCTCGATTCCGAAGGCGACGCTGTACACGTGGCGGACCCGGCGCGCAGGCTTCGGTCCGCGCGCGGTCAAACTCGACGGCTGCAGCGCTACCCGCGTTCTGACCTGGACGCGTGGGTCGCCGAGCACCTCGAGAGCTTCGACGACGCCCCTGCCATCCCGGAGCAGCGGTCGAGCGCCGGCGTTTCGCTGTCCCGGTCGAGCCGACCGCGCTAAGGCAGGGAGCAGAGCCATGGGACGCGGACGTCCACCGACATCGCTCGGCACCTGGGGCAGCATCCGAACGACGCAGGTTCGCGAAGGCGCCTACCGGGCGCGCACCCGGATCCGGGACAAGGATGGCGTGACCCGCGAAGTCACGGCCACGGGAACGACCGTGGCCGCCGCAGAACGCGCGTTACGCGAGAAACTCGTCGACCGGGCGACTCCGACACAACAGTCGATCACCGCCGACACCAGCATGGCGAAGCTTGCAGCGCTGTGGCTCGCTTACCTGCGCGACGAGGGCACGATCGAGGCAACAACGATTCAATGAGTACGAGCGCGTGATTAACAACGTGGTCCTTCCCGAACTGGGTGGCCTCCGCCTCCGTGAAATCACGCCGCCCATGATGTCGGAGGCGACCGCGGACAACTTGATCCCGGCGTCCTCGAGCAACTTCTCCAGCCGCTGGACCTCCCGCCCGCGCTCCCTGGTGATCGCCGTGCGCGCTCGTGTCAGGTCCCGCAATTGCCGGATCGGCTCGGGCGGCACAAACGAGCCGCGGACCAGGCCGTGGGCACCGAGCTGGGCCAACCACGTGGCATCGGCGACATCGGTCTTGCGGCCCGGCAGCGTCTTCACATGTCGGGCATTGACCAGCACCACTTCCACGCCCGCGATGTCCTCGAGCAGGTAGTAGAACGGCTTCCAGTAGTCGCCGGTCGCTTCCATCACCAGGCACGTGACCTGCTCAGCGATCAGCTGCTCGCGCAACGCGAGGATCTGACGGGTATCGAGCTCCAGGTCGTGACCGTCTCGACCGTCTTGCGACGCCCGGCACCCGCGTGCCGCACGCACACCTTGGCGTCCTTCTTCGAGATGTCCCTGCCCGCGCAGCGGGCGTGCACCACTTCCATCGACCTACCTCCTCACGACCGGACAGGGACGTCCGTCGCGGGGAGAGCAGGGAGATATCGAAAGTCTGACGCTCGGGCTCGCTGGCACCAATCCACGGTTCCCGTAGAAGCCCTCCGCCACCATGCTGACCTACAGGCTCGCAGGCACCACAGAGCATTCGGGGTCGACCACGACGAACCCGTCCAGCATCCGCCCCAGCCAGCAAGGACCGCAACCGCAAGCGGCGTCGAATCTTCGCGCACCATGGTGCACCTCGAAGACGGCGCCGCGCTGCTGACCTGTGTAAACACCGCCGTGCCAGTTTGCTCGACTGTGTGGCGGTCAGCCCCCTTCGGTCTGATTGTGAGGGGGTTAACGACCAGTAAACGTCCAGTGGCGGCACCTGTTTGCGGCGCTTGAGA
>JACCYJ010000104.1 GCA_013696555.1 Nocardioidaceae bacterium | reverse complement strand
AGCCGCTCAGGTCATGGCCGCCTCGGCCCAGGGCAAGTGGGCCGACGTGCTTACCCACGCCGAGCGGTCCCTCAGCTACACCGACGCACTCGGTCTGGCCAGTGAGAGCACTCGGTGGGTCTGGTCGATCGCCGCCGACGCCGCTCTTGCGCTCGGCGACTACGCCGAAGTCGAGCGGCTGCTCGGGTGGCTCGACGAGTACCCCATTGGGCACATTCCTCCGGTGCTGCGGGCTGAACGGTTCCGCATTCGTGCTCGTTTGCTCGCCGCACAGGCTGACCCGGAAGCCGGGGCGGCATTCGACGCCGCCACGAAGGCCTTCCGTGAGCTCGGCTCCCCGTACCACCTCGCCGTCGGCCTGCTCGACCACGCCGAACACCTCGCCGCGACTGGCAATACCGGCACCGCACAGCAGTTCGCTGCCGAAGCGGACGCCATCGCGCAACGACTCGGTGCCAAGCCCCTGACCGCTCGGGCTCTCGCACTGTTGCCGGGTGGAGCAAGATCGCTGACGCCGAGCACGGGAGGCGACGATTTCGCGCCAGTCGGCGCGGGCTAGAGGATCCGGACGACGAAAAACGCCTCGGCGAGCCGACCCTCGGGCAGCGCGTGCCGAACCGCGTTGGCGCCGAGGAACCCGCGCATCCGCGGCTCGATCTGCGCCGGGTCAGGATGTTGGCTCTCGTGGGCCAGGATCGCGGCCAGCTTGAGCTCGAACGTGTCGGTGATGTCGACCGCGTGCGAGCTGGTCGGGTGTCCCAGCAGCCACACGTCGTGCACCGTCCACGCCTGCAGACCGGCCGCCCGCAGCTCCGGGAAGGCGTACGGGTTGCGCGCCGCTGGGTAGACGGCGCGGACCGTGGCCTCGCCGGCCGCCATGTGGTCGGGATGGCTGCGGCCCAGGAACTGCCAGTCGCGCTCCGGACTGTGCGTGACTACCCGTTGCGGCCGTACGTCGCGGATGACCCGGCTGATGTCGCGAACCAACGCCGTACCGACCTGCAGCTCACCGTCGACGTATCCGAGGAAGCGGACATCGTCGACACCCGCCCTGGCGGCTGCTGTGCGCTGCTCGGCACGCCGGATGTCGGGGATGCGGTCACGGTGCAGCTCGTCGTCGAACCCGCCGGCCTGGCCGTCCGTGCAGACGCAGTAGGTCACCTCGATGCCCGCCGCTGTCCAGGTGGACACGGTTCCCGCTACCCCGAAGTCGACGTCGTCGGGGTGGGCCGTGATCACGACGACGCGTTCGACCTCGGAGTCGGGAAGCGGATCGGCCACGGGCGCCACCGTAACCGCGACCGGGAGGGACAGCCACCCGGGTTGTCGGCGTCCGGCCGTAGGCTAGCTGGCGACATGAGCAGCGCGTTTCCGGTTCCCGCCGTCTCACCGACCGAGCCCGTCGCGGACGACCGGCCGGAGGAGTCGCAACGGCGCCGGCGGCCGCCGCCCGAGACGCTGCTCGACGGGCTCAACGACTCACAGCGCGCCGCCGTCGTGCACGAGGGCAGCCCGTTGCTCGTGGTCGCCGGAGCTGGTTCTGGCAAGACGCGGGTTCTCACCCGTCGCATCGCCTGGCTGATCGGTGCGCGCCGCGCACACCCGGGTTCGATCTTGGCGATCACGTTCACCAACAAGGCGGCCGCCGAGATGCGGGAGCGGGTGGTTGCGCTCGTCGGCGGGCGTGCTCGCATCATGTGGGTGTCGACGTTCCACTCCGCCTGTGTGCGGATCCTGCGTACCGAGATCAAGCGTTTTGGCTTCTCGTCGGCCTTCTCCATCTACGACGAGGCAGACTCCCGGCGACTGATGACCCTGGTCTGCCGAGACATGGAGCTCGACCCGAAGCGCTTCAATCCGCGCGCGGTCCTCAACTGGGTCTCCAACGCCAAGAACGAGCTGCTCGACCATGAGGCAGCCAAGGACCGAGCGCAAAACTCCCTGGAGCAGACGTACGCGGAGGCCTACTCGCGCTACCAGCGTCGACTGCGGGAAGCCAATGCGCTGGATTTCGACGACCTGATCATGATGACGGTCCACCTGCTGCAGGCGTTCCCGGAGGTGCGTGAGACCTACCGCCGCCGCTTCCGTCACGTGCTGGTGGACGAGTACCAGGACACCAACTCGGCGCAGTACGCGCTGATCCGTGAGCTCTGCGCACCGCAGGCCGACGAGGTAGCAAGCGGGCCTGCCGAGTTGTTCGTGGTGGGCGACTCCGACCAGTCCATCTACGCGTTCCGCGGTGCCAACATCCGCAACATCATGGAGTTCGAGCAGGACTTCCCGTCGGCGCGCACGATCCTGCTGGAGCAGAACTACCGCTCGACCCAAAACATCCTGTCGACGGCCAACGCCATCATTGCCCGCAACTCAGCGCGCAAGGCAAAGAATCTCTGGTCCGACGCCGGAGACGGACCCTTGGTCGTCGCGTACGTCGCCGACGACGAGCACGCTGAGGCGCAGTTCGTCGCCGATGAGGTCGACCGGCTCGGCGACGACGGGCTGGCCCGGCCGTGCGAGGCCGCTGTGTTCTACCGGACCAACGCTCAAAGCCGCGTGTTCGAGGAGGTCTTCATCCGCGTCGGCCTTCCCTACAAGGTGGTTGGTGGGGTGCGTTTCTATGAGCGCAAGGAGGTCAAGGACGCCTTGGCCTACCTGCGGGTGCTGGTCAACCCCGACGACGCGGTCTCGGTCCGGCGCATTCTCAATGTGCCGAAACGCGGCATCGGTGACCGGACCGAGGCTTGCGTCGCGGTCTTCGCCGAGCGCGAGCGCATCTCGTTCTGGCAGGGTCTGCGTCGCGCCGACGAGGTTCCGGGGCTGGCAGCCCGTTCGATGAAGGCGCTCACGTCCTTTGTGGCGCTGATCGACGGGCTGTCCGTTCTGGTTGCCGCGGATGAGCCGGCCGACGCGGTGCTCGAGGCGGCGCTGTCTCGTAGTGGCTATCTGGTCGAGCTCGAGGGCTCACCGGACCCCCAAGATGAGTCCCGGGTGGAGAACCTGTCCGAGCTCGTCGCAGTGGCGCGCGAGTTCGTCCACGCCGATGACGTAGATGACGCGGATCGCGACCCCGACGAGCCCCGCGTGGGGTCGTTGGCTGCGTTTCTCGAGCGGGTCGCGCTGGTCGCCGACTCCGACTCGATCCCCGATGCCGACGACAGCGACGGCGTGGTCACACTGATGACCTTGCACACGGCCAAGGGCCTTGAGTTCCCCGTCGTGTTCCTTACTGGGCTCGAGGATTCCGTGTTTCCGCATGTGCGCTCGCTCGGTGATCCCAAAGAGCTCGAGGAGGAACGACGGCTCGCCTACGTCGGGGTGACGCGAGCGCAGTCGCGGCTGTACGTCTCGCGAGCGGTGATGCGTTCTGCGTGGGGTGCACCGGCGCACAATCCGCCGTCACGGTTCCTCGCCGAGATCCCATCCGAGCTGGTCGAATGGCGACGTACGGAAGAAGCTGCGACGACATGGGACAGCGTTGTCATCGGCGCCGGTGTTGGCGCCACTCATCGCCAAGCAGCCATGACGTCGCCGAGTAGCCTGCCGGTGCGGCGAGCCAGTGGCACCCGGCCGGTCTTGTCCCTGACCCCAGGGGATCGCGTGGTGCACGACTCGTTCGGCATGGGCACGGTCGTCGCGTTACAGGGCAGCGCGGAGAGCAGCGTTGCCAGCGTCGATTTCGGCTCCGAGGGGGTCAAGCGGCTGTTGCTGCGCTATGCCCCACTGCAGAAGTTGTAGCACGCTGCAGGAGCTGAAGTCGCTGACTCATGGCTTGAGTCCGTGCTGGGTGAGCGCGGTGAAGGGATCCACCGGATCTCCCCCGCCTGGCCGTACCTCGAGGTGGAGATGGGCTCCGGTGACGTTGCCGGTCGTTCCGACGTACCCGATCACCTCACCTGGACCGACAGCGGTGCCGACGCCAACGGCCAACGAGGTCTGGTGGCAGTACCAGAGCTCGGTACCGTTCTCGAGCGTCACGACAGTCTTGTAGCCGTACGATCCGTCGTAGCTCGCCTCGGTCACCGTGCCGGATGCGACCGACCTGATCGCCGTCCCATACCCAGCGACGAAGTCGAGCCCGGTGTGATAGCTGGACCAGAGCCAGCTGACCTCGCCGAACCTGGCGCTCAACGAGTAGTTCGCAAGGGGCAGCACCCACCGATTGGCGCTCAGCCTCGCCGTCCGCTTGCGTTCCGCGCGCCTCTGTTCCACGCGTTTCTGCTCCGCCCGCTCGCGTTCCACGCGCTTCTGCTCCGCCCGCTCGCGTTTCGCGCGCTTCTGTTCCACCCGCTCGCGACGTGCCAGAGTCTGTGCACGCAACTCGTCGGAGACACGGTCGGAGTCGCGGCTGGCGGTCGACAGCTGTGTTCGCCCGTACGTCATCGTGTCGAGCCCGGACCGGTACTGCGAACTGACGGCTACACCGCGGGGCGAGAATTGCGCAGCACTAGTGCTGGGCGGAACGATGACGGTGCCGGTTGTCGCCATCACCAGCGCAGTGGCTGCGCCGAGTACCGGATGCAGCGATTGGCGAGGGCGCCGTTCGGGCGCCGGAGGTCCGGACACAGTCGAGCGACCTCCACAGGCACTGGAACGGGGACGCGGGCGACAATAACGAGTCGTTGACGTGAAGCCAACCTGAGGGTCGGCTACATTGCGGCGACGAGCCCCGGGAATGGAGACGTACATGCCTAAGCGGATCGTGGTGGCCAAGCCCGGGCTCGACGGTCATGACCGTGGCGCGAAGGTCGTCGCTCGTGCCTTGCGGGATGCGGGCAACGAGGTCATCTACACCGGCCTGCACCAGACGCCGGAACAGATCGTCGAGACCGCGATCCAAGAAGATGCAGACGCCATTGGGTTGTCGGTGTTGTCGGGCGCGCACATGACGTTGTTTCGCCGGCTGCTCGAGTTGCTCGATGAGCGGGACGCTCGTGACATCGTGGTGTTCGGCGGCGGGATCATCCCCGAGGCAGACATCCCACTGCTGGCCGAGGCGGGCGTCGCCAAGGTGTTCACTCCAGGTGCCACCACCACCGAGATCACCACCTGGGTGGCCACCAACGTCGCCTCCGCCGGCTGAACCCTGTCTCTATCCCACGTTCACGTGGTATCGCGTCACTTCCAATGGGTTGCAACCCATTGGAAGTGACCCTTAGCCATTGGAAGTACCGCCCAGACCCCGTGCTCGACAGCAGTGGTACGTGCCCGGCTAGAGTCCGACTGCCCAAGCACTCCGGGCATCGATGCGAGCTGGGAGCCGGCCACACCATGGACCTAATGGAGTACCAAGCCAAGCAGCTGTTCGCCAAGCACAACGTGCCCGTCACTTTGGGCATCGTGGCCAAGTCTCCTCAACAAGCCGAGGCGGCGGCCGAGGAACTCGGGGGGCGGGTGATCGTCAAGGCACAGGTCAAAGCCGGCGGTCGTGGCAAGGCCGGCGGCGTGAAGCTAGCCGAGAACCCCCAGCACGCACGAGAGCATGCCCAGGCGATTCTCGGCATGTCAATCAAGGGCCTCACGGTCCACCGGGTGCTGATCGCACCGGCAGCTGACATCGCCGAGGAGTACTACTTCTCGTTCCTCGTCGACCGCTCGAACCGCGCGTACCTCTGCATCGCCAGCTTGCAGGGCGGCGTAGAGATCGAAGAGGTGGCTCGTACCAGTCCGGATGCGGTTGTCAAGTTCTCGATCGACCCGACAGTAGGCGTCGACGAGGCCACCGCTCGCGAGATCGTGTCACTCACCGGCTTCCCGGCTGAGGTGGCCGACGCGGCTGTCGACCTGGTACGCAAGCTGTGGACAGTCTTCATCAACGAGGACGCCAGCTTGGTCGAGATCAACCCGCTGGTCCGGCTCGGTGACGGGACCCTCGAGGCATTGGACGGCAAGGTCACCCTGGACGCGAACGCCGGCTTTCGTCACGCCGACCATGCAGAGTTCGACGACCTTCAGGCAGCGGACCCGCTCGAGGCGCTTGCGCGGGCCAAGGACCTCAACTACGTCAAGCTGGACGGATCGGTCGGCATCATCGGCAACGGCGCTGGCCTGGTCATGTCAACGCTCGACGTCGTCGCGTACGCCGGTCAGGATCTCGCCGGCGAGCACGGCGGCGGCGTGAAACCGGCGAACTTCCTCGATATCGGTGGCGGCGCCTCCGCCGAGGTGATGGCTAACGGACTGGAGATCGTTCTCGGCGATCCCGACGTGCGGAGCGTCTTCGTCAACGTCTTCGGAGGCATCACCTCGTGCGACGAAGTGGCGAACGGAATCGTCTCCTCGTTCCGACTGCTGGCCGAGCGGGAGGAACCAGTGAGCAAACCGTTGGTCGTAAGGCTCGACGGCAATAACGCCGAGGAGGGACATCGCATCCTCACCGAGGCGGACCTTCCTGGCGTCGAGCTCGTCGACACCATGGATGGAGCCGCCCGCCGGGCCGCCGAGCTGGCGGCCGATATGCCCGGGAAGTAGGGAGCGAGCGATGGCGATCTACCTCGACGAGGCGAGCACGATCATCGTCCAGGGCATGACGGGATCGGAGGGGTCCAAACACACCCGCCGCATGCTCGCAGCCGGCGCCAACGTCGTCGGCGGCGTCAACGCCCGCAAGGCGGGCACGTCGGTCGACTTCGACGGCACCACGCTGCCCGTCTTCGGGTCCGTCGCTGAGGCGATGGCGGAGACCGGTGCGAACGCCTCGGTGCTCTTCGTGCCGCCGGCGTTCACCAAGGACGCCGTCCTGGAGGCCGTCGATGCGCAGATGCCGCTGGCCGTGGTGATCACCGAGGGAGTGCCGGTGCACGACACGGCTGCGTTCTTCGCCGCCGCCCACGCCGCCGGAACGACCCGCATCATCGGCCCTAACTGCCCGGGCATCGCCTCGCCCGGAAAGTCCAACGCCGGAATCATCCCAGCCGACATCACCAGCGCCGGGCGGATCGGGCTGGTCAGCAAGTCGGGAACTCTGACGTACCAGATGATGTACGAGCTGCGCGACATCGGCTTCACCACCTCGGTCGGGATCGGCGGCGACCCGATCGTCGGGACGACGCATGTCGACTGCTTGCAGGCGTTCCAGGACGACGCGGACACCGAGGCCGTGATCATGGTTGGTGAGATCGGTGGGGATGCCGAGGAGCGGGCCGCCGACTACATCTCGACATACATCACCAAGCCCGTGGTGGCGTACGTCGCCGGGTTTACCGCGCCGGAGGGCAAGACCATGGGACACGCCGGCGCGATCGTGTCGGGATCGTCGGGGACTGCGGAGGCGAAGAAGTTGGCTCTGGAGGCGGCCGGAGTCCAGG
>JACCYJ010000096.1 GCA_013696555.1 Nocardioidaceae bacterium | reverse complement strand
CCTGCGGCCCGCAGCCGGAGGTACGCCCGCGCCGCGGTGCCCGCCGAGCAGTGCCGCTCCGCGGCCAGCGCCCGCACCGACGGGAGCGGGTCGCCGGGCGCGTACCTGCCGGCACGCACCGCGGTCCCCATCGAGTGGACGAGGTCATCGACGGTCTGCATGGACACAGGAGAGTACAGGCGCCGAACTGTCGCGAATACTCAGGTCAGCCCGCTGTCACCGCTCCGAGTCTCGCGGGTGCCGGCTTTTCGGACGTTGGAGCGATAGGGCCGTGCTCCAGTGGGGGGGCTGAGCTGGTTCACGCCGACCAGGAACCGTGCATCTGAGGGCGCCGTGAAGGCCCAGTCGGTAGGCCCCTTGTGTGACGAACCGACGCCCATACCGAGATGCGGCAACAAGGTCCAGCTTGACCATCGAGCAACGACTAGCCTCGTGGGCTTACCCTTGCATCAGTGACGGGTCGATGGCCTTCTCCATCTTGATGGGACTGCTGCTTCACTTGGAGGATGAGTGAACGTGACGACTTCCTCGCTTGGGTGAGTTCTCAGCTCAGAGACGCAGAGATAGCGGTGCACAATGGCGACGCCACCGTTCGGCGCGCGATCTGGTCCCGCAAGGAACCAGTGACCGTCTTCGGTGCCTGGAAGAGCGCAGTCGGACGCACCGAGGTCGACGAACTCTTCAGCTTGTTGGAGCGAAGTTTCTCCGGCTGCACGTCGTACACGCATGAGATCGTCGCGGCCGACATCATCGGCGATATGGCGTACACGGTCGGCTACGAGCACACGCAGGCCAGCGTCAACGGGGAGCCGCGTACCTACACCCTGCGAGTGACCCAGATCTACCGGCGCGAGGGTGGCGAATGGACAGTGGTCCATCGGCACGGCGACGCTCGCGACAAGGCGTAGCGGTCCGCGGCCACCCGCTCGCCCCGCTCACCACAGCAGAACAGGGCGAGGCCGAGCGTGCTGTGTTGAAGTTCAATCGCCTAGCCCGGGTGCCTCTGCCAAGGGGGAGATTGCGGGCGGTAGCGGGAGAGGGCTTGAACCCCTTGACGATGAGGTAGACGGCCAAGCGTGGCGATAAGCGTGGCACGAGTTGGGACCCCGACCTAAGGCTGCGGCGGGCACCCCCTCCCGCGGCGCGTACGTTGGAACCGCTGTTGTACGTTTAATGGGTGAATTGTACGATTGGGGCATGTCCGCAGAGTCCTTAGCCGTATCACGGGCACGCCAACAGCTGGCCGCGATTATCGACCGCGCCCGCGATGAGCACGTGCCCGTCTACCTGTCTCGCCGTGGTCGTCGGGTGGCGGCCGTCATCGACGCCGATGACCTCGACCAGCTGGTCGCGCTTGCCGAAGACATGTCCGACATCCTGGCCGCCGAGGCAGCGCGCGCCGAGATGCGGGCCACCGGCGAGGCGCCAATCCCCTGGGAGCAGGTCAAGGCGGACCTCGGCCTGACGTGACCTACCGGCTCAGGCTGGCACCCTCCGCGGCGCGCCAGCTCCGCAAGTTCGACCCTCAGGTGCGCCGACGCATCCAGGCAGCGCTCGAGCTTCTCGCCGACGACCCGCGGCCCCCGAACGCCACCCGGCTGGTGGGCGGATCAGGCGAGTGGAGAGTTCGCACGGGTGACTATCGCATCGTCTACGAGATCCACGACGACGTCCTGCTGGTCCTTGTGCTACCTGTCGGGCATCGGCGCGAGGTCTACCGACCCAAGTGACCGAGTCGCCGTCGCACCCGCGGTGCGCTGGCTGCCCTCCCGGTGGTCCCTCTTTGTCGACTGGCTCCCGGCGACGGCGGACTCGGGTCCAGCCGCGAAGTGATGGCACGGAGAGAGTCAAAACCGGGTGATCACCTCTGACACGATGACGTCCATGAAGATCTCTCGAACGATCGTCGTCCTCGACGCAGCGGACCTCGACGCTGTGAGCTCCTTTTGGTCGCAGCTGCTGGGAGGCACTGTCGAGGCAGACGACGACTGGCACACCATCTACGTCGACGGGGACCCCCGGATGGGCATCCAGCTCGCACCCGACCACGTAGCACCGCAGTGGCCCGAGGGGACGCCGCAGCAGATCCACCTTGACCTGTACGTCGAGGATGTCGCCACCGCGCACGAGGAGGCCATGGCGCTGGGCGCCAGGCTGCTGAAGGCCGCCGACGACACGGCGGCGGATGAGGGCTTCCAGGTGTACGCCGACCCAGCCGGGCACCCCTTCTGCCTGTGCTGGGGCTGATGGACGCCGACTTTCCCGAGCGGTGTACGTCGGTGCGGGCTTCCCCGCTCCTGATGGCGCGCGCTGCTCCAGGGCTCCCAGCACAGGACGAAGCCGACGTGAACGGGTCCCAACGGATTCGGGGCTCGTGGGTACCCGAGGAGAGGGACGGCGCTCCCCCGAAGTGCTAGCCCTGAGATACATCAAGACGTGCGAGGGAGGCTCACCATGGCCAAGCTGATCTACTCGGCGATCACGTCGCTCGACGGATACGTAGCGGACGCGGACGGCAACTTCGACTGGGCCGCCCCGGACGAGGAGGTGCACACCTTCGTCAATGACCTCGAGCGCCCGGTCGGCACCTACCTTTACGGGCGCCGATTGTACGAGGTGATGGCCTACTGGGAGACCGCGCACACCCTCACCGACCAGCCGCCCTTCATGCGGGACTTCGCGCAGATATGGCAGGCGGCCGACAAGATCGTTTACTCCAAGACGCTGGAGACGGTGTCCAGCGCCAGGACGCGGATCGAGCGAAACTTCGACGCGGAAGCGATCCGGCAGCTGAAGGCAGCAGCGGCACGTGACATCACCGTGGGCGGCCCCGACCTCGCGGCTCAGGCGATCAAGGCCGGGTTGGTCGACGAGTGCCACCTGTTCCTCGCGCCCATCGTGGTCGGATCCGGCAATCACTCCCTCCCCGACAATGTCCGCCCAACTCTCGAGCTGCTGGACGAACGCCGCTTTGGCAACGGCGTGATTCACCTCCGCTACCGCACCACGACGGAAGGACACGCCGACGCGGCCCCGGCGTCTCAGGTCACGCAGCAGGGTCCCCGCTCGGTGTGACGACGAGCCACAAGCCACCGAACTCGGTCACGTTGTGACAGGAGACTTCGTTCTTGTCGTCGTGCACGTAGTAATAGAGCGGATGCCCGGCGTACGTGGCCTGCGTCGAGCCGTCCGTTCGTGCGGTCGTGCCCAGCAGGTCTGACTTGACCTGGCCGCTGCCGCGCGGTTCCCCTCGAGTGAGCACCGGTGGCCAGGCGGCGGCACATGCCTGGTAACACTCCGGGCGGTCGGTGTTCTCCTTGTCGAACAGGTAGATCGCCTGCCCAGTCGTGTCGAACAGCATGGTGCCGTACTCGCTGGCGGACGTCGTGACGAGCTTGCCCCGGCTGGTGCGTTCGTTCGGTTTCGGCACTACGGTCGTCGTGGTTGGTGCGGGTGCGGTGGACGAGGGAACTACAGACTTCGGGCTCGGCTGGTCCTCGACCACGGAGGCGGCCTGATTGCCACAGCCCGCGACCGCGAGGGCGGTCACCACCACCCACACGTGGATCGAGCGCATCGCTACCTCCGCAGGCACATAGGTTCCAAGGGCTGCGCCGCTCTCGCCGGCACCGTTCACGTCAGGCCGGTTCGCCGCGACGCGATGACCTCCTCGGCAATGTTTCGGTCCGTCGCCGGGTGCTCGACGAGAGCCAAGATCCGGTTCGCCATGAACCGCGCTGTGCGAACAGACGTACCCCCGCGTGTCACCTCGGTCACCTCAACGATGCCGCGACCGGTATTGATCTCGACCCGGCGGCCATTGCGAGTCGCGACGACCTCGTACGTGCGGATCTCCCCGCCGGCATCGATGACGATCTCGACCCGATCACCTCGCACCACTCGACCGTACCTGGAGTGCCACATGCGCACGATAAAATCCAGAGCCAAGCTTGGCCCCATTAGACTCCATCGCCATGGCCGCCGGGGCAGGACCGCAGTGCATCTTCGTGCACGTCGGACTCCCCAAGACCGGGACCACGTTCCTGCAAGGCCTGCTGCGCAAGCATCGAGCGGCCCTGCGAGACAGCGGCGTGTGGTACCCCGACGACGGTCACCGCGACCACTTCTTCGCCGCACTCGATGCCCGTGGCGATCATGTCTTCGCTGGTGGTGTCCGACCCGCGGCGCAGGGAGCGTGGCCGCGCCTGGTGCGGCTGGCGATGGACTTCGACGGCACGGTCCTCATCGGCCACGAGATCCTCGCCACGGCGACGGCCGACAGGGCGCAGGACGCGTTGGCGGCGTTTGATGACGCTGAGATCCACATCGTCGTCACCGCGCGAGACCCGGCGCGGCAGGTGGTCGCCGACTGGCAGGAGTCGGTCAAGCACGGCCGTCAGCACCGGTTCAGCCAGTACCTACGCCACGCCGGACTCCTCGGCGGCGAACGTACCGACGACGCCAAGAGGCCGGCGCCGTTCCGGGCCCAGCGACTGACCGAGGTGCTCAACAACTGGGGCAGCGGACTGCCAACCGGCCGCGTTCACATCGTGACGGTCCCGCCGGCAGGTGCTACGCCGCACCTGCTGTGGCAGCGTTTCGCCAGCGTCGTAGGTATTCCGGAGCCGTCTCGGTATCTCCCGGGGCATGACGTTCGGCCCAATACGTCACTGGGTGTCGCAGACATCGAGGTGATGCGGCGGGTCAGCGCGTACCTGGATGGTCGACTGGTCACCACTGAGTTCGGAGCCGTTGCCAAGGACCTCTACGCCCAACAAATCCTGCCTCGCGTTTCGACCACCCGCCCGCCTGCGCCTCCGGAGGTTCTCCGGCCCCGCCTCGAGGCGATCGCGGAGGAGTGGATCAGCGAGATCGACGAACGCGGGTACGACGTGAGTGGGAGCCTGGCCGAGCTGCGGCCACGGTGGACCGAAGGCAGCCGCGCACCTGACGACTGGGAGCCCAATGAGGTGATCGACACCGCGACCGCCGCCACCGCCGAGCTGCTGCTCGAGGTCGCGCAACTGCGACGCGACGCTTCTGCCCGGCGTAGGACGGAGGGCACCGCGCGCCGGCTGCTCGATGCAGCACGGCATCCGAGTGCCATGATCCGGCGCCGCCGGTAGGGCTCAGTGCGGGCGCCAGGCGTCCTCATCGCGGGTCATCGCCGCCACCGGTCGCGGCAGCCGGCCGTCAGCGAGGTTTTGGATGGACACGCCCTCGAAAACATCGCGCAGGCTGCTGCGAGCCGCAATCCACACGTGCTGCAGCACCATCGCAGCCTCGTTGTAGCTGACCGACTCCGGACGGAGGCCGTACACACTGACCAGTGGGCCGTCGACTGCACGGATCACGTCCGCGATGGTCACCTCGGTCGCCGGACGCGCCAGCCGCCAACCACCGGACTGGCCACGCTGGCTGACCACGACGCTGGCGCGACGCAGGTCGGCGAGAATCGCCTGGAGGAAGCCGTGCGGGATCCCCTGCAGCCGCCCGATCTCCTCGGCGGACACCGGTGTGCCGTCAGTCCTCCCGGCAATCTCGATCAGGGCGCGCAAGGCGTAGTCAGACTTGGCCGATACCCGCACCCGGCAAGTGTGTCAGAGAGCTGTCCGGCCGGAGCGATACGTCGACGACGCACAGTTCGCGTGTTACCCAGTCATCGGGAGATCACGGCATGTAATCTCATCGCTCGGAAGTGGGCCCTACCCGCTTCCCAAGGAGGAACCATGGGCATCGGAATCGGCATCTTCCTGATAGCCGTCGGAGCCATCATCGTGTTCGCTGTCGACGTCGACATTCCGGGGGTCGAGAACTTCTCACTGGGCTGGATCCTGATCGCCTGCGGACTGCTCGCGATCATCCTCGCGCTGGTCATGAACCAGCAGCGAGCTCACACCTCACACACCTCGCGCGTCGAAGAGCGGCGCATCGAGGACCGCTGACGGATCCGGGCGGGCGCTCGGGCGCCTGCTACCGGCCCCGGCTGCCGGCGTACTGACGCGACCGACGGCGCTGATCGCCGCGTCCGCTGCGCCCCGGTGAAGGTCGTCCGGTGCTGCGCCGCGGACGCCCCGCGCGGGCGACCTGGATGATCGGTGGCGCCGGTTGCCCGGAGTCGGAGAGTGCCCGCACCGTCATCGGTTGCGGAGCCGTCCGGACGTCATGGTGACGTGCCGCGACGCCTGCTACCTGCTGAAGCCGTACGACGGCGTCGACGAAGTCCGGCGTGGTCATGGTCACGACGGCACCGCTCTCACCTGCCCGAGCAGTGCGTCCAGAGCGGTGGAGATAGGCCTTTGCCGCGGTCGGCACGTCGTAGTGGACGACGAGACCGACATGGTCGACGTGAATGCCGCGAGCCGCGATGTCGGTCGCGACGACGACGCTTGCCTGGCCGGACTTGAACCTGCTCAGGTTGCGCTCCCGCACCCGCTGGGTGAGGTTGCCGTGCAAGTCGACCGCACCGACACCGGCGGCGCAGAGCTGCTTGGCCAGAGCACTGGCACCGTGCCGCGTTCGGGTGAAGACGATCGAGCGCGGATTTGCCCGGAGCAGCGCCGTCGCCGCCTCCCGCTTGCCCGAGTGGCCCACGACCAAGACGTGATGGTCCATGGTGCTCGCCACTCCGTCACCGGGGTCGATCTCGTGGCGTACCGGCTCGCGAAGGTGAGTGCGTACCAGACGGTCGACGTCGCCGTCGAGAGTCGCCGACAGCAGCAGCCGCTGGCCGCTCGCGGGCGTTAGCCGCAGCAAGGCGTCGACAGCCGGGTAGAAGCCGAGGTCGCACAGGTGGTCGGCCTCGTCCAGCACGGTCATCTCGATCGCGTCGAGTCGGCAGGTTCCCCGGCGAATCAGGTCGTCGAGGCGACCCGGCGTGGCGATCACCACGTCAACCCCTTCCCGCAGCCGCCGGATCTGGGCGTCGTAGGGGGTGCCACCGTAGACCGTGGCGACTCGAAGCTGGGCCGCCTGGGCAATGGGCTCCATCGCCTGGCGAATCTGGGCGGCCAACTCACGGGTCGGCGCCACGACCAGTGCCCGCGGGGCCTTGGGATGACTGCGCCCACCAGCGAGGCGGGCAACGATCGGCAGCCCGAAGGCCAGCGTCTTGCCGGAGCCGGTGCGCGCCCGGGCCAAGATATCCCGGCCGGCAAGTGCGTCTGGGATGACGGCTGCCTGCACCGGGGTGGGCGTCGAGATGCCGTGGCGGCGCAGTGCGCGGACCAGGTTCGGCGTGAGGTTCAGCGCGGCGAAGTCAGTGCCGGCAGGGGTCATGGTGGGGCGCGAGGACACAAGTACTCCAGGGTCGTGAGCGGCGGTTCCGGCCGCACGACACTGATGATCTGCAGACGGGCAAAGAAAGAGCCCCTGTCTGGGGCGTCAGGTTGGAGTCTAGCAGGGCGTGGAGCGACGACCATGCGTGTTGGCCGGTCCGCGTCCGCCGCCTCCGCTTCCCGCGACTTGTCACCTCCGTCCACCGCCCCCGCGGTCAGCTCTCCGGGCGCTCGGCGGCGCTGCGTTCGACGCAGAACTCGTTGCCCTCGGGGTCGGCCATGACGACCCACCCGGTGCCGTCGGGACGGCGGCAGTCGGCCACGACTCTCGCGCCGAGCCCCACAAGATGCTCGACCTCGTCGTCGCGAGTGCGGTCGGTGGGCCAGACGTCCAGATGGACACGGTTTTTCACGACCTTGTCGTCCGGCACCTGCTCGAACAGCACCCTGACCTCGCCGCCGGCGTTGGTGCGTACCACCAACAAGGCCGCCGGATCACCGGGGTGGTCGTCGTCGTCCAGCGACCCACCCGTGGCAGCAGCCCAGAACGATCCGATCTGGTACGGGTCGTGGGCATCGAAGGTGACGTGGTTGATGAGCAGTCCCATGCCCAAACCCTGCCACCCGACCCGCCTCGCACGCCCACCCGCCCCCGTGCCGCAAAAGGGCTCAGGCGTGGCGGCGGGACTGGACGATACGGAACCGGGACGCGACGTAGGCGGCGTCGGTGTAGGCCGAGTTCGCCGCCGGGTTGGCGCCCGTACCGTGAAAGTCCGAGAACGCAGCTGACTGGTTCACGAACACCTGCCCGGTCAGGTTCTCGCTCAACGCAACCCCGGCGTCGAGTGATGCCGACCGCATCGACGCGAGCACCGCCTCGTCGGTCGTGTAGACCGAAGCCGTCATCGCACCGTGCTCACGCGCCGTACGTCGGAACGTCTCGATCGACTCGGCCGTCGACGGCGTCTCGATGAGGTAGGCCACCGGCCCAAAGCATTCCTCGGCGTAGACCTCCGCATCGTCGAGGTCCAACCCGAGCAGCAACGGCGTGCGGACGACGGCGTCCGGGTAGGTCGGATGCGCCACCGGGCGTGACTCCACCAGCACCCGCCCCCGCGTTGGCGCGGCGTCGAGTCGCTCGAGCACTCCGGGATTGACGACGGCGCCGAGCAGCTCGACCGCCTTGGCGTCGTCGCCCAGCAGTTTGTCGAGCGCCGCACCGATTCCGGCAGCCACGTCGTCGTACGACTGATGTCCCTCGTCGGTATCGATGCCAGCGGCGGGGACGAACAGGTTCTGTGGGGCGGTGCACATCTGCCCGGTGTAGAGCGCCAGCGAGAACGCCAGGTTGAAGCACATGCCGCGGTACGAGTCGGTCGAGTCGATCACGACGGTGTTGACGCCGGACTTCTCGGTGAACACCACGGCCTGGGTGCCGTGCGTCTCCAGCCAGTCGCCAAAAGCGTTGGACCCGGTGAAGTCGACCAGCCGAACCTCCGACCGCACCGCCAGCACGGCCGCCAGCCCATCGGCGGGGTCCTCGGCGGCGAGAGTGACCAGCTCGGGGGCAAAACCGGCCTCCGCGAGCACCTCCTGGCACACCTGCACGGTGATTGCCAGCGGCAGCACCGCCCGCGGGTGCGGCTTGACCACGACAGGGTTGCCGCACACCAGCGAGGCGAAGATGCCGGGCCAGGAGTTCCACGTCGGGAACGTGTTGCAGCCGATCGACAGCGCGATCCCGCGGGGAACGACCGTATATGTCTTCGTCATCCGCAGCGGCTCGTCGCGCCCCGGCTTCTCCCAGATCGCCGCCTCCGGGTGCCGGGTCATCTCATCGTAGGAGTACGCAACCGCCTCGAGGGCACGGTCGAGCGCATGCGCGCCACCGGCCTGGAACGCCATCACAAACGCCTGGCCCGAGGTGTGCATCACTGCGTTGGCGAGCTCGAACACGCGTGCCTGCAATCGGGCCAGGATCTCCAGGCACACCCCGCTCCTGGCGTCCGGGCCGGCGTCACGCCAGGCGGGGATGGCCTCGGCGGCCACCGCCAACAGCGTCTCGATACCGTCGGGCCGTACCCGTGGGTACGAGACGCCGACGTCGATGCCGAAGGGCGACGTCTCCGTCGCCACCACACCGTCGCCGCCCGGCGTCGCGAGGGGGAAGGGCGAGCCGAGCCAGGCCTCGAAGGCGGCCCTGCCATCCGCAGCGGCGTGCTCGCCATAGACCTTCGGGCTCGGCGACTCCGGATAGGCGGAGAAGTACTCACGTTTGCGGATCGCGACGAGCGCCTGCTCGAGCAGCTCGCGATGGCGGGATGCGAAGTCGGAGGGTGCGGCAGTCACCACATCAGTCTGCCAGCATGAGAGCCATGCGCCTTCGCCCGTACGACGCCACCGATGCCGAGGCCGTCCTGGCGCTGAACCAGGCCAATCTCGACGCGGTGGCGACGCTCGACGCCGCGCGGCTGGCGTGGCTCGTCGGGATGGCCGATATGTGCCTCGTGGCCGAAGCCGACGGCGGGCAGGTCGTCGGTTTCACCATCGTGCTCACCCCCGGGACCGCATACGACAGCATCAACTACCGCTGGTTCCGGGAGCGGCTAGGAGACTTCTCCTACCTCGACCGGGTGGTCGTGTCACCCGATCACCGACGCAGCGGTATCGGCTCCGCGATCTACGACGCGGCTGAGGAGCGCGCCCGCGAGCGTGGCCTGATGGCGCTGGAGGTGTACGTGGAACCGCCGAACGGACCGTCGATCGAGTTCCACCGGCGACGCGACTATGTCGAGATGGGGCGACTGCCGCAGGGCAACGGCAAGGTCAGCTCGATGCTGGTGAAGCAGTTCCCGTGACGCTCGCCAGCACGTTCCGGGCCGCATCGGTATGGCGGTACCACAACTCGGCGCCCGTAGCGTCTCTGCGTTGTTGTCACAGTCGAGGAAGAACTCGTTCGAGCACGCCGGGTCGTGGGCGCCTGCTTCACCGCCGCTTCCACCGCCGCCAGCGGCCAAAGCCGTGAGCGCCCTAGCGCTTCCTGCCAACGTGGTTCTGTGCCAATGCATGGACGTTCCTTCATGCTGCTCGCGGTCGTTGTTTCCCGCGGGACAGGCAAAGGGGACCAAGGTGCAGGCCCCCGTGCTCACCGATTGAACGCGAGCACGGTGATGTCGCAGTTCGGTGTCCGTTCGGAGCCAACAAGAGCTGGCGATGGTCGCCGTACTACGTTGCCGGCATGGCCGACGACCCCGCAGCGATGGCGAGTGCGTGCGCAACTGCCATGTGGGCCGAGGACCGGGCCAGCCAGGCACTGCGCATGCGCATCATCGACATCGCACCGGGCCGGGCGGTGCTCGAGATGACGGTGCGGCCGGAGATGACGAACGGGCACGGCATCGGCCATGGAGGGTTCACGTTTGCACTGGCCGACTCGGCGTTCGCGTTCGCCTGCAACACCTACAACCGACGTACGGCGGCGTACCGCTGCGATATCCACTATCTCGGCGCCGTACGAGAGGGCGACCTGCTGGTTGCCGAGGCGGTCGAGCGCCAGCGCACCGGGCGCAACGGCATCTACGACGTGACCGTACGCAGCGGCGACACCGTCGTCGCGGAGTTCCGGGGGACATCCCGCGAGATCGGCGGGGCACTGATGTGAGCCCGGACCCTGACCGATCTTTATGCCTTGCGGTGGCTCCGGCGACGTTTACCCCTCAAGATCCGCCTCGGAGCGGGCCAGGAGCTCAGAACGTAAGCGCGGACGCCGGGTCCTCGAGTATTGCCGCCACGTCGGCCAGGAACCGCGAGCCTTGGGCACCGTCGACGACCCGGTGGTCGAACGACAGCGCCAGCGTCGTCACGTCGCGCGGCCGGACCCGACCGGCGACCACCCAGGGTTGCTTGCGGATGGCGCCAAACGCCAGGATTCCTGACTCACCGGGATTGAGGATCGGCGTCCCGGAATCGACGCCGAAGACCCCCACGTTGGTGATCGTGAACGTGCCACCGGACATGTCCGCGGGCTGAGTCTTCCCACTGCGTGCCGTCCGGGTCAGCTCGACGAGCGCGTCCGCCAGCTCCCGCAACGACAGCGAGTCGGCGTCTTTGACGTTCGGCACGATGAGCCCGCGCGGCGTCGCCGCGGCGATGCCGAGATTCACGTAGTGCTTCAGCACGATCTCCTGCGCTGACTCGTCCCAGGTGGCGTTGACCTCCGGAGTACGCCGAGCCGCCAGGCACACGGCCTTCGCCACCAGCAGCAGCGGTGACACCTTCGTGTCGCGGAAGTCGCGATGTTTACGCAACCGACCCACCAACCGCATGGTTCGCGACACGTCACACGTGACCCACTCGGTGACGTGCGGAGCGGTGAAGGCGCTGCTGACCATCGCGGCAGCAGTCATCTTGCGAACGCCCTTGACGGGCAGCCTCGTTTCGCGTTCCCCCGCCGAGGGCAGCACACGCGCGCCGGCGCCGTTCGCGTGCGCCTCGATGTCCGCGCGGGTGACGACCCCGCCGGGACCGCTGGGCGTCACGGCGCGCAGGTCGACCCCGAGATCCTTGGCGAGCTTGCGCACCGGTGGCTTCGCCAGCACCCGTGCGGTCACCGCACCGGGGGGGTCCGCATCCTCCCGGGTGAGGGCCGGATTGGCTGGCTCCGCATCCGCCGCGGACACCTCGGGCGCTTTCGTCGGGGCGGTGCCGAAGGCCATCTGCACGTTCTGCTGGGCAGCCGCCGAAGCAGGCTCGCTCGGTGTGGCGCCCTTGCGCGGGCGCCGCTTCGCCTCCGTAGTCTTCGGACCGTAGCCGACCAGCACCGAGGTACGCCCACCAGGAGCGGGTCCGCCGATCAGCCCAGGCTCCACCGCCGAATCCTCCGGCGGAGAGGCAACCGCGGAGTCATCAGCACTGATGGGCCCAAGCAAGACCCTGATGATCGGGGTGCCGACCGCAACCGTCTCGCCCTCCCCCACCAGCAACTTGTCGACCGTACCCGCGTACGGGCAGGGCAGCTCGACCAGCGACTTCGCGGTCTCGATCTCGACGATGACGTCGTTGACCTTGACGGTGTCGCCCGGCTTGACCTTCCAACCGACGATCTCGGCCTCGGTCAGCCCCTCACCGACGTCGGGGAGATTGAACTGCCTCACTCTTGACATGCCCTCGCCTCTCTCAGTACCCGAGCGAGCGGTCGACGGCGTCCAGCACCCGGTCCAGGTTGGGCAGGTACTCCTCCTCCACCCTGCTGGGGGGGTACGGCGTGTCGAACCCGCCGACCCGCATCACCGGCGCCTCGAGTTCATAGAAGCACGACTCGGTGATCCGCGCAGCCACCTCGGCGCCCATGCCGAGGTTGACGACGGCCTCGTGCACGACGACAGCTCGGCCGGTCTTCCTCACCGACTCCGTAACCGGTCCCATGTCCAGCGGGGAGAGCGTCCGCAGGTCGATGACCTCCAGGCTCCGGCCCTCCTCCGCCGCGGCGAGGGCAGCCTCGAGGGCTGTCTTGACCATCGGCCCGTACGCCAGCACCGTCACGTCGGTGCCCTCTCGTACTACCCGGGAGCTGTGCAGTGGCGGCGGCGCGGTCGTCTCGTCGAGCTCGGCCTTCTCCCAGTAGCGGCGTTTGGGTTCGAAGAAGACAACCGGGTCGTCGGAGGCGATGGCCTGCTGGATCATGAAGTACCCGTCGACCGGGTTCGACACCGCGACGACCTTCAGCCCGGCGGTGTGAGCAAACTGCGCCTCCGGGCTCTCCGAGTGGTGCTCCACGGCACCGATGCCACCGCCGAACGGGATCCGGATCACGATCGGCATCGGCAGCTTGCCCTGGCTGCGGAAGTGCAGCTTCGCGACCTGGCTGACGATCTGGTCGTACGCGGGGTAGACGAACCCGTCGAACTGGATCTCGCACACCGGGCGGTAGCCGCGGATCGCCAGACCCACCGCAGTGCCGAGGATGCCCGACTCAGCCAACGGGGTGTCGATGACGCGGTCCTCACCGAAGTCCTTCTGCAGCCCGTCGGTGACCCGGAAGACACCGCCGAGCTTGCCGACGTCCTCGCCCATGATCAAGACCTTCGGGTCGGCCTCCATCGCCGCGCGCAGGCCGTTGGTGAGCGCCTTGGCCAGGGTGAGCTGTGCCATCTCAGTGCGCCCCTTCGAAGGAGCTGAGGTACGCGGCGTACTGCTCCTTCTGCTCGGCGAGCTCCGGTGTCTGCTCGGCGTACACGTGGTCGAAGATGCTAAGCACACTTGGGTCGGGCATGCTCAGGCACCCATCGCGCACATGGGTGGCGATCTCGTCGGACTCTCGCGCGACGCCGTCGAAGAAGTCGTCGTCCGCGGCCTTGCTGGTGTCGAGGTAGGCCTTGACGCGGGCGATCGGGTCTTTGGCCTTCCAACGGTCGAGCTCGTCGTTGAGCCGGTAGCGCGTCGGGTCGTCCGACGTGGTGTGGGCGCCCATCCGGTAGGTGTACGCCTCGACGAACGTCGGACCGCTCCCCTCGCGGGCACGGCGCAGCGCGGCCTGCGTCACGGCATAGCAGGCGAGGACGTCGTTGCCGTCGACCCGGACACCCGGGAAGCCGAAGCCAAGCGCGCGCTGGTAGAGCGGGATGCGGGTCTGGCGCTCGATCGGCTCCGAGATGGCCCACTGGTTGTTCTGGCAGAAGAACACAACAGGCGCGTTGAAGACACTGGCCCAAATGAACGCCTCGTTCACATCGCCCTGGCTGGTGGCACCGTCCCCGAAGTACGCGATGACCGCGGCGTCCTTGGTCTCGTCGCCGGAGCCGACGACGCCGTCGCGCTGCAACCCCATGGCGTAGCCCGTGGCGTGAAGGGTCTGCGCCCCGATGACGATCGTGTACAGCCCGAAACCCGTCTCCCGCGGGTCCCATCCACCCTGGTCGACCCCGCGGAACAGACCCAGGAGGTACAACGGGTCGACACCGCGGCACCAGGCGACGCCGTGCTCGCGGTACGTCGGAAAGGCAAAGTCCTGCGGCAGCATCGCCCGAGCCGACCCGACCTGCGCCGCTTCTTGCCCGAGGCACGCGGCCCAGATCCCCAGCTCGCCTTGGCGCTGCAGTGCTGTCGCCTCGGTGTCGATGCGCCGGGTCAGGACCAGATCCCGGTAGAACCCCCGGATCGCCTCGTCGTCGAGATCGCAGCTGTAGTCGGCGTGCTCGCGGCGTTCACCCTCCGGCGTCAGCAGCTGTACGAGCTCGGGGTCGTCCCCGTCCTCAGACGGTTCGAAGACGGTGGCAAGAGCGGGGTCGCTCACCTGCACTCCTTCGGCTGTCGTGACAGCAGCCAGCGTAGACCGCCCCCTGCACTTGTCGCTGCGACACCAGGCGATGACCTGTTCTCACAGTGACTACTCGGGTGATGCATGGTTGTTGCCATGACCGTCGACGCCGCCCCGCGACCGCCTGCGCTCGCCGTCACCCGGCCGGTGGCGGTCGCCGTTGCCCTGGGCATCGTGTATGTCGTCTGGGGCTCGACGTACCTCGCGATCGGGATCGTCGTCGAGACGATGCCGTCTCTCACCTCAGCCGGGGCGCGATTCTTTCTCGCGGGGGTCGTCATGGCGCTGGTGCTCGCCGCCCGATCCGGATGGCGTCGCCTCGCCGTCAACCGGGTGCAGCTGCTCGGCGCCAGCCTGCTCGGGGCACTGCTCCCGGCCGCCGGCAATGGCCTGGTCACCATCGGTGAGGACCTCGGCACCCCGACCGGGATCGCGGCACTGATGATCGCCTCGGTGCCCCTGTGGGTGGTGTCGTACCGGCTGCTGTCCGGCGACCGACCTCGCTGGGCAACCATCGTGGGTGTGCTCATCGGCTTCGCCGGGCTGGCGGCTCTGGTGGCGGCCATCGGCGTCACCGGCACGATCCCGCTCGGCCCCACCCTGCTGATCGGTTTCGCCGCGATGTGCTGGTCGTTCGGTTCCTGGCTGCAACCACGGCTCCGGCTGCCACGCGACCCGTTCGTCACCACCGTGTACGAGATGCTCGCCGGAGGCGCCGTGATGCTGATGGTGGGGCCGTTGTCCGGTGAGCGGTTGGATCTCAGCGCCTACTCGGCTCGGTCCTGGACCGCCTGGACCTACCTTGTCGTCTTCGGCTCGCTGGTGGCATTCACCGCATACGTCTGGGTGCTCAGCAACGCGCCGATCTCACTGGTGGCGACCTACGCCTACGTCAATCCGGTGGTCGCGCTCTTCTTGGGCTGGATCGTGCTCGGCGAGGCCCTCACCGGCTCGGTGCTGGCGGCGACCGCGGTGATTCTGGTCGGAGTGGGTGTTGTCGTCGGCTCCGAACGCTACCGGCGACCGACACCGCCCTCGGACCCGTGCACCGACCCGCATGGCTGACCTGCAGTTACGCGCTGAGCCCGACGAGTTTGCGTCGACAGCCGCGAAATCGCTCGCGTTTGTCAATCTCTCGGAGCAAGTACTCTCTCAGAGTACACGCTGGGTGTATAGTTCGGCTCTATGACGGTTGCCCGCACGCTCCTGGGGTTGTTAGAACCTGCTCCCGCACACGGATACACGCTCAAGAAGCGCTACGACGCTCACTTCAGTCGGCTGAAACCACTGCCCTTCGGTCAGGTGTACGCATCGCTCGCCCGGTTCGAGCGCGACGGGCTCGCCGAGACGCAGGGAGTGGAGTCGGGCGATGGGCCCGAGCGCAAGCTGTACGCCATCACGCCGGACGGAGTGACAGTGGTCGAGGGGTGGATGTACTCCGCAGAGGAACCGACCGCGTTCGCGAGCAGCACGTTGTTCGCCAAGACCGCCCTCGCCCTGCTATCGGGGCGATCTGCCCGGGCCGTGCTCGACGCTCAGCGGCAGATGCACCTCATCCGGATGCGCGAGCTCACCGAGTCCAGGCGGTTGGTCGGCGCCACCGAGGTGCTCGCAATCTCCTACGAGCTCAACCACCTCGACGCCGACCTGCGGTGGATCGAGGAAGCGGGCCACCGCCTCGACGCGCTGCACCATGGGCTGAAAGGACAAGCCAATGACCTCTGACACGTCTCTGCCGCTGTTGGAGGGCCGTGATCTCACTGTGTCCTTCGGCGAAACCAGCGCCTTGCGAGGCGCGACGATCACAGTAGGCACCGGCGAGATCGTCGCTTTGATGGGTCCGTCCGGGTCCGGCAAGTCGACGCTGCTCCACTGCCTGGCCGGTGTGCTGGTCCCCGACGCAGGCTCCGTTCGCATCGGAGACCTCGAGCTCAGCGAAGCGTCGGAGCGAAAGCGAAGCGCATTTCGGCTCCGGTGGGTGGGCTTTGTCTTCCAGTTCGGTGACCTCGTGCCTGAGCTGACCTTGGTGGAGAACGTGGCGCTTCCCCTCCAGCTCAACGGGGTTCGCCCTCGGGAGGCCGATGCTCGCGCTCGCTCGGTGATGGCCGACCTCGGCGTACTCGACGTGGCTGACCGTCGGGCCGGCGCGGTCGCAGGTGGCCAGGCGCAGCGTGCCGCAGTAGCGCGCGCTCTTGTGCATCGACCGAAGGTGATCTTTGCCGACGAGCCCACCGGCTCCTTGGACACCGTCGCCGGCGAGGCCGTCCTGGACGCCCTGGTGTCACTGGCCCGGGATGCCGGAACGAGCGTTCTCATCGTCACCCACGACAACCGGGTCGCTGCCCACGCCGACCGGTTGGTGACCATGCGAGACGGGTGTGTCGTCGCCCCTGACATGGCGAGCGTTCGGTGACACCACTGCTCCGCCTGGGGGTCCGCCTTGCGGGGGGAGGCGGACCTCCGGAGCGGGTTCGAGCCGCCAGCGTCGTGCTCGCCAGCGCCATCGGCTGCTGGCTGTTGCTCAACACCTTCGCCATCGCCGCTGCCGAGTCGGTGCTGCGTGACGACCTCTTCGCAGCGACAGAAATGCAACGGCTCCTGGCCGCGGTCGTCGCGGCGATCGTGATGCCCGTGCTCGTGCTGACCGCCACCGCCAGCCGCCTGTCTGCCACGATCCGCGACCGGCGCCTGGCCAGTCTGCGGCTACTGGGGCTGTCTCCGCGCCAGACCAGGGTGGTCGCGGCAACGGAGGTGGGGGCCACCGCAGTGTTGGGAACGGCGCTCGGAGTGCTGCTGTTCTGGCTCACGCGTCCCGTGGTCTCGGGACTGCAGGTAGCGGGACGGGACTGGTCTTCGGTGCCGTTCCAGCCAGCACCGTGGTCACACGTTGCGGTGGTGGTCGGAGTTCCCTTGGCCACCGTGGTGGTGTCGCTCATCCCCACCCGAGGTCTGGGACGCTCCATCCTCGGCAGCCAGGTGCATGACCAACGCCCTAGCGCATGGAGAGCCGCTCCACTGGCTGGCGGTCTGCTCCTGCTCACATGGGCCGTTGCCCAAGCCTGGGCCGACGGGGTCAGCTCGCCCGAGTTCTACGCCTTCGTCGGCGGGACACTCCTGACGGCGTTCGGCGTCCTCCTCATCGTCCCGATATTTGTTCGGCTCGTCGCCGAGGTAGCCCTGAGGGTGTCGTCGCGGCCAACCGTCCGCATCGCCGCTCGACGGCTGCAGAGCCAGCCCGCCGGTATGACCCGGGTCGTCGCTGGCCTGCTGGTGGGTTTGTTCGTGATTGCGGGAGCTCGTGGTGTCGTGACCGCGTGGGAGACGACCCCGCAGTATGTCCGTGCCGACCAGTCTCTCCACCATGGTCCGCAGGTGCTCGACGTCTCCGTGCGGCGCATTGCGTCCGCGGACGCCGCAGCAGCACTCGAACGGGCGCCCGGCGTCCGCGATGTGGTCCCCCTGCGCAACGTCACGACCCGTTGCACCGTGACGGGGCCATGCATGCAGGCCCTCGTCGGTACCTGCGCAGAGGTGGCGACCCTGGCACCCGACGCGGTGGGATGCCGCGACGACGCCGTGTCGTGGATCCGCGCGGCCGAGTCAATGCCCGGAAGCGACCAGACGTTCACCTGGCTGCCCACGCGAAGGCACGGTCCGCCGCCGACACTCACCCTTCCCGCGCCGGACAGCGTCATCTACACGGACGATCCGGTAGCTGCGCTGCAAGCAGGAGTCTTCATCCCGATCTCGACGCCCGGCATCCAGGCTTTGATACCGAAGCGCCCTGACTTCACCGTCCTGGCCGGACCTGGGGCGGAGGTGGCACAGGACATAGAGCGCACCGTGCGCGGCGCTTCCGTATTCAGCCAGGCGGCGCCGGAGGACTACTACTTCGTTGCCGGCCTGCGAGCGCTGGTCTGGTCAGTTGCCGCCGTCATTCTCTCGGTCGGGTTGCTCGCCTTCGCGATATCTGCCGTCGACCGCGCCATTGGCCGCCGCAGAGAGATCGTGAGCCTGCAGCTCGTTGGCGTACCTCCGCGGACTCTTCGGGCAACGCAGTGGTACGAGTCGCTGCTGCCGCTGGTACTCGGACTGCCCATGGCGATCGGTTTGGGCTGGTGGGCGGGGTCGGCGTTCCTTGCACTCGGCGACGAGCTGAATGCCACGCCGTGGCGATCAGCAACCGGACTGGCGGGTGTCTCTGTGGTCGGAGCCTTGATCGTCGCCGGGCTCACCGTCATCGCGGCCAGCCCGCGCATCCGAGCAGACCTCATCCGCCGCGAATGAGTCGACCCAGCTATTGAGACTGACCTGCTGGCACCGCGCCGGGCGTGTCGTCGAAAGAACGTTGGCTCAGCGAAAATGGGGCCGCGGCTCAGCGGAACGGGCCGCGGCTCGCCGTTCAGGAAAGCAGCTCGACCGAAACCCCGAGCCGCCGGTACGTGCCAAGAGCACGCAGATCACGGGTCACCAGCGGAAGTTGGTGCTCGAGCGCAACCGCGCCGACCAGCGCGTTGTAAACCGCCCCGCCCGCCAGCCCCCGTGCGGCCATCGACCCTAACAGCGCCGCTGCTCCCTCAGCCGTGAGGAACCGAGTGTGGGGGAAGTTGGTGGCCAGTATCCGGGCCGCAGTTTTCGGCGTCAGCCGAGCCGGTGTGGGGAGCCGGGTGAGCACCGAGAAAGTCTCGAAGGCGGCATGTCCGGAGAGCCCCCGCTCCCGGTCCCGGAGTGCCTCGACCGTGCGGCTGTGATGCTCGTGGTCCCCGACGACGAAGGCGATCGCCGCACTTGTGTCAAGGAGGCAGGGGTCGGAGTCAGCGCTGGTCAACGTCTCGGACTCTCGCGACTTCCTCGTCGCTGAGCTTCGTCGCCGTCGACGGGACCAGCAGGAGCCCGTCGCGCTCCTCGACGCGGTCGGATGCGACGGGTTCCACCCGGACCGCGGCGCCGTCGACCTCCACGTCGACCTCACCGGGTTGCAGACCGATGCGGTCCCTGAGTTCCTTGGGGATCACCAGCCGCCCTGCCTTGTCGATGGTAGTACGCATACCACGACATTACCATCTGTGTGGTAGTCGGGTCAGGCGAGGGAGTCGAGCCAGGCTTGGTGGAGATCGGCGTAGCGTCCGCCGGTGCCGGCCGCGATCAGCTCGGCCGGAGTGCCGTCCTCCATGATCCGACCGTGCTCGAGCACGATCACCCGGTCGGCGATCTCCACGGTCGAGAGCCGGTGGGCGATGATGATCGCCGTCCGCTCCCGCAGGATCGTGCGCAGCGCCCGCTGCACCAGGCGCTCGCTCGGCACATCCAGCGAGCTTGTCGCCTCGTCGAGGATCAACACCGCCGGATCGGCGAGAAACGCCCGGGCGAACGCGACCAGCTGCCGTTGCCCCGCCGACAGCCGGCCGCCGCGCGACTCGACTTCCGTGTCGTAACCCTGTGGCAGCGCGGTGATGAACGCATCGGCCCCGATCGCGGCCGCCGCGGCGCGTACCTCGTCTTCCGAGGCCCCCGGGCGGCCGAAGCGGATGTTGTCTGCGATCGACCCGGCAAAGAGGAAGTTCTCCTGCGTGACCATGATGACGGATCGCCGCAGGTCCACATCGGTCAGCTGCCGCAGGTCGACGCCGTCGAGCGTCAATCGCCCGGCGGCCGGGTCGTAGAAGCGCGAGACCAGCTTGGCGATGGTCGTCTTGCCGGCGCCGGTGGTGCCGACCAACGCCAGAGTTTGTGCAGCCGGGACGACGAGGTCGAGGCCCCGGAGCACCGGTCGGTCGGTGACGTACGAGAAGTCGACACCCTCGACGCGCACCTCCCCTCGCGACGCCGGAAGCGGCACCGGGGATGCCGGCTCGGGGACGTCAGGGTCCTCCTCGAGCACACCGGACAACTTCTCCAGCGCCGCACTGGCGGACTGGAACGAGTTGTAGAACTGGCTGATCTCCTGCATGGGTTCGAAGAACTGCCGCAGGTAGATGAGGAACGCCGCCAGTACGCCGATGGTCACGGCACCGTTGAAGGTGCGGTAGGCACCGTAGATCAAGACGACTGCGATGGTCACGTTGCCGATCAGCTTGATGCCCGGCATGAACAACCCGACCAGCCTGAACGCGCGCTCGTTGGCCGCCCGGTAGTCGTCGTTGACCGAATCGAATATCTCCTCGTTGCGCGGCTGCCGGCGGAACGCTTGCACCGCCCGGATCCCCGTCATGGTTTCGACGAAGTGGACGATCACGACCGCCACGGTTTCGCGGGTGCGGCGGTAGGTGATCGCCGACTCACGGCGGAACCACCGCGTCAGCAACAGCAGCAGCGGGAACGACGCCAGCGCCACCAGCCCGAGCTTGACGTCGAGGACCAGCAACAGAACCGCAGTGCCGACCATGGTCAGCGCGGCTGTGACCAAGCCGTCGAAGCCGGTGTCGAGCATCTCCTCGATCGCGTCGATGTCGGAGGTGGACCGCGAGATCACCCGCCCGGAGGTGTAACGGTCGTGGAACGCGGTCGACAGCCGCTGGAAGTGCCGGAAGAGCCGGCGCCGCAGCTCGAGCAGCACCTGCTGCCCCAGCGTGCCGGAGACGAGCAGAAACACCTGCCGGAAGACCGCCTGCAACACGACCATGGTGAGCACGAGACCGACGATGACCAGCAGCGTGCGGCTGCCATCTCCCGCACGCATCGGCGGTATGCCGCGGTCGATGCCTTCCTTGACCAGGTACGGGATCGCCAGCCGGGATGCGTTCTCGACCAGTACCACCGCGGCTAACACCCATAGTGTGCGCCGGTGAGGTCGAAGGAGGGAGCCGAGCAGTCGGCGCGACCGCTCCCGGAGCAGCAGCGACACGGTGTCGGTGAAGCTGTCGCGGTTTTCCGCCGCCACACCCCGCCAGTCCGCGGAGGTGTCCGGCGCCGAGCCGTTCGTCCTCGTTGTAGTCACAGCGTCGTGGTCACAGCGCCAACGCCTCCGCTGTCTCGGCATCAGCGGCGAGCAACTCCCGGTATGCGGGTACGTCGGCCAGCAGGTCACGGTGCCGTCCGACGTGGGTGATGGTGCCGTCCTGCAGCAGCGCGACCTTGTCGGCGAGCAGTACCGTCGATGCCCGGTGCGCGACGACGATGCCGGTGGCCTGGGCGAGAACGTTTCGCAACGCCTTCTCCACGAGGGCCTCGGTGTGCACATCGAGAGAGGAGAGGGTGTCGTCGAGCACCAGGATCTTCGGCCGGGCCAGCACTGCCCGAGCGAGCGCCAGCCGCTGGCGTTGGCCACCGGACAGCGCCATGCCCTGTTCGCCGATGCGGGTGTCGAGACCCCATGGCAGCTCGAGGACGAAGCCGGCCTGGGCGATCTCCAGTGCCTCGCGGACGTCGTCCTCGGTGGCGTCGGGTCGCCCCAGCAGCAGGTTTTCGCGCGCGCTCATGCTGAACAGCGTCGGCTCCTCGAACGCGGTTGCGACGATCGACCGCAGGCACGACAGCGTCAGATCACGTACGTCGACGCCGTCGATTGTCACGCGGCCAGCGGTCGGGTCGTACAACCGTGGCACGAGCGCGGTGAGCAGCGTCTTGCCGGAGCCAGTGGCTCCGACGACCGCGACGGTCTCGCCAGGCAGCACCTCGAGGTCGACATCGTGCAGCACGTCGGTCTCGGAGTCGGGGTAGCGGAAGGCCACGGCCTCGAAGCGCAGCTGCCCACGCGGGGAGGCGAGCTCGCGGGAGCCGCCGACGATGCTCGAGGCGGTGTCGAAGATCTCGACGACCCGGTCCGCGGCGGTCATCGCCTCCTGCGCCATCGAAAGGATGTAGCCGAGGGCGGCGATCGGCCAGACAAGCTGCAGCATCAACGTGATGAACGCGACGAGCGTGCCGAGGCTGAGGCCGTCGTTGCCGACCGCGATCGCGCCGAGCAGCAGCACGATGACGAGGGCGATGTTGGGTAGCACCTCGAGAAAGGTGAAGAACTTCGCCTGCAGGCGGACCTTGGCGACCTGCGTTTCGTAGAGCTTGGTGGCTCGTGCGTCGAAGGCGTCGTACGCGTGCTCGCTGCGCCCGAACGACTTGATGACGCGGATCCCGAGCGTCGACTCCTCGATCTGAGTGGCGACGTCACCCTGCTGGTCCTGTACCTGCCGCGAGACCTTGACGTAGCGGTTCTCGAACGACATCGACAGGTAGATGACCGGCACCGCAGCGACCGCGACGACCAGCCCGAGCGGCCAGTAGAGGTTCAGCAGGATGACGGTGACGACGGTGAGCTGCAGGATGTTGATGACCAGGAAGAGCATCCCGAAGCCGCTGAAGCGCCGGATCGTCGACAGGTCGCCGGTGATCCGCGACAGCAGCTGTCCGCTCTGCCAGCGCGCGTGGAACTCCATCGGCAGCGCACCGAGGTGGCGGTAGATGTCGTTGCGCAACGCGGTCTCGACGCCGAGGACCGCCCGGGCCTGTATCCAGCGTCGGATCAGGATCAGTGCCGCCTCGACGATGCCGAGCACCAGCGCCAGCAGGCCGAGCGGCCAGATCGCGGACTCGTCGCCGTCGGTGATCGGGCCGTCGATGATCGCCTTGGTGACCAGCGGGATCGAGATCGACACGAAGACCCCGGTGACCGCCGCCGCGGCCATGATGCTGAGCGACCCGGCGTACGGCCGCAGATAGCCGCGCAAGCGCCACAGCGACGTGACGCTGCGGCGTCGCTCGGCCGGGGAGTGTGGTGCCGTGAGGGAATGCGGTGGCATGAGCCGGTCGGGTCTCCGAGCGATGGGGTAATGACCAGGCTACGTCACGCTCCTGACGACTCGCGACCCGAGCTCGCCGCCGGCGGTCCCGCCTTTCCCAGGTTGACCTGGTACGAGTGCGCTTCACCCGGCGTACACGGCAGGTGAAGTGCACAGAAGCCGGGTGAAGGTGTGGCTGCCGTGGGGGTGGCTCAGTGGGCAGCCTGCCATTGCGCCGCCGCCCGCAGGAAGATGTCGTTGGCCTCGATCTCCCCGATGGTCACGCGGGCACCGTCGCCGGGGAACGGACGCACCGCTATCCCGGCGTCGTCACAGGCGGCCGCGAAACCGACGGTGTGATCGCCGAGCGGCAGCCACACGAAGTTAGCCTGACTGTCAGGCACGTCCCAGCCCGACTCGAGCAACCCGTCGAGCACCCGGGTGCGCTCGCCAACCAGCGCCTCGACGCGTTTGAACAGCTCGTCCTCGGCCCGCAGCGAAGCGATCGCCGCTGCCTGCGCCACCTGGGACACACCGAAGGGCAGCGACACCTTGCGGATCGCCTGCGCGAGCCGGGCCGGTGCGATCGCGAACCCCACCCGCAGCCCGGCGAGGCCATATGCCTTGGAAAAGGTACGCAACACGACGACGTTGCTGCGCTCGCGGTAGAGGTCGCTGCCGTCGCCCACGGCCGGATCGCGGACGAACTCGCGGTAGGCCTCGTCGACGACCACCACCACCTCGGGTGGGACGTGCGCCACGAAATCGCGCAGCTCCGCCTCGGTGACCGCCGGACCGGTGGGGTTGTTGGGGGTGCAGACCAGGACAGCCCGGGTTCGGTCGGTGATCGCCCTCGCCATCGCGTCCAGGTCGTGGCGGGCTCCGTCGGCAAGCGGGACCTGGATGCCTGCGGCACCTGTCATCTGCACCGCGATCGGGTACGCCTCGAACGACCGCCAGGCGTACACAACCTCATCACCGTCGGTGCAGATCGCCTGTAGCAGGTGGTACAGCACCGCCACCGACCCGGTCGCCACGGCCAGGTCGGCGACCGGCACCTGGAAGCGCTCGGCAATCGCGTCATACAGCGCCGACGCTGCCATGTCTGGATAGCGGTTGAACTGCGACGCGGCGCCGCTCACCGCCTCGAGCACGCCGGGCAGCGGCGGGTACGGGTTCTCGTTGCTCGACAGCTTGTACGTCGGCATGCCGTCGCGCGCAGCCGGAGGCTTGCCCGGCTTGTACGTCGGGATCGCCTCGAGTGCCGGACGGATCGGCGGCTGCCGCATGACCGGCAGGGTAGCCAACTACGCTGCCGCCGGTGACGCAGCGCCAAACGCCGGCATCTCCGCGCCCGCAGCAGCGGACCCGCCTCGGCTACGCCCTCGTCGTGACGGCAGCGATGCTGTTCATCGTCAACGCTGGCGTGTCGCGGGTCACCATCCGGGCCGGAGTCGAGCCGGCGACCCTCACGACGCTGCGCGTGACGGGCTCGATCCTCGTGTTCGGTCTCTGGGCCGCTCTGGGCCGGCGCGGCGCGCTGACACCACCGCGGGGCCGCGAACTGGTCTTGGTGATCGCGCTGGGGCTCGTCGGCGTCGCGCTGCTGCAGTGGACCTACTTCGTGGCGATCGACCGACTGCCGCTGGGCATCGCCCTGCTGCTGGAGTACACGGCGCCGGTGCTGGTCGCCCTCTGGGCCCGCTTCGTGCGTCGGGAGCCGGTGCGACAACGGGTGTGGCTTGCCCTCGCGCTATCGATGGCCGGCCTCGTGCTTGTCAGCCAGGCCTGGCAGGGCATGGTCTTGGACCGACTCGGCGTGCTTGCCGGCGCCGGCGCAGCGGTGTCGTTCGCCGCGTACTTCCTGCTCGGCGAGCACGGCGTCAGCACCGAAGACCCGCTACGCGTGATCTTGTGGTCATTCCTCGTGGCAGCTGTGACGCTGAACGTCGTGGCGCCGATCACCGGCCTCGACCGCGACGTCCCGGGGGCGACGACGTCACTGCTGGGCACCATGGACTCGCTGTCCGCGCCGGTCTGGGTGCTGTTGCTGTGGGTGGCGTTGCTCGGTACGTCGGTGCCCTTCCTCCTTGAGCTGTACGCGCTGCAGCAGCTGCGTGCGACGGCAGTCATCGTGGTCATGATGCTGGAACCCGTCGGTGCGACCGTGCTGGGCTGGGCATGGTTTCGCGAGTCACTCACCGGCGTGCAGATCCTCGGCGCGTCGGCCGTGGTCGCCGGGATTCTCCTCGCTCAGACCGCCCGCCGCGCCGCACGTGCGCCCGTTCCCGTCGGCTGAGCGCGTACGCGGACCGTGCTCCCGCACGGCTGGCTAACGTACCGACCCATGCGATCGCAGGGTGGTCAGAGGTGAGCCAGTTGGACACGACGAGCGAGGTGGCATCGCGACCTTGGATTGCCCGCAACCTGGCCGGATCGGATCTTGTCGAGGCGTTCTTGTTCGCCGCCGTGGTCGCGGTCCTTACCCTTCGCACCTTCCTGGCCGCCACCGGGTATCCGCAGGTGGGCGGTTCCAGGCTGCACATCGCGCACCTGCTCTACGGCGGTCTGGGCATGCTCGTCGCGATCATGATGCTGCTGCTGGTCGGCAGCAGAGTGCAAGCATCGCCGCCTGGGTCGGCGGGCTCGGGTTCGGCTCTGAGCCTGCTCATCCTGGTCGCCCTGCGCGTCGAGATCGCAGTAGAGAAGCGGAACCCGTGAGCTCATCTGGGTGGAGCTGGGACGAGAGCCTGTACGCCGGAAGCGCCGCCCACTACGCCAGCGGACGACTCCCGTACCCCGTCGAGCTGGCCGACGCAGTCCGGACCTGTCTCCGGCTGGATGGCACCGGCCGGTTGCTCGACGTCGGTTGTGGTCCCGGGTCCCTCACGTTGCTCCTGGCTCCGTTATCGGGGCGGCTGTTGGCGTCGACGCCGATCCGGACATGGTCATCGAGGCCCGCTGGATCCGGCTGGCCCTTTCCCACGTGAACGTGGGACGGGGTCACTTCCAATGGGTTCGAACCCATTGGAAGTGATCCCTAGCCATTGGAAGTACGCGCCTCCGGGCCAGCGGGTCCCAGCCGGGAGACGGCGAGTGGCGTGCCAGCATGTGGACGTGCGCAAGATCGTCACCGCGGTGCTCGTCAACGCCGCTGCGTTGGCGGTCGCCGCTTGGATCTTCTCCGGCATCCGCGTTGGCGGCGATACGACGAGCGGCCGGGTGATGACATTGCTCGTCGTCGCCGCCATCTTCGGGCTGATCAACGCGGTCGTCGCACCCGTGGCCAAACTGCTGTCGCTGCCGTTCATCATCTTGACCCTGGGCCTGCTGTTGCTGGTGATCAACGCCGCCATGCTGCTGTTGGCTGCCGAGATCTCCGAAGCTGTCGACGTGAACTTCCGCGTCGACGGCTTCCTGACCGCGGTCGGCGGCGCCTTGGTCATCTCGATCGTCAGCTGGGCACTGGAGCTCGCCGTCGATCGCTGATCGAGTCGTTTCACCGCCTCCGCCCGGCGTGTCATGGTCAAACTGTCAGGCTCACCGAGTCTTGGACGGCGGCTGCTGCTGGGCGCAGGCTCGGCTACGGTCTCAGGTGTGGCCCGGATGGCGACGATCGCAGCGCGGGCTGAGCACCTGCTCGGCACCGCCGTCGTGGCGACGACTCCGGTCGCCGGTGGCGAATTGTGCACCGCCACGCGAATCCGGTTGGGCGACGGTCGCAGCGCCTTGATGAAGACGCGGCCGCATTCGCCGCCCGGATTCTTCCCGGCGGAGGCCAACGGGTTGGCCTGGCTCCGCGACGCGGGCGGGGCCGCCGTTCCGGAGGTGCATGCCGCCGACGAGGAGTGCATCATCATCGCCTGGGTCGAGCCGGGGCGCCCCAGTGCGGAGGCAGCGGAACGCTTCGGGCGTGGGCTGGCGGTCACGCATGCCGCCGGAGCAGACCAGTTCGGCGCTGCGCACGACGGTTACATCGGCAACGCGCCACTGCCCAACCGACCCGCACCGACGTGGAACGAGTTCTTCACCACCCGTCGCTTGCTGCCGTACCTGAAGGCGGCGCGTGATCGCGATCAACTCAGTCCCGAAGACGGCGCCACCATCGAGCAGGTAGTTGGACGACTCGAAGAGTTCGCCGGCCCAATCGAGCCTCCTGCCCGGCTCCACGGTGACCTGTGGTCCGGCAATGTCGTCTGGGGCTCCGACGGACAGGCGTACCTCATCGACCCAGCGGCACACGGCGGTCACCGGGAGAGCGACCTGGCCATGCTGGCGCTCTTCGGCTGCCCACACCTGCTGCGCATCCTCGAGGTGTACGACGAAGCCGCCCCGCTGGCCGACGGCTGGCAGCAGCGCACTCCCCTGCACCAGCTACACCCGTTGCTGGTCCACACCGTCCTCCGCGGGGGCAGCTACGGCGTCCGAGCAGGCGCCGCCGCGCGAGCGGTGCTCGACGGGGCGGGTTAGCACGCCGGGTGGTCGTTTCTGTCACTTGACCAACCTGAGCCGGCCAGGCCATGCCCGCAGGACGAACCCTCGGCCGACGAGCCTGATGGGCGTTGCCGAAGGCGGTCACATGCGCCCGAGCGTGCGAGGAAATCGGCGCGACCTCAGCCGCATCTCAGGCCGCGGTGGCAGTCTTGACCCATGCCCGTGCGTTCTCGCATCCTCGTCGTCGATGACGACCGTGCCGTACGGGACTCCCTGCGGCGCTCGTTGGAGTTCAACGGGTACGTCGTGGACGTCGCCGCAGACGGGGCGGAGGCACTCGCAAGGGTCCCGGCGATCGGCCCGGACGTCATTGTGATGGACGTGATGATGCCGCGCCTCGACGGTCTCGAGGCGACCAAGGCACTTCGCGCCGCGGGAAACGACGTGCCGATTCTCGTACTCACTGCCCGCGATGCGGTGCACGATCGTGTCGACGGGCTCGACGCGGGCGCCGACGACTACCTCACGAAGCCCTTCGCCCTCGAGGAGATGCTGGCCAGGCTCCGGGCGCTCCTGCGTCGAACCGCTTCCCGCGACAGCGACGAGCAGACGCTGCTGAGCTTCGCCGACCTCAGCCTGGACACCGCGACACGCGAGGTGCGCCGCGGCGAACGCTCGGTGTCGTTGACGCGCACCGAGTTCGCCTTGCTCGAGCTGTTCATGCGCCGGCCAAGGCGGGTGCTCGAACGCTCGTTCATCCTCGAGGAGGTGTGGGGCTTCGACTTCCCGACGACGGCGAACTCGCTCGAGGTCTACGTCGGCTACGTCCGCCGCAAGCTCGAGCAGGACGGTGAGCTGCGGCTGCTACACACGATGCGCGGCGTCGGGTACGTGCTGCGCGAGACCGCCCCATGAGACTGCGTGACCGGCTCTCCGCCCGCGTCTCCCTGGCGTCGCGGGTCACGATGCTCGCAACGGTGGCGGTCGGCCTGACGTTGGCCGTGGTCAGCGTGGCCGTCTACCTGACGGTACGGATGCAGCTCGTCGACTCCCTCGACGAGTCGCTGCTGCGCCGGGCGTACGCCGCAGCCGAAGCCGGCTTTGCCGACAGCGGCGTTGTGGGCACGATCCCTCCAGCGACGTTCGCGGCCGCGGACATCAAGATCGCGGTGATGCGCGCGGGTGAGGTGGAGTCCACGCCCGACGGCGAAGCGGCCCGACCGTACGTCGGCCCGATGGAGTGGGAGGTCGCTGGGGGAGACCGAGGTCACTCCATCCGCACCGTGAACATCAGCGGGACGGAGTTCCGGGTGGTCGCCGTGGGTGCCGGTCCGGGAACGGCGCTGGTGCTGGCCCAGTCACTGCAGCCGACGCATGCGGTCCTCGAGCGGCTCGGCGTGGTGTTCTGGGTCGTCGGTATCGGTGGCATGCTGGTCGCCGGCGCGGCCGGTTGGGTGGTGGCCAGCAACAGCCTGCGCCCGATCCGACGGCTGACCGCGGCAGCGGAGCAGGTTGCCCGTACGCAACAGCTCACGCCGATCGAGGTGACCGGTGATGACGAGCTGGCGCGGCTGACGGTCGCGTTCAACTCCATGCTGATCGCGCTGGACGCGTCCCAGCACCGGCAACGCCAGCTGGTTGCTGACGCAGGTCACGAGCTTCGGACGCCGTTGACCAGCCTGCGCACCAACATCGACCTGCTCACCCAGAGCGAGGGCGGTAGCGAGTTGACCCCGCATGCCCGCAAGGAGCTGCTCGCCGATGCGCACGCCCAGGTGGAGGAGCTCTCCACACTCGTCGGTGACCTGGTGGAGCTGGCGCGCGACGAGCCGCTCGTACGCAACCCCGAGCCGACAGACCTGGCGCAGCTGGTCGCCTCCGGCGTCGAGCGGGTACGGCGGCGCGCCATGGGTGTGGACTTCGACGTCGAAACCCAGCCCTGGCTGGTGGTCGGTGAAGCACAACTGCTCGAGCGCGCGATCACCAACCTGCTCGATAACGCGGCCAAATGGAGCCCACCGGGCGGAATCGTGACGGTACGACTGCTCGATGGTGAGCTGACCGTCGCCGACCAGGGCCGGGGCATTAGCGAGGAGGACCTGCCGCATGTGTTCGAGCGGTTCTACCGCTCCCGCGAAGCGCGCACCCTGCCTGGCTCCGGGCTGGGCCTGGCAATCGTCCAGCAGACCGCCAACCGCCACGGCGGTACAGTTAGCGCCCGGCACGCTCTCGGTGGCGGCGCGGAGTTCGCCTTGCGGTTGCCAGGCGAACCGCTGACGGCCGCTCCAGTGGCCGTGCCGGCCTCGCAGCAGTGATCAGGACAGCGGGAACTCTTGGGGTGCTCACGGAGCCATCTCAGCGGAGTCTCAGCGGAACAGCCCAGGGTTGCGAGCATGAGCAGCACACCGCCACCGGGTGACAACGGCTACACCGGCCACGCGTACGAGACCACTTCCCAACTGCCCGCGCAGCCGCCGTACTCCTCGTTTTCAGGGCCGCCGCCACCACCGCCGTCGCCACCGTCGGTTCCTCCGCAACAGAGTCACCGGCATCGCCATAGTGCTGCGTTGATCGCGGCTGCGGTGCTGGCGGGCGCGCTCGCCGGAGTAGGTGGCGCCGCCGGCTACGACGCGGTTGACCGCCCAGACACTGTTGCGACCTCACGTACCAATGCATTGGACGCCGACGCGGCAAGCAGCCAGGATGCCGGCGCTACGCGTGGTGGCGTCCAGTCCGTGGCGCAACAGGTGTTGCCGTCGGTGGTTCAAATCAACGTCGCTGGGCCGCAGTCCTCGGGTAGCGGCACCGGCGTGATCCTCAGCTCTGACGGTCAGATCCTGACCAACAACCACGTCGTCGAGGCGGCGGCGGCCAGCGGCTCGATCACTGTTCTGTTCGCCGACGGAACCACCGCGGACGCCGCCATCGTCGGCCGTGACCCGTTGACCGACGTCGCGGTCATCCAGGCCGAAGACGTGTCCGACCTGGAGTCGGCGACCCTTGGGCGATCCGCTGACCTCGAGGTCGGCCAACAGGTCGTAGCGGTCGGCTCGCCGTTCGGCCTCGAGAGCACGGTGACCAGCGGCATCGTCAGCGCGCTCAACCGCGCGGTCTCCTCCGGCTCGGACAATGGCACCGCCGGTGCGGTCTTCCCGGGAATCCAAACCGACGCGGCGATCAACCCGGGTAACTCCGGCGGGCCGCTGGTCGACATGTCCGGGCAGGTCGTCGGGATCAATTCAGCGATCAGGACGGCGTCAACCAGCGTGGGTTCCCAGGGCGGCTCGATCGGGCTGGGCTTCGCGATCCCGATCGACCTGGCTCGCTCGATCGCCGAGCAGATCATCGCCGGCGAGGCACCCACTCACGCCCGGATCGGTGTCTCGGTCAGCGACGCGGTCGACTCCCAAGCGTTGACCACGGTCGGGGCGCGCGTCGGCGAGGTCACCGACGGCAGTGCGGCCGACAAGGCGGGGCTGAAGCCGGGCGACGTGATCACACAGGTCGATGCGACGCTGGTCAGTGGCTCCGACGGGCTGGTCGCGACCATCCGTGGGTACCGCCCTGGCGACGAAGTGACGCTGACGTACCAGCGAGATGGCGACACCCGCGAGACCGAGGTGACCCTCGACAGCGACGGCGGTACGCCGGCGGCATGACCCATGTCGTTGGCGTACTTCCAATGGCTGCGAGTCACTTCCAATGGGTTCGAACCCATTGGAAGTGACTCCATCCCACGTTAACGTGGTAACGGTGTGACGCCGAGAGCGGCGAGGAGCGGCGCCAGTTTGAGACGGGTTTCGGCGAACTCACTGGCGGCATCAGAGCCGACCGTGACTCCGCCACCGGTTCCGGCGACATAGCGCTCGCCGTCGTGGACCAGCGAACGGATGACCAGCCCGAGGTCGGCGCCGCGCGGTGACATCCAGCCGAGCGAACCGGCATAGACCCCTCGCGGCGTGTCCTCAACCGCGGCGATGATCTCCATCGTGCGACGCTTGGGGGCACCGGTCATGGACCCGCCGGGAGAAAGCGACCGCGCCACCTCGACCGGGTCGATGCCGTCGCGCAGCCGACCGCGGACCGTGGTCACCAGCTGGTGCACATTGGCATAGGATTCCACCTCCATCAGCCGAGGGACGGTCACCGTTCCGGGCTCGCTCACCACGGACAGGTCGTTTCGCAACAAGTCGGTCACGATGAGGTTCTCCGCCCGCAGCTTGGGGTCACGGCCCAGGCGGGCGGCGTTCGCCGCGTCCTCCAGCGCATCAGCTGAACGAGGCAGGGTGCCCTTGATCGGCCGGGTCTCGCACCAGCCGTCGGCGATGCGGGCGAACCGCTCCGGTGACGAGGACAACACCGCGACACCGTCGTGCTGCAGGTACGCGGCGTACGGGGCCGGATTGAGTCGGCGCAGGCGGCGATAAACCTCGAAGGGGCGATCACGACTGGCGACAACCTCGCGATACGTCAGGTTGACCTCGTAGGAGTTGCCCAGCCGCAACTGTCGCTGAACTTCACCGAACGCTGTCGCGTAGCGGCGTTCGTCCCAGGTCACCGTCCGCGAGACCGGACCCGGCGCGGACACCGGCGAAGACGACACCGGCACGTCGGCAAGCGTGGCGCCAACCGCTGTCATCACCCTTCGGGCAGCGTCGAAAACGACATAGTGACGCGCCGGCATCCAGCAGGTCACGGGAACGGCTGCGTCGTCGGTCAGCGTGCACAGGTCACGTCGGGCGGCGTACCCGAACCATCCCACCCACCACAGCTCCGCGTCAGCGCGCAGCCGGTTGGCGAGCGTCCAGAAGCCGTCGACGTCCCCGCCTCGCGCAACGCTCGGCTCATCGTCCTCGAGCCAGCCGACGATGCTGCCCCGACCCGACCACTCGGCTGCGCCAACACCGTCCAGCCAGAACATCCGGCGATACCGAGCCGCAACGGCCGTGGCGACCTCCTCCGGCTCGCGCCACCGCATCATGACCACCGCAAGAAGTTGACCATCAGTTCCCGACCGTGCTCGGTCAGCACGGATTCGGGATGGAACTGCACACCCGCGAGGGGCCGGGAGCGATGGGCCACCGCCATCACCGTCCCGTTATCGGACCAGGCGGTGGCGACCAGCTCCGCGGGCAACGACGTCACCGCCAGCGAGTGGTAGCGCACCACCCGCAGCTGCTGGGGAAGGCCGTCGAACAGTCCGGTCCCCGTGTGGCGGATGGCCGAAACCTCACCGTGTGCCGGCACGGCCGCTGCGACGACTCCGCCGAGTGTCGACACCAGGCCCTGCATGCCGAGGCACACACCGAGCACGGGGCGCTCAGCGGCGACGATCAGCTGCCGTCCAGCGTCGAAGTCCTCCGTGCGCTCCGGATTCCCGGGACCTGGTGAGAGCACAACATGCGTGTACGGACCGTCGCAGATGACCCGGGGGTCGATTGCGTCGTGCTGCACGATCGTCGGGAGCTCACCGGTCACCGATGCGATGAGATGGGCGAGGTTGAACGTATACGAGTCGTAGTGGTCGACGAGCACCACCCTTGTCGCCACAGTGGACCTACTCCGCCATGAGCAACGAGCAGACGAGGTCGCTGAGGATCTCCGCGCCGCGGTGAGTCAGGATCGACTCTGCGTGGAACTGGACACCACGAAAGTGCGGCCCGGAGACCAGATGGACATCACCGCTGGCCGGATCCGTCTCGGCGCTCAGCCCGGCCGGCATACCGCTGCTCGGCGCCCGGGCGACGAAGGTGTTGTAGAAGCCCACGACCTCGTGCCGCCCGAGCATCGGCAGCCGCGTCTGCGTGCCTTGGAAGACGATGTCTTTGTATCCGAGGTCGAAGCCGAGGAGCCCGCACAGCACCTGGTGGCCGAGGCAGACGGCCAACAGCGGCTGGCGGCTCTCGAGCGCTGCTGAGATCGCCGCACGGAACACCTCGACCTTGGGCGCGGCTTCATCGCGTGGATCGCCGGGACCGGGACCGACCACGACGAGGTCGCAGCCATCGAAGTCCTCGGGGGTCCACTGTTCGTGGCTCACCACTCGGGCGCAGATCCCGAGCACCCCGAGGAGGTGGCGCAGCATGTTGACGAACGCGTCCTCCCCATCGAGGATCACGGCGCTCCGCCCGCGCAGCACCGGATGCGCCGGCGTCCCGGATTGGTCAGTCAGCCAGAACGAGCTGAGCCGGGAGTTGCGCGACCCGAGGGCGATCAGGACGTCGTCATCATCGGCGACCTCCGACACCGCATCACCTCCGGCTTCCGGGGCGTCCACCAGACCGAAAGCGGTCAGAATGCCGGCGGCCTTGGCATGTGTCTCAGCGACCTCGTACGCGGGATCGGAGTCCCGTACAAGCGTCGCCCCGGCGACCACGCACAACCGCCCGTCGACGCTCACGTCGGCGGTCCGGATGAGGATCGGCGCATCCACTGTCGGCTGTCCATCACCGTCGCGGCCGATCAGCGCCATCACCGAGCCGTAATAACCCCGGCCGTCGGGCTCGTACCGGGTGATGAGCCGGCACGCGTTCTGCACCGGGCTTCCAGTCACCGTGGCAGCGAACATCGAGTCGCGCAGCACCTGTCGCGGATCGCGACTGGTGCGCCCGGCCAGCAGGTACTCCGTATGGATCACGTGGGCCATCTGCTTGAGGTAGGGGCCGAGCACCAGCCCACCCTCGGTGCAGATGTCGCACATCATCTTCAGCTCCTCGTCGACGACCATGAAGAGCTCGTAGATCTCCTTCTCGTCGGCCAAGAACGTCAACAGGGCAGCCTTCCGCTCAGCCACGGTGTGCGACCCGGTCAACCGGAGGGTGCCGCTGATCGGGTTCATCCGGACGCTGTCGGACGCGATGCTCAGGTGCCGTTCCGGGCTGGCCCCGATGAGGTACCGGTCGCCGGTAAACGCGCAGAACGTCCAGTACGCGCCGCGTTCACTGCTCAACAGGCGCCGCAGCACACCGAGCGCCGCCCTCGTGCTCCAGTCGGCGAGCTGGGCGGCGTACCGCCGGCCGATGACGAGGTTGGCGGCTTCCCCGTTGCCGATCTCGTCACGGATGATGGCCTCGACGATGGCGGCGTAGTCGCCGTCGTCGATCTCGAAGCCCCCCGCAGAGCTCACCTCGATCGGCGTGTCCGGTAGTGCGGCCCTCAACTCGTCGAGCGCAAGCTCGTGTTCCCGTTCGATGCGAATGCAGCTCAACGGCGTCCCATCCTGGTGCGCCTCGAAGCCTCGCTCCCGTGCCTGCGCGTACGGCACCAGGACCAGCGAGTCGAAGCGCCGCCCGGCCTTCGGAACCCCCTGCTTCAGGGGGATCTGCGCCAGCTCATCGAGGTCAGTACGAGTGCCGCCGAGCAACAGCACGGAGTCGGCGTCGCGGCGCCGGATCAGAGCCCAGGTCGGCGAGGCGAGGACACCGTCGAGGACCTCTGCCGCACTCACCTCGGCGACCGTAGCCCCTGCCCGGCACGGGCACCCAGCCCCACCCCCACCGGCACATAGTCGGCGACCTCAATGGTGCCGTCGGTGGCGACTCTCACCGGCTGCAACCCCACCGGTCGGCCGTCGCGGAAGGTCACCAGGGTCACCTGTGCCTCCCGGCGCAAGGCGCTGCCAAGCGCGAAGGCGTACGCCGCCCCGCCGGTGGTGCCGGTGGTGTACGCCGTCGTTGGCCGACCCTGAGGTGAGTACGTCGTCTCCGGCCCGACTTGGCGGTGCAGATGCCCGGAGAGCACCATGTCAACGCACCCCGACTGGACGGCGCCCAGCCCCGTGGTGGGGCTGTGGACCAGGACGACGCTGACGTCTCCTGCCTCACAGGCCGTTGCTGCCAGTCGGACCGACTGCTCCTCGACGGTCTCCGAGCCCGGTGTCTGGATGGCGGTCAGCCCGCTGCTGCGCGGGTCGGCGTCGCCCAGGAAGGTGATGCCGTCGACCGTCACCGGCTCGCCGGCGAGCACGGTGAAGCCGGCGTCGTCGTAGGCCTGCAGAATGTCCTCGCCGAAATCGTGGTTGCCGGCCGCGGCGATGATCTCGTACCCGTCGAACACGTTGGCCAGGGAATTGATGCTGAACGTCTCCCACGATCCGCCGCTGGAGGTGTCATCGCCGGCGTCGAGCAGCATGGAGGCACCTGCGGCGTCGGCGACCGCCCGGGCGACTGGGTCCATGCCGATGTTGTCGTGGCGATCGGAGACGAGGAGAGCGACCGTGTCGCCCTCCTGCGGGGTGTGCAGCTGCGGGGCAACGTCGGCAACCCGGTCGGCCAACGCCCCGTAGAAGTCGACGGAGTCGCGATAGGTCGATACGGCACTGTCGATCAGCTCGACGCCGCCGCGGGTCGCACTGCCGGAAGACACCTCGATCGCGGCCAGGCGCGAGTTCAGCGACAGATCCGGGAACAGCCGCGACACGGTCGTCCATCGCGGCCGGCCGGAGGCGGACTCGGGTGCGTCGGCCCCCGGCACGATGGTCGCGGCCAGCGCCAGCGCTGCCAGCGCCGTGACCCCTGCGACGATCACCAAAGGCCGAGGATGCGGTGAGGCGAACGTTCGTCGAGCCCGCGACGACAGCTCCGCTCGCCGCTGCGAGCCCACAAGCAGCCAGGCAGCCGTGACGAGCAGGACGGCGAGGACGCCGGCGCCGGCACCGCGTACGGCGGCGTCCCATGCCATGGCGGTCACCGTGGCGCGGACTTCGCGTACCTCCCCCGCGGGCTGGCTGGCGATGAGTGCATCCCGCTGGATGAGCTCGTCGAGACTCGCCACGTCGGTGTCGCCGACGTCCACGAGTACGCCGAGCCGCAGGGCGGAATCGGTGGCCACCCGAAAGCGTGGCACCAGCGGCCCGAAGTCCAAGGTGGCATAGCCGTCGAACGTCGGTGACACGGTGGTGGTGTGCGCCCCGATCACCGTGACCCGAGAGTCGGTGCGGAAGCTCAACAGTCCCACCGTCACGGCGACGAGCAGCCACGCCACTAGCAGCGCGAGGACAGCCCGGAGCCGACTCACGGTCAGCCTTCGAGGCGGGTGAGCCAGCTGGCGTTGGTGCTCACTGTGACGAGTCGCTGGGTTGCGCGGGTCAGCACGACGTAGAGGGTGCGCCAGCCCGCACTGGACTCGGCTGCGATCTCCGCTGGCTCGACCACCACGACACCGTCGAACTCCAGCCCCTTGGTGTCCAAGGCCCCCAGCACGAAAACACGCTCCGCGAAGACGTCAAGCTCGCCGGCGAGCATGGGAGCGACCTCCGGCCTGCGCTGCCCCGAGGTGACGACCGCAACCGTGCCCGGCACTTGATGCGCTACGGCCCGCAGCGACGCGCGTATCGCCTCCGCCAGTTCCCCCGCCGCCACGACCCGGTGCCGGGGTGGCACTCCGGTGCGTCGTACCGCCTGCGGCAGGTCGGGGTCGGCAACGGCGAGCCGAGCCACCTTGGCGGCCAGATCGAAGATCTCCGCCGAGTTGCGGTAGTTGGTCGAGAGCCGGAACGCATGCTCGGGCTTGTCGCGGAGCGCCTCGGCCCTGGCGAGCTCCGCCTCGTGCGGCAGCGGCCAGGACGACTGCGCCGGGTCGCCGACGATGGTCCAGCTGGCATAGCGACCACGCCGACCCACCATCCGCCATTGCATCGGCGAGAGGTCCTGCGCCTCGTCCAGCAGCACATGAGCGTACGAATCGTCCTCCGTGCGCGCGGTCACCCGCAGTCGCGTCTGGATCTCCTCGCGTTCGAAAGACGTCGGCTGTCGCGGGGGGAAGTCGTCGTCGGACTCCCCGAGGACCGCGTCATCGGGGACATCGCCGAGCAGGTAACGAAGCTCGTCGATCAGCGGCACATCCTCGATGCTCGGATCGAAGCCCGAGCGCCATGACCGCAGCAACGCCTCGACCTCGGACGGCTCCAAATCGGAGCCGGCGTAGCTGCGCAATCGCTCGGAGTCGTGCAGCCACTGCCACACCTCGACAGCGTCGAGCGGGGGCCACCAAGCGCCGACGAACTCGCCGAACTCCGGCGAGCTGGTGAGCACGTCGACGAAGTCCTCCTTGCCGCGCTCGCGCCCCCGCTCTCCGCGCACCTGGCGCCACAGCCGGTCGAGGAGGTGCTTGTCGACCTTGCCGACGGCGCGGTTGCGTCGTTGACCGCCGCTGAGCAGGAACCCGCGCAGGCGGCGTAGATCCAGGGGGTCGAGCAGCAGCCGGTCGTCGCGGTAGAAGTAGCCGAAGCTCTCCGGCCCACCCGGCACCCCGTCCCGCACCGCCCGAGCGAGCACCCGGCGCATCCGGTCAGACCCCTTGATTGCCGCAACCTCCGGCAGGTCGTGCCGGGTGGCAGTCACCCCGTCGACGACGTCGCCCACCGACCGCAGTGTCACGCTGGTCTCGCCCAGACTGGGAAGCACCCGCGCGATGTAGGACATGAACACCGCTGAGGGTCCGACCACCAGCACGCCGCCATGCTCGAACCGGCGACGATCGGTGTAGAGCAGGTACGCCGCCCGGTGCAGCGCCACGACCGTCTTGCCGGTGCCGGGGCCGCCGGCGATGTTCGTCACCCCCCGGCTGGGAGCGCGAATCGCCTCATCCTGCTCCTTCTGGATGGTCGCGACGACCGAATGCATCTGCGAGTCCCTGGCGCGGCTGAGCTGCGCCAGCAACGCACCCTCCCCTACCACCGCCATGCCGTCAGGTGCGGCTTCACTGTTGAGCAGGTCGTCCTCGACGCCGATCACCGTAGAGCCTTGGCAGCGCAACACTCGCCGCCGCACTACTCCCGACGGCTCCTGCGCGGTGGCCTGATAGAACACCGCGGCCGCCGGTGCCCGCCAGTCGATCAGCATGACCTCACGGTCGGCGTCCCGCAGACCGATCCGACCGACGTAGCGTGCCTGCCCGTCGACCAGGTCGAGGCGCCCGAAAACCAGCCCCTCGTGCGCCGCGTCGAGCGCGGCGATCCGCCTGGCGGCTTGGTAGACCATGGCGTCGCGCTCGACGAGCCCGCCCTCGTGACCGAGCCGGGCCCGGCCATGGCCCTCGACCGCCAACGCCTGCGCCGCCTTCGCGGCCTCGTCGAGTCGCAGGTACACGGCATCGACGTAGTGCTGTTCGGTCGCAATCTCGCGCTGTGCGACGTCGTCTGCCAGTCGATTCGACACCTGGCTCCTTCATGCCCGGGGCGGACGCACGAACCCTCAAGTCTATGGCAC
>JACCYJ010000090.1 GCA_013696555.1 Nocardioidaceae bacterium | reverse complement strand
GAACGCCTCCGAGGCGAACATGAAGGGCCGCAGGTACAGGCTGGTCTCTGCGCCGTAGGGGACCCATGACCGGTCCACGGTGACCAGCGTGTCAACAGCCTCGAGGAACAGGTCTGCCGGCAGCTGCGGCAGCGCCAGCCGCTCAGCGGAGCGTTGCATGCGGGCGGCATTGACCTCCGGGCGGAACGTCCACACCGACCCGTCGCCATGTGCGTATGCCTTCATGCCCTCGAAGATCTGCTGGCCGTAGTGCAGGACCGCCGTGGCGGGGTCCATCGTCAGCGGGGCGTAGGCGTGGACGCGGCCCTCATGCCAATCCGCGTCCGGGGTCCAGTGGGCGGTCACCATGTGGTCGGAGAAATGGCGCCCGAACCCCGGGTCGGCGAGGATCCTCTCCCGCCGCAATGCCGGCATCGGGCTGGTGGTCGGCTCGACCCGAAACGACGTCGACGTCATGGACGCACGGTAGCCGACCACTGCCTCAGCTCCCCTCATTTCGCTGAGCCTGACCTTCTGACGTGAGACGCCGGGAAGGCGCCGCGAGAGGTCAGACTCAGCGGCGGGTCAGTCGACGAGGTCGACCACGCGTACGGCGGTCGCCGCCATGGCCTGGCGCACCTGGGCGACGACCTCCGGTGGCATCGCCGAGTCGACGGCCATGGCGACCATCGCCTGACCACCCAACCGGTCGCGGCTCACCTGCATGCCGGCGATGTTGATGTCCGCCGCGCCGAGCACCGCCCCGACCGCCGCGACCATTCCGGGCCGGTCCTCGTAGGTGATGAAGGCGAGATGGTCAGTCGGTTCGACGTCGACGTCGTAGCCGTCGACCTCCACGAGTCGTTCCCGCTGGCCGATCCCGACCAACGTGCCCGAGACCGACACCTGCGTGCCGTCGGTACGGGTCCCGCACAACCGGACCAGGTTGCGGTGATCTGGGCTCACCGGGTCGGTCACGAGGCGCACTTCAAGGCCACGTTGAGCGGCAACCAGTGGAGCGTTGACGTACGACACGTTCTCCTCGGTCACGTCGCTGAAGACACCCTTGACCGCCGCGAGCTCCAAGACCTTCACGTCGTGCTGCGTGATCTCACCCCGCACCTCGACGTCGAGTTGTTGCGCGATTCCGCCGGCAAGGGCGGTGAAGATGCGCCCGAGCTTCTCGGTCAGCGGGATACCCGGTCGGACTTCCTCGGCGATCACGCCACCGTCGACGTTGACCGCATCCGGCACCAGCTCCCCGGCCAGGGCGAGCCGGACCGACCTGGCCACTGCCACGCCGGCCTTCTCCTGCGCCTCGTTGGTGCTCGCTCCAAGGTGGGGGGTGGCGACGACGTTGTCCAAGGTGAGTAACGGAGAGTCCGTGCATGGCTCGGACGCGTAGACGTCCAAGCCAGCTCCGGCGACCCGACCATCTCGCAGCGCGGCGTACAGCGCCGTCTCATCCACGATCCCGCCCCTGGCAGCGTTGATCACGATCACACTGGGCTTGACCTTGTGGAGCTGCTCGTCACCGATCAGGCCGACGGTCTCCGCCGTTTTGGGCAAGTGCACCGAGATGAAGTCGGACTCCGCCAGCAGCTGGTCGAGCGCAACCAGGCGCACCCCCACCTGCGCCGCTCGGCCGGCCTGCACGTAGGGGTCGTAGGCGATCACCGTCATGCCGAAGGCGGTCAGCCGCTGCGCCACGAGCACGCCGATGCGGCCGAGGCCGAGGACACCGACGGTCTTGTCGTACAGCTCCGTTCCGGTGAACCGGCTACGCGTCCACTGGCCGCTGCGCAAGGAAAGGTTGGCACTGACAAGGCGGCGGGCGGTCGCCAACAGCAGCCCCACGGTCAGCTCCGCCGCGCTGATGATGTTGGCCATCGGAGCGTTGACGACCATCACGCCGCTGCGGGTGGCAGCCTGGACATCGATGTTGTCGAGGCCGACACCGGCCCGGGCGACGACTCGCAAGCGCGGCGCCGCAGCCAGGACCCGCTCGTCGACTCTGGTCGCGCTTCGGACCAGCAACGCGTCGGCAACCGCCACGTTGCGGAGTAGCTCATCGATGTCTTGGCCATCGCAGAAGCGAACCTCGAAGTCGGGACCGAGAGCCTCCACCGTGGCGGGAGAGAGCTCTTCGGCGATGAGCACGACCGGGCGGATCACGTCAGAAGTCCTGGCCCGGCTCGGGACGCACCCAGGGCATCAGCGCGCGCACCTCACGACCGACATCCTCGATGGGGTGGTGCTCGGCTCTGGCCCTCGACGCTGCAAGCTCCGGCGCTCCGGCGTCCTGGTCAGCGATGAACGCCCGAGCCAACGTGCCGTCACGAATGTTGTCGAGGATCTGCGCCAGGCGGGAGGCGACTCCGGGGTCGATCCGGCCCATCCCACCGGACTGGCCAGCGTATTGGGCGAGCGCGGAGACCGCCTCCCGCTGCTCGGCAATCCCGCGCTCGTACATCAGGTCGACGATCTCCTTGACCCCCTGCAGGCACTGCAGGTACGCGACCTCGGGTGAGTAGCCGGCCGAGGTCAACGTCTGGAACCCGGCGATCACGAGCTGGGTGACGCCACCGCCGCGGACCGCCCGGGAACCGAAGAGGTCGGTCTCGGTCTGCTCCCCCACGGTTGTCTCGATGCCGCCGCCACGCAGCCCCCCGATCGCCTTCGCGTACGACAGCGTGAGCGGCCAGGCCCGCCCCGTGGCGTCCTGGTCGACGGCAACAAGCACGGGGACGCCGCGACCCTCGACGTACTCACGTCGGACCACGTTGCCGGCCACGGTGGTCGCTACCAGGCCCACGTCGACCTCGGGCGGCGGCTGGATGAAGCCGTAGTGGAGGTTGAAGCCGTGGCCGAAGATCATTCCGTCACCGTCGACCAAGTTAGGTCCGATCGCCTCGCCGTACACCCCCCGCTGCGCCTGCTCCGGCACGAGGACGACGACGAGGTCGGCTTCCTCGCAGGCTTCGCACGGTGTCACCACCCGCAGTCCTTCGGCCTCGGCCGACGGCCGGCGCAGTGAGTCCAAGGGCAACCCGACGCGGACGTCGACGCCGGAGTCCCGCAGGGACAGCGCCTGCGCCCGGCCCTGGTTGCCGAAGCCGAGAACCGCTGCATGCCGGCCCTGGACAATCTTCAGGTCGGCATCGTCGTCGTGATACACGGTGGCCATGCGGGGCTACTGGTAGCTGACGTACTCGACCCGCGGCCGCAGCCGGAGCACCTCGCGCGGGCGGAACATGTCGCTGTCCTCGTCGTAGAAGAGCTTGAACCCCATGTGGAACTGCCGCGGCTTGGCCACGTTATGGTACGTGGCTTTCTTCTGCGCCTGAGAGCCGAAGCCGTCCACATGCTGGATCATCGCGAGCGGGCGCCGGTCCTTGACCCGGCGGATGTGCTCGACCATGTCGGTGCGGAACTGGTGGATAATGAACACCTTCTCCGGCAGACCGTGGGACCGGGTCAGCCGAGCCAGCCAGCGGGACGTGCGGTTGACCTCCTTTGCGCCGACAGACCCGACCGTCTGGGCCGGCACCTCGGTTGGTCCCATGCGCCACTCCGGATCAAGCGCGAGGCCGACATGCGGCTTCTTCAGCGCCCACGCCCACCGGCGGGCAACCGAGGGAAAGGTCGAGCGGCCGGGCTGCACGTCAAGCACGACCAGCGCGTCGTTGCGCCGCCCGGCCCGGATGTACTTCTTGACCGAGCTGCGGGCGATGTCATGGCTGTAGTCACCATCGGAGCCGGCACTGCCGTCGGCGATCGTGACGATCAACTCGTAGACGATCTGCACCTTGCGACCGGAGCGCGCATAGGGCCGGGCCGCCCGGCGGAGCCTCTTGGTGATCTCGTCCGGGGGAGCCTCGCCGAGCACACCGAGCGAGGCGGTCGTCGCCGTACCGTAGTAGGCGACCAGGATCCGGCGCGGGAAGATGTTTCGATCGCCGAGAGCCGAGGGGGTCTCCCGCCCAGCAGCGCTGGCCGCCGGCGGCGCAGTGCCGAGGCCCTCGGACGGGGGTGCGGAGGCAAACCCAACCGCAGCCGCGAGCCCGGCCACCGTGATCGCCGCTCGAAGTCGACCTCTTCCCATGCGGCGAAGGCTACGTTCCGGCACCGACAGCGACGATGCTCGACGCGCCATCTTCGCCTCAGCTCACGATCGCAGCGCGCATGCTCAAGACGTCGGGTAGGTGCGCCGCGAGGTGTGACCAGCTGTCACCGTCGTCGCCGCTGCCGAAGACCGACCCGTCGCGAGCGCCCCAGTAGACGCCTGCCGGATCGGCTGAGTCCGTGCGCAGAGCATCGCGCATGACGGCTGAGTAGAAGTGGTCCGGCAGACCCGTGCCGAGCTCGCGCCACGTATCCCCGGCATCGTCGGAACGCCAGACGCGGGCGCGGGCGGCAGGGGGGATGCGTTCGCTGTCGGCGACCAGCGGGAACAGGTACACGGTCTCCGGGCGGTGCGGGTGCACGACGACCGGGAACCCGAAGTCGCTCGGGAGCCCGTCGGCGATCGACTGCCACGAATCGCCTCCGTCGTCGGTGCGATAGACACCGTGGTGGTTCTGGGCGAACAGCCGGTCCGGAGCTCTCGGATTGCTGGCCACCTTGTGGACGCACTGTCCGAACTCCGGCCAAGGATCGGGCAGGAAGTACGCCTTGATGCCGGTGTTCGCCGGCGCCCAGGAGGCGCCGCCGTCGGAGGTGCGGTACACACCGCCGGTGGACATCGCGACCAGGACGCGGTCGGAGTCGGTGGGATGGGGGATGACGGTGTGAATGGCCTGCCCTCCGGCTCCCGCTTCCCATTCGGTCCGGTGGGGGTGGTCCCACAGCGGTCGCACCATCGCGAACGTCTCACCGCGGTCCTCGGAACGGAAGAACGCAGACGGCTCGGAGCCGGCGTACACGACCTCGGGCTCGTTCTCGCCGCCAGGCTGGATCTGCCAGACCCGTTCCAGTGCCGATCCGGTGTCCTCCGGGAAGCGGATGGCGCCGTTCGGAGTCTCCGTCCAGGTGTGCCCGAGGTCGTCGGAACGGAAGACCTGCGGACCCCAGTGCTCGCTCGTCGCCCCGGCGAACAACCGCGGTGCATCGCCTCGGACGTCGATGCAGACCGAGTAGACCGCGTTCATCAAGAAGTGCGGGTCGTCCCAGGTCCAGCTCCGCCGGGACTCGTCGGAGCGACCGATCCACAGCCCTTTGCGCGTACCGATGAGGAGTAACGCCTCGCTCATGCGATCTCCCGCTCACGCTGGCTGAGCCCGAGCTCGTTGCCCTCGGAGTCACGGAAGCGCCCCCACCACGACCCCCACGGCGCCAACTGCGGTTGCTCGAGGATCTCACCGCCAGCCGCTTCGATCTCGTTAGCCGTCTGGACAATCTCATCCGTGTCAAACACGCACGGGGCGAACCTGCCGGTGCCCCCAGGGTTGTGGAACAACACCACGCGGGTACGCGCGCCGGGCGGTCGCAGCTCGATCCAGCGCGGCCCTTCCGGATCGCCCATTGGTACGTCGATCAGCTCCTCGAAGCCGAGGACCGTGGTGTAGAAGCGCTTCGCACGCTGCTGGTCGGTCACGTCGATGGAGACAAAATCCACGCTGGTGATCACGGCGGCTTCTTCCTGTTCGAGCTGTCCCGTCCAGGCATAGGAGGGTTCGCGTCGCGAGTCAAGGCCCTGCGTCCGCCGATCGTACGACGCCTCGGATCGGCTGGTTCGCCGGTACCCGTCTCGGCGGGTGGCTGCGGACCTATCGGCAGCTCCCTGGAGCCGGCGCGGCGCTTGCCCCTCAGCCATGGGAAGGACGCCGCCGCTGCCACGTGGCTCGAGTGTCGCCGGAGATGCCAGGCGGCGCGACACGGGTAAGGATGCTGGTATGACGTCTCCGATCGAGCAGGTGCGCTCTCGACTCGGCGCCATGCTGTTCGAGCGTGTCGCCGGTGAGGAGGGACCGCAACGGCGGGACCGGATCCACGGGACCGCGGGACCGCGGGACTTCGACGAGTCGAGCGCCATTTGGCGTGTCCACGCCGACGCCGCGATGTTCGTCGGAGGTATCCGAGCGCTGCTGCTGCAGTCGCTGCACCCGTTGGCGATGACGGCGGTGGCCGGACACTCGGGCTACCAAGGCGACCCGTGGGGCCGCTTGCAGCGCACCAGCACGTTCTTGGCAACCACGACTTTCGGTACGATGGCCGACGCCGAGCGGGCGATCGCGCGGGTACGCGCCATCCATGCTCGGATTCGCGGCCTGACAGCGGACGGTGAACCGTACTCCGCGTCGGACCCTCATCTGCTCGCATGGGTGCACGTGGCGGAGGCCGACAGCTTCTTGGGCGCCTACCAGCGCTACGGAGCCGAGCCGCTCAACCCAACCGACTGCGACGCTTATGTCGCTCAGGTGGCCCGGGTGGGCACCGCTCTCGGCGCCGCGGACCTGCCCACCACGAAGGCAGGGCTGGATGAGGCGCTGACGGCGTTCCGTTCCGAGCTGCGCAGCACGCCGGAGGCTCGGGCAGCCGCGCGCTTTCTGCTGTTGCATCCCCCCCTGCCGTTACCCGCGCGTGCTCCCTACGCTCTGCTGGCGGCCGCGGCTGTGGGCCTCCTGCCCCGCTGGGCCCGATGGCCGCTACGGCTGCCGTATCTTCCGGTCACGGAAGCCACCGCTGTCCGCGCCGCTGGCCACCTGGCGACGACAACCATCCGGTGGGCCGTAGCGCCGGCGAGCTAGCGTCTCGACGCCGCAGAGCTCAGGGGAATCGTCCTGAAGCGGGAAGGTGAGGCATCCGTGCTCGGTCAGTCACCGCACGGGTGAGTGGCCCGCTGCGCGGACGACGTTCTGCAGCGGCTCACCGGCAGCCCAGCGGCGGAGCTGATCGCGGACCAACCGGTACGCGCGCGGGGCCATGGCAGTGGTCGCACCCCCGACATGAGGGGTGATCAGCACTCCGGGCGTACGCCACAACGGGTGGTCGGCGGGTAGCGGCTCGGGCTCGGTCACATCCAACGCCGCAAGCAGCCGACCAGTGCGGCACTCCGCCACCAGGGCGTCAGTGTCGACGACACCGCCGCGAGAGACGTTGACCAGCACTGCGCCGTCCTTCATCGCAGCCAGGAACGCGGCATCGACAAGTCGCGTCGTCTCATTGGTCAGGGGCACGAGCAGCACGACGACATCCACCTGCGGCAGCAGCTCGTGCAGCGCTTCCCACCCGTGCACTCCGTCTCGAGAGGACCGAGCAACGCGCACGAGATGGCATTCAAAGGACATCAGCCGCCGTTCCAAGGCAGCCCCGATGCTGCCGTACCCGACGATGAGGACGCTGTGATCGGCCAGAGCTCGCCGCTGGTCGTACGCCCACTCACCGTGCGCCTGCGCCCGTACGAAGTCGGGCAGGCCGCGTAGTGACGCCAGCATGAGCGCCACCGCCAGCTCGGCTGTCGACGCGTCGTGCACCCCACGGGCGTTGGCCAGCACCACCCCGTCCGGGACCAGTGGCGCGATGTTCTCGACGCCGGCGGTCAGCGTCTGGATGACCTTCAGCCGACGCATCCTCGGCAACACCTCGGACACGTCAAGGCGGGCGTCGTACGTGGGCACGAAGAACTCGACGTCTGCGATGGAGTCCGGAAACTCTTCGGTCGGGTAGCGAACGACCTGGAGGTCGACTGGCAGCTCGCCGAGCCCATCCGGGTCGAACGGAACCCATACCAGCGCCACGTCGCCCGACCCTAGCCGCAGCGCCGACCCCGAAGCGTTGGGTCGGTGTGACACGCTGACGCGGTGGGGAGTCGCACAGCACCAACTCTGATCTTGGCTGTCGCCCTCGCGGTCGCATTCGGTGGTTGTGGTGCAAACGACGAGACCGAAGGCGGCGGAGTCGTGGTGTCGCAAGAGCCTAGTAGCGAACCCAGCGGCGAGCCGGGCGAAAAACCCAGCTCGGCACCGTCGACCGACTCGGCACCACCCGTGCCCCGTGTCGCCGACACGATCGCCACCGGACTGACCAGCCCCTGGGACGTCACCTTTCTGCCCGACGGCGCGGCCCTGGTGTCCGAGCGCGACACCGGGGTGGTCAAGCGCATCGAGGCATCCGGCGATCCGGAAGTCGTCGGTGAGATCCCCGCCTCCGAGCCGTCGTCCGAGGGTGGTCTCCTCGGCCTGGCGGTGCATCCGGAGTATCCCGAGCAGCCGTACCTGTACGCCTACTACTCCACCGCCACTGACAACCGCGTGGTCCGACTGGAGTACGCCCCCGGCGGATCTTTCGGTCCCGAACAGCTGCTCATCGATGGCATCCCTTCGTCGCAGATCCACAACGGTGGCCGCATCGCCTTCGGGCCTGACGGCATGCTCTACGTCGCCACCGGCGACGGCTCCACGGGCGAACGGTCCCAGGACCGGTCCTCGCTCGGCGGCAAGATCTTGCGACTGACACCCGAGGGCAACCCCGCCCCGGACAACCCGTTCGGCGGCTCGCCGGTGTGGACGTACGGCCACCGCAACGTCCAGGGCCTCGTCTGGGACGACGCGGGGAACCTGTACGCCAGCGAGTTCGGTCAAGACACCTGGGACGAGCTCAATCTCATCGAGCCGGGTAACAACTACGGCTGGCCCGAGGTAGAAGGCGCGACCGACCAGGACGACGGCTTCACCGATCCGCTGGTGCAGTGGCGCCCCGACGAGGCGTCCCCGTCGGCCGTGGCCTACGCCGACGGCGCCATCTGGATGGCCGGTCTCGCCGGTGAGCGGCTGTGGCGGATCGGTGTCGATGACGGCCGGGTGGTGGGCAAGCCGGAGGAGTTCTTCACCGGCGAGTACGGGCGCCTGCGTGAGGTGCAGCGGGCGCCGGACGGGTCGTTGTGGTTGACGACGTCCAACACCGACGGCCGCGGCGCTCCCGCCTCCGACGACGACCGTATCCTGCGGCTCGCCCTCCGCTGACCCAGACGTTCAGCCACGGACTTGTCATGGGGACAGCTTCGCCAGGATCAGGTCGCGGACGCGGCCGGCGTCGGCTTGGCCGCGCATCTCGGCCATCACCGCGCCGATCAGCGCCCCGGCGGCGGCAGCCTTGCCGGCACGGACCTTGTCCGCGGCGCCGGGGTTCGCCTCGATCGCGCGGTCAACGGCCGCGCCGAGCGCCGTCTCGTCCGATACCACCTCGAGCCCGCGGGCGGCGACGATCTCCTCCGGGGTCCCCTCCCCCGCCAGCAGCCCGTCGAAGACCGAGCGGGCCAGCTTGTCGTTGATCCGACCGGTGTCGATCAACGCCTGCACCTGCGCTACCTGCTCCGGACCGACCGGCAGCTCCGCCAGCTCCACGCCCTGCTCGTTCGCGCGGCGGGCCAGCTCGGTCAGCCACCACTTCTTTGCCGCAGCCGGCGCCGCGCCGGCACCGATGGTCTGCTCGACCAAGGCCAGCGCCCCGGCCCCGACCACGTCCCGCATGTCAAGATCGCTGAACCCCCAGGCCGCCTGCAGCCGCGATCGTCGCCGACCCGGCCCCTCCGGCAACGTGGCGCGCAACTGCTCGACCCACGCCACATCGGGTGCGATCGGCGCCAGGTCCGGCTCCGGGAAGTAGCGGTAGTCCTCGGCCTGCTCCTTGCTGCGACCCGGGGTGGTGATGCCGGTGTCCTCGTGCCAGTGCCGCGTCTCCTGCGTGACCGTCCCGCCGTCGGTGAGGACCGCCGCCTGCCGACAGATCTCGTACCGCACCGCCCGCTCCACCGAGCGCAGCGAGTTCACGTTCTTGGTCTCCGTCCGCGTCCCGAACGGCGCATCCTGCCCCAGCCGCAGCGACGCGTTCGCGTCACAGCGCAGCGACCCCTGCTCCATCCGCACGTCCGAGACACCGAGCGACAGCAGCAGCTCGCGCAAGTGCGTGACGTACGCCCGTGCCACCACCGGCGCCGCCGCTCCGGTGCCGATGATCGGCTTGGTCACAATCTCGATCAACGGGATGCCCGCACGGTTGTAGTCGACCAACGAGTGGCTGGCACCGTGGATGCGGCCGGTGGCGCCACCGACATGCAGCGACTTGCCGGTGTCCTCCTCCATGTGGACGCGCTCGATCTCGATCCGGTACGCCGCCTCATCGACGGCCACCTCGGTCCACCCGTCGTACGCAATGGGCTCGTCGTACTGTGAGGTCTGGAAGTTCTTCGGCATGTCCGGGTAGAAGTAGTTCTTGCGGGCGAAGCGGCACTCAGCCGCGATCGAGCAGTTAAGCGCCAGTCCGATCCGGATCGCGGCCGCCACCGCCCGCTCGTTGAGCACCGGCAGCGCACCGGGCAGGCCGAGACATACCGGGCACACCTGCGAGTTCGGTGCGGCACCGAACGTCGTCGGGCAGGCACAGAACATCTTCGACGCCGTGTTGAGCTCGACATGCACCTCGAGCCCCAGCACCGGATCGAACCGCGCCAGCGCATCGTCGTAGGAGAGCAACGTGGCGGCAGTCATCTGGTTCCCGTCACGCTCGGCGCCCGCGCCAGCAGGGTGCCGCCCCACCGTTCGACGAGCAGGGCCTCGATCACCGCGCCCACGCGGTAGACGCGGTCATCGGCTCGGGCCGGCGCGAGCACCTGCACACCGGTCGGGAGACCGTCCTCGTCGGCAAGGCCGCTGGGTACCGAGATGCCGGGGACCCCGGCCAGGTTGGCCGGAATCGTCGCGATGTCGTTGAGGTACATCGCAACCGGATCGTCGAGCTTTTCGCCGAAGCGGAACGCCGTCGTCGGTGCCGTCGGCGAGAGCAGCACGTCGGCCTGGTCGAACGCAGCCGCGAAGTCCCGTTGGATGAGAGTCCGGACCTTCTGCGCCGACCCGTAGTAGGCGTCGTAGTAGCCGCTGGACAGCGCGTACGTGCCGAGGATGATGCGACGCTTGACCTCGTCGCCGAAACCCGCCGCACGGGTAGCCGCCATCACCTGCTCTGCACTGGGGTCGGCGACGCCGTCGGGCGGCACCCGCAGGCCGTAACGCATCGCGTCGAACTTCGCCAGATTACTGCTCGCCTCGCTCGGCAAGATCAGGTAGTACGCAGCCAACGCGTAGTCGAAGTGTGGGCAAGACACCTCGGTCACCTCGGCGCCGGCGTCGGTGAGCAGCCCCACCACCTCGTCGAATCGCGCCCGCACCCCTCGTTGGTAGCCCTCGCCACCGAGCTCGCGCACGACACCGACCCGCAGGCCCGCAACATCCGCGTCGCGGACGGCGTCGACCAGCGCGGGTACCGGGGCGTCGAGACTGGTGGAGTCGAGGGGGTCGTGGCCGCCGAGCAACTCATGCAGCATCGCGGCGTCGAGGACGGTACGAGCCACCGGACCCGCCTGGTCGAGACTGCTCGCGAGCGCGATCAGCCCGTAGCGAGACACCCCGCCGTACGTGGGCTTTGCGCCCACCGTCCCAGTCACCGCGGCCGGCTGCCGGATCGAACCGCCGGTGTCGGTGCCAATCGCGAGCGGAGCCTGGTGAGAGGCCACTGCCGCCGCCGAACCCCCGCCCGACCCGCCAGGGATCCGGCCGAGGTCCCACGGGTTGCGGCTCGGGCCGTACGCCGAGTGCTCGGTCGAGGACCCCATCGCTAACTCGTCCATGTTGGTCTTGCCGAGGATCGGCAGACCGGCCTGTCGCAGCCGAGTCACGATCGTCGCGTCGTACGGCGGGATCCAGCCCTCGAGGATATGCGAGCCGCACGTCGTGGGCAGCCCACGCGTGACCACGACGTCCTTGATCGCGATCGGCACGCCAGCCAACGCCGCCACTGCCTCGCCAGCGGCTCGGGCGTCGTCAACGCGTTTGGCGGTAGCCAACGCACCGTCGGCATCGACGTGAAGGAACGCGTGGAGGTCGCCGTCGACCTCGGCGATGCGGTCCAGCTGTGCCTGGGTGATCTCGACTGATGACATCTCACCGGCCTGCATCGCAGCCGCCAGATCGGCGGCGCTGGCGCGAATCGTGTCATCCATCACTCGTCCGCCCCGAGAATGCGCGGCACGCTGAACCGCTGCTGCTCGACCTCCGGGGCGTTCGCCAGCGCCTCCTCCGCGGTGAGACCGGGGCGTACGTCGTCGGACCGGAATACGTTGCTCAGCGGCAACGGGTGGGAGGTGGCAGGGACGTCACCGTGCGCGACCTCGGCCACTTTTGCCACCGACTCGAGAATGACGGCCAGCTGCGGCGCGAGGTGGTCGAGCTCGGCGGCGGTGAGGTCGATGCGCGCCAGGCCGGCGAGGTGAGCCACGTCCTCGCGGGTGAGCGCTCCCCCGGAGGGCGGGTCAGCGGGCATACCCCGATTCTAAGCGTGGGTGAGCCCTGCCCTGCTCACCCTCTCTCGTGCCGCCTCCGGTCCGTCGGTGAGCAAGACCGTGAAGCCGTCCTCGTCGAGGATCGGGACGCCGAGCTCGACCGCCTTGTCGTGCTTGGACCCCGGCGACTCGCCCACGACCACGAAGTCGGTGTTCTTGGACACCGACGCGCTGGCCCGGCCACCGCGAGCAGTGATGGCCTCCTTTGACTCGTCGCGCGAGTAGCCGTCCAGCGACCCGGTCACGACGATGGTGAGGCCGGCGAGGGTACGTGGCGTGCTCCTGTCGATCTGCTCTGCCAGCCTTACCCCGGCCGAGCGCCACTTAGCCACCACCTCGCGGTGCCAGTCGACGCCGAACCACTCGCGTACGGCGGCGGCGATCGTCGGTCCTACGCCCTCGACTCCGGCCAGCTCCTGCTCCGACGCGGTCGCGATCGCGTCGATGTCAGCGAAGTGGCGGGCAAGAGCCTGGGCCGCGGTGGGACCGACGTGCCGGATTGACAGGGCCACCAACGCACGCCATAGCGGCCGCGACTTGGCCTCGTCGAGGTTGCCGAGCAAGCGTGCCCCGTTTGCCGACAGCGTCCCGTCCTTGCGCGTGAACAGCCCGACGCCCAGCAGGCGCCGCTCGTCGAGATCGAAGATGTCACCCTCGTCGGCGATGACACCGGCGTCGAGCAGGGCGATGGCCGCTTCGTACCCCAAGACCTCGATGTCGAAGGCGCCACGACCCGCAACGTGGAAGACGCGCTCGCGCAGCTGCGCGGGGCAGAATCGCGTGTTGGGGCAGCGGATGTCGGCGTCGCCGGCACGCTCTGGCCGGAGCTCGGTCCCGCACTCGGGGCAGTGCGTGGGCATCACGAACGCTCGCTCGGTACCGTCGCGTAGATCGGCCACCGGGCCGACGATCTCGGGGATGACGTCGCCGGCCTTGCGCAGGACGACGGTGTCGCCGATCAGTACGCCCTTGCGGGCGACCTCCGAGGCGTTGTGCAGCGTCGCCATCGACACCGTGGAGCCGGACACCAGCACCGGCTCCATCACACCGAAGGGGGTCACCCGGCCGGTACGTCCGACATTGACCCGGATGTCGACGAGCTTGGTGTTGACCTCCTCCGGCGGGTACTTGAACGCGATCGCCCAGCGTGGCGCCCGGGAGGTCGACCCGAGGCGGCGTTGCAGGCTGACCTGGTCGACCTTCACCACCACGCCGTCGATCTCGTGCTCCACGTCATGGCGATGCTCGCCGTAGTAGCCGATGTACGCCTCGACCTCGTCCATCGTGGCTACCACCGTGACGACGGGACTGACCGGCAGCCCCCACGTCGACAGGGCCGCGTAGGCCGAGGACTGACGTTTCGGTGTGAATCCTTGGCGGGCGCCGATGCCGTGGCAGATCATCCGCAACGGTCGGGACGCCGACACCGCGGGATCCTTCTGGCGCAGCGATCCGGCGGCCGCGTTGCGGGGGTTGGCGAACGGCGCCTTGCCGGCGGCCACCAACTCGGCGTTGAGCTGCTCGAAACCCTCAACCGGGAAGAACACCTCGCCCCGCACCTCGAGCACTCGCGGCACCGGAGAGTCACTGCTCGTGGCCAGCCGTGGCGGTACACCGCGGATCGTCCGTACGTTGGGCGTCACGTCCTCACCGGCCCGGCCGTCACCACGCGTCGCAGCGCGCACGAGCCGACCGTCCTCGTACGTCAGATTGATCGCCAGCCCGTCGACCTTGAGCTCACACAAGAACTCAGCCGAGTCCCCCACCTCGCGCTCGATGCGGACCGCCCAGGCGACCAGTTCGTCGCGGCTGAACGCGTTGTCGAGGCTGAGCATCCGCTCGCGGTGCTCGACGGCGCTGAACTGCGTCGACACCGCTCCACCGACCTTCTGCGTCGGCGAGTCAGGTGTCCGCAGATCGACGTACGACTCCTCGAGACCCTCGAGCTCGCGCATCAGCGCATCGAACTCGGCGTCGGAAACCGTTGGCGCGTCCAGGCTGTAGTAGCGGAATCGGTGCTCCTCCACCTCCTCCGAGACCTCGCGGTGCCGCTCCCGGGCTCTCACGGCGTCGTCCTGCTCACCCGGACATCTTCTCGCGTCCAACCGACAGCCGTCTCAGCGCCCGAGCGCTTCGGACACCGCTCGTACCAGCCGTAACGCATCGCGCGCCCACGCCGGTGACGCACCCGCCAGACCGCAGGCAGGCGTGACCACGACGCGATCGGCGACTGAGTCGACGTCGGATCCCAGCTCAGCGAAGTAGCGCTGGACAGCGTTCACGACGTCGCCCGGCGCTTGGCGCTCCGCCGGATCGGTCGCCGGCACGATGCCGGGCCACAGGCCCAGCCCGGCCTCCAACGCCGTGGCAAATGCCTCTCCCCCGCCGGTCAGCGACAGGTCGAACGACACCGCGCCGAAGCCGGCCTCGGCGAGCAAGCCGACCGGGACGTCGGCCGAACACACATGCGCGACCGGCGCGGCGCCGGCAGCCGTGATCGCCGCGACCACCGCCGACAGCGTCTCTCGGGCCTCAGGTGTCGCCACCCTGCGATGCCGGGAGAAACCGCTCGCGGTCGGCACCGCGCCCCGGAGCACCGCCGCCAGGCCCGGTTCGTCCACCTGCACGACGACCCGTGCCCCCGGTACCCGTTGCCGTACGCCCTCGACGTGGAGCGCGATCCCCTCCGTCAGCGACTGTGCCAGCTCCCGGCGCGCACCGAAGTCGGCCAGGACCCGGTCCCCGCGTGGCCGCTCCATGGTCGCGGCCAGCGTCCACGGCCCGATCACCTGGACCTTGAGCCGCCCGGCGTAACCCTGGGTGTGCTCCTCCAACAGGTCGAGGTCCTGCGCCAACAGCGACCCGGCCCGCTGTGCATCGATGCCGGCTGCATCCTGCAACCTCCAGCCCGCCGGCTGCAGGTCCGCCGACAGCCCCTGCAGCAGCGCCACTCCGCGCCCGGTCACGCCGGCCGCAGCGCCACGCTCCGGCAGCTCGGGTAGATGGACGAACTCGGGCAGCTCAGAAGTGACGAGCCGCACCGCTTCGGCGATATCCGAGCCGGGCATCGACCCGACCCCGGTGGCCGTCACGTCCGCGTACGCGTCGTCGCGGAGATGGTGGCGCTGCCTATGACTCGGGTGCCGACGTACAACACCGCCGCCTGGCCGGCGGCGATGCCAGCGGCCGGACGGTGCAGGTCGAGCAGAAGGCGGTCTGCGACGACGGTGGCGGTGGCCGGGAACGCCTCACCGTGGGCACGGAGCTGCGCGGTGCAGTCCAGCGGTTCGACGGGAACGTCAGCGCACCAGCGCGGGTTGATCCCCTCCAACCGGTCGACGGCCAGCGCCGCGCGCGGGCCGACCACGACGGTACGACTCACCGGTTCGATGTCGAGCACGAAGCGCGGCTGACCGTCCTCGGCCGGGACACCGAGTCGCAGCCCGCGACGCTGTCCGATGGTGAACGCGTACGCCCCCTCGTGGTCGCCGAGCACCGCGCCATCCTCGTCGACGATGTGGCCCGGACGGTCACCCAGCTGCCCCCGAAGGAACCCTGCCGTGTCGCCGTCGGTGATGAAGCAGATGTCATGGCTGTCGGGCTTTTCGGCGACGGCAAGCCCCCGCCGCTTCGCCTCGGCCCGTACGTCGTCCTTGCGCGTGTCCCCGAGGGGGAACGACGCGTGCCGCAGCTGATGGGACGTCAACACGCCGAGCACGTACGACTGGTCCTTGTCGACGTCACGCGCCCGGTGGAGCTCGACATCACGTCGTCGTTCGACTCGCCGGGCGTAGTGGCCGGTGGCGACCGCATCGAACCCGAGTGCCAGGGCGCGATCGAGCACTGCGGCGAACTTGATTTTCTCGTTGCACCGTAGACATGGGTTGGGTGTCCTTCCGGCGTCGTACTCGGCGACGAAGTCCTCGACCACATCGGCATGGAAGCGCTCGCTCAGGTCCCAGACGTAGAAGGGGATGCCCAACACATCGGCGGCGCGGCGTGCGTCGCCGGCATCCTCGAGCGAGCAACACCCGCGGGCACCGGTGCGATAGGACTGCGGGTTGCGGGACAGGGCCAGATGGATGCCGGTGACCTCGTGACCAGCGTCGACCGCCCGCCCGGCGGCCACCGCGGAATCGACCCCACCTGACATTGCGGCCAAGACCTTCATCTCAGCGGCTTCCGGCCCCGGTGAGACCGGCGGCGCGCGCCCGCTCGTAGGCAGCAGGCAGCACGGCGAGCAGCTCGTCGACATCGGCTGTGCCCGACGTGTGGCCGAGGCTAAACCGCAACGAGCTGCGCGCAGTGACCTCGTCCTGGCCCATTGCCAGCAGGACGTGACTGGGCTGCGGCACCCCGGCCGTGCACGCAGAGCCGGTGGAGCACTCGATGCCGTGCGCATCAAGCAACATCAGCAGCGAGTCTCCCTGACAGCCGGGGAACGTGAGATGAGCGATCCCCGGCAGCCGATGCTCCGGTCCCGGCTCGGGATCCCCGTTGACGACCAGATCGGGTACGACACCCCGTACCCGCTCGACGAGGTCGGCGCGCAGCCGCTCCAAACGGGCTGTCTGCACCTGCTGCCGCGCCACCGCCAGCTCGACCGCGGTCGCGAACGCCGCGATGGCCGGGGCGTTGACCGTGCCCGACCTGATGTCGCGCTCTTGGCCACCGCCATGCATCAGCGGCACGACGTCGAGCTCGCGGCGGACGACCAGCGCGCCGACTCCCACCGGCCCGCCGATCTTGTGCGCGGTAACCGTCATCGCGTCCAGCGCGCTGGCCTCGAAGTCGATCGGTACCTGGCCCAAGGCCTGCACGGCATCGCTGTGCACCGGGATGTCGTGCTCGTGCGCGATCACCACCACGTCTGGGAGCGGAGCGATCGTACCGACCTCGTTGTTGGCCCACATGCATGTGACGAGGGCGATCTCCGCCGGGTCACGCTCGACGCGGCGCCGCAGCTCCGCTAGCTGGAGTCGACCGTGTGCGTCGACTCCGATGAGCTCCACCTCGGCACCTTCGGCAGCTGTCAACCAGGCAAGCGGATCGAGGACCGCGTGGTGCTCGGTCGCCGGTGCGAGCAACCGGCAGCGTCGGGGATCGACGCCGCGGCGCCCCCAGTAGAGACCCTTGATCGCGATGTTGTCGGCCTCGGTGCCCCCGGAGGTGAACACGATGTCGCCGGGACGGGCACCGAGGTGCTGGGCGATCGACTCCCGGGACTCCTCGACGACGCGACGGGCGGCGCGGCCCGACCCGTGCAGCGACGACGGATTGCCCAGCCGGACAAGGTGCTCGGCCATGAGGGCAGCGACCTCGGGCACCATCGGCGTTGTGGCCGCATGGTCGAAGTACGCGATCGCGGCGTCTGGTGTCGTCATCGAGCTCGAGCGTAGTCGTCACGTCAGCTGGCTGAGCCAGTGATGCTCGGGGTGCTGGCGGCGGACGGTGTCGCGCAGCCAGTCCCGCGCCGCCGGGTCGAGCCGAGGCAGGGTCGCCGCCAGGTCGGCGTCATCCTTGGAGCGGGCCAGCTTGGCCTTCCACGCCAGCGCGATCTCGGGATTGAGGTAGCGGATGCCGTCCGCGTCGATCCAGGTCACGGCGTCCAACTCGGCCGTGAAGCTCGGCTCTCGCCGGAACACCCACGCCCCGTCGGCATCCTCGGTCGCCACGAAGTCCGCGATCCAGGGCGCCCAGGCATGTGCCCTGATCCACATTTGCTCCGACCACTCGGGCAGCTGCGGCTTCTGATCGGTCAGCGGCGCCAGCATCCCGGAGCCGGCGGCCCAGGCGTGGTAGGTCGGGCTCAGGTATGCCCGTAGGCCAGGGATGTCCTTGCGCCAAAGGGCGACATCGATGTCCTCGTGCCGCCGCGGTACGCCGCTGAATGCCTCGATCGCCCAGCCACCGGCGATCCACCAGGGGTGGTCCCAGCCACCGAGCGCCTGCGCAGCCTGAGTCGGGGTCCACGGCTGCCACGGGCCGTACAACCGGTAGAAAGCCGCATCCTCCGGGTCGTCGACGTGCGGCAAGGCGGGCGGCGGTGGCATCCGATGATCCTGGCACGTCGTCGGTGTCAGCCCTTTCGGCGAGTGATCTCCTCGGTTGCCTGCGGCAGGATCTTGTGCAGGTCCCCGACAACGCCGAAGTCCACCAAATCGAAGATGGGCGAGTCACTGTCCTTGTTGACCGCGACGATCGTCTTGGACGTCTGCATGCCGGCGCGGTGCTGGATGGCCCCGGAGATCCCCGCTGCGACGTACAGCTGCGGCGACACCGTCTTGCCGGTCTGCCCGACTTGAAATGCGTGCGGGTACCAACCGGAGTCGACCGCCGCACGCGAGGCACCGACCGCAGCGCCTAGCGAGTCGGCAAACGCCTCAACCGGCGCAAAGTCGCCGCCAGTGCCGCGACCACCTGAGACGACGATCGCGGCCTCGGTCAGCTCTGGTCGACCCGATTTGGTGCGGGGCTGCCGGTCGGTTATCCGAGTGGCCCGGGCGGAGTCCGGGATCGTCACCGACACCGACTCGACCTGTGCGGCGCCTTCGGCTTGCTCCGGCGTCGCCGAGTTGGGCTTGACCGTGACGATCGGCGTACCCCTGGTGACCCGCGCCTCGACGGTGTAACCGCCGGCGAACACTGACTGCGTGGTCTCGAGCCCCTCCCCGCCGCCCGGCCGGGCATCGACCGCGTCGGTGATGACACCCGAATCGGTCCGGATCGCCAGCCGGCCGGCAATGTCCTTACCCTCGGGCGTCGACGGGATCAGGACCGCGGCCGGCGATGCCGACGCCATCAGCTGCGCCAGCACCTCGACCTTGGGTGCGACCAGGTACTCGTCCATGTCCGGAGAGTCGGCGACGTATACCTTCGCGGCGCCGTACGCCTGCAGCGTCTCGCGGGCCGCCTCGGCGCCGGCTCCGACGTATACCGCCGACGGCTCACCGAGCCGGCGCGCGATCGTGAGCAGCTCCGTCGTCGTCTTGCGTACCGCACCGTCATCGTGGTCGACGAGCACCAGGATCTCGCTCATGGCCGCGCGTTCCCTCTCAGACGAACTTCTGCGCGGCCAGGAAGTCGACGAGCTGTACCCCGCCGTCTCCCTCGTCGCTGATGACGGTGCCGGAGCTGCGTGGCGGCCGGGCCTGATAGGACGTCACCGCGGTCCCCGCGGCATCGAGGCCCACCTGCGACGCGTCCACGTCGAGGTCAGCCAGCGTCCATGTCTCGACCGGCTTCTTCTTCGCCGCCATGATCCCCTTGAACGACGGGTACCGCGGTTCGTTGATCTGGTCGGTGACGCTGACAACCGCCGGCAGGGGCGCCACCACGGTCTCCACCGCCGTGTCGCTGTCACGACGTACCGTCACCCGGTCGCCGTCGATGCTGACCTCGACGGCGTACGTGAGCGCAGGGATGCCGAGACGCTCGGCGAGCATGGCGGGCACGAGGCCCATGACGCCGTCGGTCGAGGCCATACCGCACAGGACGAGGTCGTACTCGAGTCGCTTCAGCGCCGCCGCGAGCACGAGCGAGGTCGCGATCGCGTCGGAGCCGTGGATGGCGTCGTCGCTGACGTGGACGCCCTTGTGCGCCCCCATCTGCAGCGACTTGCGGATCGCATCGGTGGCCGGCTCAGGGCCCATGGTGAGCACGGTGACTTCCCCGTCACCTGCCTCGGCGATCTTCAGCGCCTCCTCGACCGCGTACTCGTCGAGCTCGGACAGCAGGCCGTCGACACCGGCGCGGTCGACGGTGTTGTCGGAGGCGCGGAACGTCCGGTTCGCCGTGGCGTCGGGTACGTGCTTCACGCAGACGACGATGTTCATGACCGGCAAGCCTGCCACGTTTGGCTGCCCGACATCGGCCTACGTCCGCGGATGCGGCCTCGGCGGTTCGGTGAGGCGGTGACGCCACAGGGCAAGCTCGAACTTGGTTTCGAGTGGAGACCAGGTGTCCGGCTTCGCCTTCGGCGGGACGCAGAAGTAACCGCCCCATCCCATGGCCGGCGGCGGCCGGGAGTCGTAGGTGTGCCCGGTTGGCAGAGTCCACCGGATGTTTGGCGCGTTGGCCCGCAAAACCGGCAGCGTCGTCGTGGGCAGCGTCGTCGTCGGCATCGCCGTCACGGCCACCCCGGGATGGTCGCGGAGCACATGGGAACCCTTGTCCAACCCCTGGCCGTTTCCGGCGGTGGTGGAGCCACCGGACGCGTACTTACGCACGTGGTCGAGGTCGGCGATACGGGTCGAGGAGTACGGGAACCGGCTGTGCTGGTCGCGCCAGATACCGAACTTGCGGTGGACACCCTCGAAGCAGCGGGTTTGGGCGTCCATGGCGAGAAGTCGTCCGTCGATCGGATCGCAGAGCAACCGGCGCAGTACCGGCTCGGCATCCGGGTCAGCAGCGATGCGGCGGGCCAGCTCGGCCGGGATCGCTCCGTAGCCTCGCAACGTCGCCGGTGCGTCGTCCACGCCCAACAGGGTCGATGCCGCGAAAACCACCTGCACTTCCACCCTGCGGGTCGTGTACGCGGTGCGACGGTGCTTGAGGCGGCGCCGCAACGCCCGCGATCTCGGCGAGCCTGCCGGTCCATCGACGTCGCCGCAGGTTTCCAGTTTCAGGGGCAGCGCGGGTGCCCGCGGACTGGTCAGGCGGTGAACGAACACGTCACACATGAGCTCGGTCAGCGAGCGCTCATCACCTGCGGCGCGCATGGCGCGACCTTCGGCGTCGAGCATCTCGTGGACCGCTAATGCCTGCTCCGCGGGCAGCTTCGCCCACATCGCCGCGGTGCCGTCATGCTTGTCCAGCACACTGATCCGCCGGTCTTTTCGCTCGCGCGCGCAGCGCTTCATCGCCGCCGTGGGATCGGCTCCGATGACCTGTCGTCCTGCGGCATCGCGAAGCTGACCCGGGGTCAGCCGCTGAACTTCCAGCTCCCCAGCCAGGTTGTGGTCGACTTCACGCCGCTGAGCCGAATCCAGAACTGCGGTCTCTTCCACCACAGTTCGCAGCCCGGCCAATGACACTCGACCGCTCGCCAACAGCCCCAACATGCGCGGGTGGTCGGCGGCCGCCTGCTGGGCGAGCTCAACTTGAAACCGGCCCGTGGACGGTGCAACCCCCCGGGCGCACGCCACTTCCACCGCCACACTGCGACCCGCCAAGCGCGGCTCGATGCCGGCTGCCACGTCGGCCGCCAGCTGCGCGGCCGCAAATGCGGCAACGCACCGCAGTTGTTCGGCCTGGGCGGCTTCCATGCCACGCTCGATGCCCGCGATGCGGTCGATGAGCTGCCGCGGAGTCATCGACTCGGGCTCACAGGACGGTCGTTCGAACATACGATCGATGCTAGAGGATGCCTCCGACAATCTCCGGGTCGACAATCGTGAACGGTCAGCGACCCTCGAAGGTGGCCTTGCCCGGCCCGTTGTCGATGAACGACTGCATTCCGGCCGCTCGGTCCTGCGTCGCGAACAGCGCGGCGAACTGCAGCCGCTCGATCTCCAGCCCGCTGTCGAGGTCGACCTCGAGCCCGCGGTCGATCGCCTCCTTGGCGGCACGCAGGGCGTACGCCGGTCCGCGTGCGAACTGCCTCGCCCACGTCAGCGCGGTCTCGTACACCTCGGCCGAGGGCACGACCCGGTCGACAAGGCCGATCCGGAGTGCCTCGTCGGCCGCGACAAAACGCCCGGTGTAGATGATGTCCTTGGCCTTCGCCGGGCCGACCAGCCGAGTCAGCCGCTGAGTGCCTCCGGCGCCTGGGATGATGCCCAGCAGGATCTCCGGTTGGCCGAGCTGGGCGTCGTCGGCGGCGATGCGGGTGTCCGCGCACAACGCCAGCTCGCAGCCGCCGCCAAGTGCGTAGCCAGTGACCGCCGCGACGGTGGGCTTCGGGATTGCCGCGACCGCGGAGAGCGCCGACTGCAGTGGGCCGCCGCGGTCGGCCATGTCGGTGTAGGACATCCGCGCCATTTCCTTGATGTCCGCACCGGCGGCGAAGACGCGTTCACCGCCGTAGATCACAACAGCGCGGACGTCGTCGCGTACTGCGGCCTCGGTCGCCGCTTCGCGGATCTCCTCCTGGACGGCGATGTTGAGCGCGTTCATCTTCGGCCGGTCCAGGCGCAGGGTGGCGACCCCGTCCCCGACCTCGAGCCGTACGAATTCGGCCACGCTGACCTCCTTGGAGATGACCGCGCGAGCCTAGTCGACCAGCCCGGGACAACCACGTGCCGCGGCATCGCGGAGTTACCGGCGCAGAAGCTCGCGCGCCTTTGCCGACGAGCAGACGTCGCCGCGGCTGTCGTGGCTTGCGATGGCCTGCTCTATCAAGGGTCGTGCCTCGTCGCTTCGACCAGACTGCCGGAGCACATGCGCGAGCGCGAGGTACGCGAACGCGTGCACTTCTGGTAGGTCGGTCTCCTGCGCGTAACCGAGGGCGCTGCGACCGAGTTCCTCGGCCGCAACCGGGTGATCGCGGTCGGCAAGCACCATCGCCCGCACACTGCGCCCGTAGGCGAAGTTGACGACGTCGTCGGCGCCTCCCATGGTCTCGCCTTCGATGGCGAACCGTTCCGCCTCGTCGCGCTCACCGCACTCGTAGAGCGCGCGGGCCAGTGTGGCCGCGATCGTCGACCGGAAGCCGGTCTCGCCGAACTCACCAAAAACCGTGTAGCACTCGCGGAGGAGCCGGGCCGCCTCGTCGGGACGACTGTCCAGGAGTTCGATATCGGCCAGAGATGCCCGGTTCAGGTGGCGGAGCAGTGCCAGTCCCAGCTGGGAGGCGATCGCGTCGGAACGCTCGTACAGGGCCCGCGCCTCGTCGAAGCATCCGGCCCCCGCGGCGATCTCCGCCTCGAGGATCAGAGCGGCTGCTTCCAGCCTCGGACTCGTCGCCGCGAGCGCCCGCATCTCGCTCAGTCTTTGACGGACTGTTGCCTGCGGGAACGGCCCGAGCTTCAGGGGACCGATCTGGTGGAGGCAGAGGGCAATCATCGCGACCGTGTCCCCGGCTTGTCTGGCGTGTTCGATCGCCTGGTCCAACGCCGCAAGCGTCGCCGCTGCGTGACTGCGCTTCCAGTGGACTTCGGCCAGGAGTGTCCAGGCGCGCGCCTGTCCGGCATGGTCCCCGGCTCGCTGGAAAGCGTCCAGCGCCTCGTCGGCGGCGTTCTGCGCCTCGATGGTGATCGGCTGCGAAGTTGTTGCCAGCTGGTATTGGAGTCGGGCCAGCCGCCCGTTCATCCGGCTGCTCGGGTCGGTGCTTGCCTCGAGCTCGCCGATCAGCAGGTTCGCGCGGTCCAGATCCCAGGAGATCTCCACCGCCCTGAGAAGATCGAGAACGATCCCCGGTCGTTCGGCGTGTTGCGGTGGCAGCAGGTCGAGGGCGCGGGTCAGGAGGTTGTCGGCGGCCGGCGCGTCGGCGCGGGCCAGCGCCTTCGCGCCTGCCGCGCCCAGTCGCTTGGCAGCGCGGAGCTCGATCGCTTGGTTGGGCTCTCCGAGCTCTCGTTGGTAGCGGGCTGCCTGCTCGAAGTGGTAACCGAGTATCTCGTCCTGCTCCGCCAGCTGTGTTGGCAAGGTGTCGAGCCAGCTGGCGAAGCGTTCGTGTAGCTGCGCCCGGATCTGCTTCGGGAGCGAGTCGTACGCGGCGTCGCGGATGAGGAGGTGCCGGAAGCGATAGGCGTCGTCGCCCGTCAAGGTGGCCGGCGCCGGACGAATCAGCTCCTTGCGCACCAGCCCCACCAGATGCTTCCTGGCCTGCTCACGGTCGGGCTCGGACGTGAGCTCGCGGACGGTGCCGCCGTGGAACACCTCACCCTCGACGGCACCTCGTTCGACCACGGCGCGTTCGCCGGCGCCGAGCTGGTCCAACCGGGCCTGCAGAAGTGCCTGGATCGTCGAGGGAACCTGGACATCTCCGCCCTCGCGGGCTAGAGCGAGCATTTCCTCGACGTACAGCGGGTTACCGCCGGCCATGTTCAGGATGCGCTCTCGCGTTTGTGGGCTCAGTGAGTCGTGACCCAGCGGGTCGTCAAGGCTGCCGATCAGTTCGGCGGACTCGGCCGCGGACAGCGACTCGAGCAGCACGGTGGTGGCGTTCAGCTTGCCCCCACCCCAGCCGGGTCGGATGTCGAGCAGCTCCGGCCGGGCGATGCAGAGCAGCAGGATAGGGGCCTCGCGGGAGAGGTCGGCAATGTGGTCGACCAGGTCCAGGAACGTTGGCGCACCCCAATGGATGTCGTCGAACACCACGACGAGCGGCCTCTCGGCGGCGGAGTCCTCGAGCCGGGACCGCACCGCCCAGAACAGTTCATTCGTGGTCGGCGTCCCACGGTCGAGCAGCTCGACCGTGGGGTCGGCGCGCGGGCCAAGTTGCTTGAGCACCTCGATCACCGGCCAGTAGGTGATGCCCTCCCCATAGTCCAGACACCGACCACGCACCACCGCGGCGTCGATGCTCTTGAGCATCTCAGCGACGAGGCGTGACTTCCCGACCCCGGCCGAGCCGAGAAGTGTGAACAGGTGACAACCCTGGGCGGTCACGGCACGTTCGAATGCCTGACGCAGCAGGCTGAGCTCACCCGTACGCCCCACCAGCGGCGTGTCCAACCGGCGCGCGACCCCCGGCGCCTGCGGGTCCACGGCGAGGAGCAGGTGCGCACCGATCGGGGTCTGCTTGCCCTTCACGTCGAGCTGCACCGGCTCTGCCTGGATCGCGCCGCCGACCAGGCGGCACGTTGCCGGGCCGATCAACACTTCGCCCGGCGGCGCGTGCTGCTCCAGCCGGGCGGCCACGTTGACCGCGTCGCCGGTCACGAGGGTGTCACCCTCCCCGGTGACCACCTCGCCGGTGTTCACCCCGATGCGTGCGGTCAGCCCAAGCATGCCGATGGCCGAGCGCATCTGCCACACCGCCCGGACGGCGCGCATCGCGTCGTCCTCGTGGGCGACCGGGACACCGAACACCGCCATCACCGCGTCTCCCACGAACTTCTCCACGGTGCCGCCGTGCTGCTCCAGGATGGTGCGCATCTGGTCGTAGTAGCCGCGAAGTATTGACCGCAGCGCCTCCGGATCCGTTCGGTCACCAAGGGCGGTCGATCCGGTCAGGTCGCAAAAGACGATCGTCACGACCTTGCGTACCTCGCGCGTTGGCGCCATCTCCTCGAGGGCGGCGCCGCATCGACCGCAGAACCGAAAACCGGAGGGCGTGTCCAGGCCGCACGAAGGGCACAACACCAGCCGAGCCTACCGATCGTTCCTTTCGGCGGGCAGTCCGTGGAGGTAGGAGCAGCCTGGATACCGCATCCTGCTGCCCTCTTCGCTGCAGCGCCGGTCCGGGTAGTTGTGGCGCCGCCGCCAGTGGCGCAAACCCGCGAGCGGGCCCGCTCGAGTGGCGCAAACCCGCGAGCGCCAGCCACGGAAACTCGCGATCTTGCGCCATTCGAGCGGAAGGCGGAAGGTCTTGCGCCATTCGAGCCGGAGGCGGAAGGTCTTGCGCCACTCGAGCCGAAGGCGGAAGGTCGTCCCGGCAACGGGTCAGTCGATGTCGACCGTCTCGCCGCCAGCCCCAGCCGTGACCTGGGTCTCGGGGCTCGCCACGAGTCCCATCTCGGCCGGTGCCGCCAGCAACGCATGCCGGGGCAGCACCCGCACGGTGTAGCCGAACGGCCCGGTGCGGTCCAGTGTGACGTCGCCGTCGAAGCGGTGCCACCCGTCGCCGTAGGACTCCGCGACAGACAGCGGGGTAACGGTGCCGCCGCCAAGCATGTCCTCGTCATCAACCCGACCGTGGACCACCTGCACGTCGACATCGTTCGGGTCAATGTCGCCGAGCCCGACTGACGCCCGGACCGACAGCGTTCCCCCCACCTCCGGGGAGTCGCTCACGCCAAAGGCCTCGATGGCTCCGACGCTCACATCGTCCCAGCCGGCACGCAGGCGTGCCTTCCACTGCGCGAGGGAGAGCGCACCCGCGTGGTCATCGTTGAGCGCCCGCGCGGTCCGCGCCGTGGGGGCGTACAAGTGCTCGACGTAATCACGCAGCATCCGGGTCGAGACAACCTTAGGCCCGAGCGACTTCAGGGTGTGACGCATCATCTCCAGCCACCGCACGGGCAGGCCATCGTCGTCGCGGTCGTAGAACCGTGCGGCGACCTCCTTCTCGACCAGGTCGTACAAGGCGTTTGCCTCGATGACATCACGCCGGTCCGGATCCTCGACCCCGTCCGCGGAGGGGATGGCCCATCCGTTGTCACCGTCGAACCACTCGTCCCACCAGCCGTCGAGGATCGACAGGTTCAGCCCTCCGTTGAGCGCCGCCTTCATGCCGGACGTCCCGCAGGCCTCGTACGGGCGCAGCGGGTTGTTGAGCCACACGTCGCAACCGGGGTACAAGGGTTGCGCCATCGCGATGTCGTAGTCCGGCAGGAAGACGATCCGGTGACGGACCTCCGGGTCGTCCGCGAATCGAACCAGCTCCTGGATGAGCCGCTTGCCGCCCTCGTCGGCCGGATGCGCCTTGCCGGCGATCACCAGCTGCACCGGCCGCTCCGGGTGCAGCAGCAGCGACTTCAGCTGCACCGGATCACACAGCATCAAAGTGAGCCGCTTGTACGACGGAACCCGCCGGGCGAAGCCGATCGTGAGGACGTCAGGGTCGAGGACGGAGTCGACCCAGCCGAGCTCGGCTGGAGTCGCACCGCGCTGCAACCATGCCTCCCGCAATCGTCGTCGCACCTCGATCACGAGGTTGAGCCGGAGTTGCCGTTTGAGATCCCACAGCGTCCGCGACGGGATCGCGTCGACCCGGTCGGACTGGTCCCCGTCACCGACGACCCGAGTCAGCTCCATCACCTCGCGGGCGACCCACGTGGGCGCGTGGACGCCGTTCGTGATCGAGCTGATCGGCACCTCGGCGGAGTCGAAGCCCGGCCACAGCCCGGCGAACATGGACCGGCTGACCTGCCCATGCAAGACGCTGACACCGTTGGCACGTTGTGCCAGGCGAAACCCCATGACCGCCATGTTGAACATCGTTGGGTCGCCGCCAACGAAGCTTTCAGTGCCGAGCTCGAGCACGTGCTCGACCGGTAGCCCAGGGCAAGCGTTCTGGCCGCCGAAGTGGAGCTCCACCAACGAGCACGGGAACCGGTCGATTCCGGCGGGCACGGGCGTGTGGGTGGTGAAGACGGTCCCGGCGCGGCCCATCTCGAGGGCAGCGTCGAAGTCGACCCCTTGCTCCTCGGTCAGCTCCCGGATGCGCTCCAAACCCAGGAACCCGGCATGGCCTTCGTTGGTGTGGAACACCTCCGGATCCGGACTCCCGGTGATGCGGGCGTAGATGCGTAGCGCTCGAACACCTCCGATGCCTAGCAGCATCTCCTGCAGCAGCCGGTGCTCCGCTCCGCCACCGTAGAGCCGATCGGTGACGTCGTACCCGAGCTCGGCGTTGCGCTTCTCGTCCGACTCGAGCAGCAGCAGTGGCACCCGCCCGACCTGGGCGATCCAGATGCGCGCCGCCAGCTGCTTGCCACCCGGCAGTCCGATGTGGACGTACGGAACCGTGCCGTCATGCTCTCGCAGCAGGGTGAGAGGCAGACCGTCAGGATCGCTGACGGGATACCGCTCCTGCTGCCAGCCTTCCCGAGACAGTGACTGGCGGAAGTATCCCGACCGGTAGAGCAGACCCACTGCGACGATCGGTATGCCCATGTCGCTGGCGGTCTTGAGGTGGTCACCGGCCAGAATGCCGAGGCCCCCGGAGTATTGCGGCAGCACAGCAGTGATGCCGAACTCGGGCGAGAAGTACGCGATGCAGCGCGGCGCGTCGGTTTCCTTGTCGTGCTGGTACCAGTGGGGTCCGGCCAGGTACTGCTGCAGCTCGGTGTGCGCCGCAGTCAGACGCTCCTGGAACGCCGCATCGGTGCCGAGCTCGTCAAGGCGCGAGGTCGACAACTCACCGAGCAGGCGTACCGGGTCATGACCAGATCGCAGCCACAGCTCGGGGTCGATCGCCGCGAAGAGATCCTGGGTCGGTGGGTGCCAGGACCAGCGCAGGTTGGTCGCCAGGTCCA